>JACPIJ010000034.1 GCA_016188145.1 Candidatus Woesearchaeota archaeon | reverse complement strand
AAAAATCCCAGATATAATCCTCAAAAGCCCGCACTCCATTATGCGCTCTTTCCTTCGCGCATATTTCGATGGGGACGGAAGCGCGACTAAGCGCGGGTTTGAAGTTACCACAAAAAACCACTTTGTGGCGCTTCAGCTTCAGAGCATGCTCTTGAGGTTTGGAATTACCTCAGTGCTAAGGAAACGCATGTGCCGCGCAACAAACAGCGCCATGCAGCCAAAACCATATACTGCCCTGATGATTTACGATACGCATAATCTTGCAAAGCTCTCAAGCATTGGGTTTAGCATTCCGAGAAAAATGGAGCGCCTGCTCCAATTGCAGGGTAAGAAACCGCAATCCAATATTGACAAGGTGCCCCATATCTGGAAGCTTATATTTGAACTCAAGGAAAAGCTTCGGTTGACATCCGAAGACATCGGAATAGGAGTGCATCAATTTCAAAGATATCTGCAGGGCACCCGAACGCCTACTCTCGCTACAGTGCAAAAAGCCACCAAGGTATTTTCACAGAGATTTGTCGCACTTCGCACGATTCAACCAAGAATATTAACTGACGGGAGTCTTGATTTGGGGCAGCTTACCCTTGAATTGGGGATGTCAAAAACTGCTCTTGCCAACATGACAGGAAGGACATCCAATCAAATAGAGCAAGCCCTTTCAGCTCACGACGCGTCGGTTACAGCATGCATACAAGCTCTAGTTTCTGAATGCGTGAGTGACGAGGTTGAAAATAAGCTTATCGGCCTTTACCAACTTGCCAGTGCAGATGTCGTTTGGGAACGCATCACTAAGATAACCGATGCGGGTGTCCAGGAACTTTACGACTTTGAAGCTGAAAACACGCACAACTTCCTTGCGAATAACATCTTTGTCCATAACTCAATGATGGGAATGGCGATGGCAGAGCTTCTGCCAAGGGAGAAGCTTGTTGATGCGCTGGCTTTTGCAAACCCGAACGATGAGAACCAGCCCATGATTAGGGTTGTCCCGGCGGGCAAGGGAAGGGACGTTGTAAGCAGCTCGAGGCTGGAAGCAGGAAAGCTGTTCAGGCACCAGAATGTTGTGATGATTATCCTGCTCGTCACATCACTTATCCTCCCTTGGTGGGCTTTCAACCATTACTCAAAGCTTAATCCCCTTCTTGGCGGCATAATGTTCATGTCGTTCTCGCTTGTTGGGCTTGCTTCCTTGGTTTCATTTGTTCTTTTCCTGAACCTTGGGAGAAGGATGGAAAACAAAGCAAGGGCGCCAAAGGTTATTGTGGACAACTTCAATAAGAAAACCGCGCCATTCCATGACGCAACAGGGGCACATGCCGGAGCTTTGCTCGGGGACGTGCTTCATGACCCCTTCCAAAGTTTTATAGACTGTAATATATATGTTAGAGAAAATAATTCTGGTGGATTCGTTGAAAAGCCACTGGGCGAAATTGTTGCTGGAGTTATGGACAACCATAGAGATAAAATTCTCAAAAAAGAGGGAAAAAATTACGAAGCCCTCTACCTCGAAAAAGATGAGCTCCTTGTGTTTGGTGAGACAAACGGTACTGCTATACCTATTGAAGCGCTATCGGTTAACCGCTATGACTATGATGGCGAAATGATAAAACTCACTACCTCAGAAAACAGCGAAATCTCAGTAACACCAGAGCATAAAATAGCTGTTTGGGAGGGTGATAAAATCAAATATGTGGAGGCCAGGGAGATTCAAAGCGGATATGAAATTGCTGCCAAAACGGAAGACGTAATAGTTGACGAAGACGACATTATAAACACCTATGACGCACCTCAGCAAGAACAATGCAGACTATACTACGAACATCGAACTATTAAGGCACAGAACCCTTCATGGGGTTACAAGAGAATAGCCAAAGCGATGGGCCAAAAGATTGGCAAGACACGATGGTGGCATGAAAGAAAACACATTCCAGTCCCTATTCAGACAGCAAATTGCCTAAAGGAACGAGGACTGCTTCCATTAAAAATTGATAATCCTAAACTGCCACTAATCGCAAAGATGCTCGGAGCAACTTTTGGAGACGGAGGAATATTCGAAAATCTAAACGGCATATTTTTATCAAGCTCTGAAAAGGAAGCAGTTGAAGAATTCGGCAAAGATTTAGAAGAAATATTTAACCTAGACAGAAACAAAAACTCAAGGATTATAGAAGGAGGCGTTTATGGACATTCGTGGTGCTATCAGAATACTAACAGGAACATCATAAGGTTCTTTTTAGCACTTGGCGCACCAAGGGGCAATAAAACAAGCATTGAACTGAAAGTTCCAGCTTGGATATATCTAAATGAAAAACTCGAAGATAATTTTTACGGTTCTTTTTTTGGAAGTGAATTAGGATCACCTTCACAGCATATTGAGAAGAATAGACTAACTGGCCTAGAAGTAGGTGTATCTGGAAAACACGAACTAGAGCCTAATCGCATGGATTTCTTACAAGAAATTTCAGACTACCTTTCAAAGAAGGGAATAGCAACTGGTTCAGTCTATAAAGGTAAAATTAAGGAGTCTGGTAATACAATGTACCGATTGCTTATGAGCACTCGTTTTGATAATATCCTGAAGTTTATGATTGGGATTAAGCTTAACTATTGTGAGCATAAGGCCAAACGGCTCTACCTCGCTCTTGGAAAGATGGCTGAGTGGAAAAAGAGCAAGTATTACGAACTCATAGAACGAGGCTACGGAGCTGAACATATTATGAAATTGCTTAAATTGACCCCGAATTCGCTTTATTTGCTGCTAAACCACTTCGGCCCTGTGGAAAAGGAGGCTGTTGCTGTATGAAGCTTTCAAAACAGGTTATAACAAAAGTAGAACGAATCCATCACAAAGGCAAGCTGTACAATCTCACAACGAGTAGCGGCAACATGATAGTCAATGGCGTCTTGTGCAGGAACTCAGGCGGCCTCGGCACCCCGGCCCATGAGCGTGTCATTGCCGGCATGATTCACAAAGCCCACATGGGGGTTTTATTCATTGACGAAATAGCGACGCTTGAGCCGGCAACGCAGCAGGAACTTCTTACTGCACTTCAGGAGGGCCGCTACCCAATCACAGGCCAGTCAGAAAGGTCAGCTGGCGCAATGGTCCGGACCGAACCGGTGCCCTGCAACTTTATTCTTGTGGCAGCTGGAAATGTGGAGACGGTTACGAGGATGCATCCAGCCCTTCGCAGCAGAATCAGGGGGTATGGCTACGAGGTTTACATGCGAAACACCATTGAAGACACTCCAGCCAACAGGATGAAGATTGCCCAGTTTGTCGCGCAGGAGATTACAAAGGACAAGAAAATCCCTCATTTCTCCTCAGACGCTGTTAATGAGATAATTACTGAAGCCAAGAGAAGGGCTAACAGGAAAGGCCACCTTTCGCTTTTGCTCAGGGACCTTGGCGGCCTGGTAAGGGCAGCCGGCGACCTGGCACTTGAGAAGGGCGCATCGGTTGTTGAGCGGCAGCACGTGCTTGACGCAAAAAAAATCGCGAGGTCGCTGGAGCAGCAGATTGCTGACAAGCTCATTGAGCAGAGGAAGGAATACGAGGTTATAGTAACCGAGGGCAGGCACGTCGGCAGGGTCAATGGGTTAGCGGTTCTTGGAGGAGGGGCAACTTATTCAGGCATCATCCTGCCAATAGAGGCAGAGGTAGTGCCTGGCGGAGAGGCACGTGAAATCATAGCAACAGGAAAATTGGGGGCAATAGCAAAGGAAGCGGTGAAAAATGTTTCAGCAATCATTAAGAAATATTTTGGCGAGGACATCAAGAAGAAGTATGACATTTATGTCCAGTTCCTGCAGACTTATGAGGGCGTTGAGGGTGACTCTGCTTCCATAGCTGTTGCAACAGCTATAATATCGGCATTGAAAGGGATTCCGGTAAAGCAGGAATACGCCATGACCGGCAGCCTGTCAGTTAGGGGCGAGGTCCTTCCTGTCGGCGGGGTGTCCGCAAAGGTTGAGGCAGCGATTGAAACAGGCATCAAAAAAGTCATTGTGCCGAAGAGCAACGTCAAGGACATAATCCTCGACAAGGCAAGCGCTGCAAAGATTAGCATAATCCCTGTGGAATCAATCATAGAAGTCCTCAAGGAAGCCCTGGACTGGAAGGGCAGGGAGGCTATACTTAAGAAAATAGCGAGTGCTTAGTCCTGAATCCTTATCATCACAGCACCTTTCTTGACAACTGCAAGCTTGTTCAGCTCGTTAAAGGCGTGCCTCATCATTCTTTCCTTAGCCCGATGCGTCTTTATTATCAAAGGCACACTTTCCTTGCCGCCTGGCTGCAAAAGCTCTGCAACGCTTATGCCATTCGTTGCAAGTATCTTGGCTATCCTGTAAAGCACGCCAGGCCTGTCAATCACGGGAATCTTCAAGTAATAGGAAAACTCCAAGTCGTTTATGTCAATGAGCGGCAGGCTATTGAAGTTTCTGACAACGGCAACGCTTTTCATCACATCGATGACGTCAGAAATCACCGCGCTTGCCGTAGGCAACTGGCCAGCACCCTTGCCGTAAAACATTTGACCGTCAACTAAGTCACCATTTAGGTAAACAGCGTTAAGCTCGCCTTCAACGCTCGCAAGGGGATGCTTCTTTGCAATCAGCATCGGATGCACACGCATATCAATGCCTTCGCCGTTGCCATCTGCCTTTTTTGCAAGGGCTATTAGCTTTATCACGTAACCCCAGTTTCCGGCAAACCTTATGTCCTCGGCTGTTACATCCTGAATGCCTTCTGTGTACACAGTATCTGGGTCAACCGCAGTGTTAAAGGCCAGCATCGCAAGTATGGCTATTTTCTGAGCAGCGTCTTTTCCTCCAACATCAAAGCTCGGGTCTGCCTCGGCAAAGCCCTTCTGCTGGGCTTCTTCAAGTGCGCTTTCGTAGCTTCTGCCTTCGCTTGTCATCTTTGTAAGGATAAAGTTGGTAGTTCCATTAACTATGCCAGATATGGAACTTATGGAGTTAGCGACGAAGGACTCCCTTATGCCCTTAATGATTGGAATAGAGCTGCAGACGCTCGCCTCAAATGCCAAATTAACACCATTCTTTGCAGCAAGCTCGAAAAGCTCCTGCCCGTGTTTGGAAATAAGCGCCTTATTGGCTGTTACCACGTGCTTGCCCTTTTCAAGCGCCTCCTTTATATAGCTTCTTGCAGGCTCTATGCCGCCCATTGCCTCTACTACAACGTTGATTTCAGGGTCGTTAAGAATGTGCTCGCTGTTGGTTGTGACCTTGTACTTGGCAGTGTTAACCTCCCTCGCCCTGTCAAGGTTTCTGACACAAATGGTTTTCAGCCTTACGTCATATCCTAAGCGGTTCCTGATAAGACCGCTGCGCTTCTCCAGGACCTTAACAACGCCTGTTCCAACTGTTCCCAAGCCAAAAAGTCCAACGGTTATAGTCTTAGCATTACCTTCCAACCCAGCCACCACTGGAAAGGGAATTTGAATAAGAATATAAGAATTTCGCTTAAAATTTTTCCGAAAACGCAATATTTTTATATAAATAGTGCATTTTTCTATGTATGGACGATGTAGAACTCGATTCCAAAGATAAGCAAATACTGTACCAGCTTGATGTTAACGCAAGGCAGCCTATTTCTGTTATTGCCAAAAAGGTCAGACTGTCAAGGGAAGTGACTGGCTATCGCATCAAGAACCTTGAGAAAAATGGTGTGATACAGGGCTACTATGCTGCTATCGACATTGCAAAATTAGGGTATCTGTATTGCAGGATTTTCATGAGGTGCCAGCCAATATCACCGCAACAGGAAAAAGAGATTATTGACTACGGACTAAATCATCCTTCGATAGGGTGGATTACGGCAGGGCATGGTAGGTGGAATATTAGCTTTGTAGCATATGTAAAGGACCTTGCAGAATTTGAAAAAGTTTACGATGATTTGCGTTTCAGCCTTGGGAAGTATTTCCACGAACATTATGTGAGCATGGCTTTTAAAATATACCAGTTCAAGCACAATTACCTTTTCGGGACCAAAGACTACACCCAAGCCGTGCTGGGGAATCCTGGCAATATCAAGCTTGACGGCAAGGACCTCACAATCCTGAAGTTGCTTGCAAAAGATGCCAGGACGTCGGTGGTGAGGATGGCAAGTGAGCTAAAATTAGCTCCCAACGCGGTAAAGAATCGAATTAAGCACCTTGTTGGCAAGGAGGTAATAATCGGCTTTCGACCAACAATAAACCTTGCACTCCTTGGCTATGAGCACCACAAGATTTTCCTTAAATTCAAGAATTTGACAAGGAAAATCAGGCAACATGTCATTTCGTATTTGCACTTTCGTCCAAATGTGATTTACATAACAAAAGCTTTCGGAATATCCGATCTGGAATTCGAGGTAGTTACAAAAGGCAGGAATGAGCTTTACGAATTCATGCAGGTTTTTCTTTCAAATTTCGCTGATTTCGTCACAGACTACGAATCAATTCTTTATTACCGCGAATTTGTGAACTACCTGCCATAGGCGCCTTTCTAAGTAAGTAAAGCGCTACATCATCAAGCTGATATGTTGCTACGGTCTCAAATCCATTATGGCCCATTATTGTCCTGAACTGGGAATCTGTGGGCTTTATCGACAGCAGCCCAGGCGCCCTTTCACCTTTTTCAAAATCAAACAGTGCACCTCTAACGCGCTCTTTGGCTTCGAAGTACGTCACAACAGCGACCAATGGGTCAACCACATAGCCATTACCGGTGTATCTCCATCTCTGGACAGCTACCTTGTAGTTGAACTTGCCAAGATCTTGCCTGCTTACGCCTGCAATTGCAAGGTTATTGGCACTTAGCCCTCTCACTGGGTCAGAACTATATATGCTAGCCAGTTTTGCATCGTTGTCTTCATTCACATAAACTGTTACAAGGCAATACTCTGCAGTCACATTGTGTAAAGTTCGTGCAATGGTGTCAGGATCAAAATTGCAAACCGTTGTTCCAAGTGAAGTGGTTATGTAAAAGGGATAAGTTTGCTGGAACTCTTTGAGCAGCTTATTATTAATAAGGTCCTCTATGTTGCCGGGGCATAGCGATAGTTTAAGCGAAGGAATGCTCCTTTTGCCTTCTGTGCCAGGCTCGCCAAACAACTGCTTAGAAATTATTCGCGGGAACAGCGCCCCCGTTGATTCTCCATCTATCGCGATACCGAGCGATTCTATGGCCATTACAGCCTCGAAGATAAGGTACTCGTTATAGTCTGTGAAGGCTAAGCCGCTTATCACTGTTCCTTTAACACCATTCTCAGCCATCGCTTTGGTCAAGTACATCATTGTCCTGGCAAACTTAGTGCCGTCGCCAGTGCAAGCATCAAGAAGACCAATCTTGCCCCTGTTTGAAAGGCCCACTCTTCTTACTATATCAGGCATGCTTTGTCGCAGCAGCTCGAGTTCCAAGTCAAAATGGTTTTGGTGCAACAACATTTGCTGCGTATTTGCCTGCACCTGCTCCTCTGCTGAGCTGTCGCCAGCCACAAGGTAAAACGAGGGGCTTATAGGAGCCTCTGCCGTGCTGCCGAAAACAAACGGAAACTGTGGGTAACGCTTAAGCTTGTGGATTATCAGCTCCGCCTTGTCCGGATTGAGGAGCGCCCTTACAATCTTGTGCTCTGAACCAAACTTCTTAACAGATGCCGCAATGGTGAAGAGATAGTCCTTGGCAGCCCATTTTAACGACTCATAATGCGGCAAACGGGCAATTACAGATGCAGCATCCTTGGCAACCTGCTCGTCAAGCGCATAAAGCGACTTGAACCAGCCCATAACCTGTCTGAGTTGTTTTGGCTTTCCGGCAATACGGAAACCAGTCGGAAAGTTGGCAAAAAAATCCGGTTGCTGCGCAAGCAGTTGGGCAAACTCCGCAGCGCCAAAAAGCGTTTTGATGTATTTTTCTACAAGGGGAAGTGCATTCAGACCAAGCCTTTCAGGCAACCTCGAATCGGCAGTAGCGTGAACCACCGGCCAGCCAATAGCCTCTAAGCTGTAACCATGCCTATCGATAAGGTTGCCAATAAAAAGAGCATACTCCGCAACCACTGTAGCATGTCCTTCGCTGAGGAGGTCGGTTCCAAGCCGTAGCAACCATGATTCTGCCAACTTACTATCAACTGCTGCCAGTTTGTTTAGCCCCGCAATTAGGCTATCACGTTCTCTGGAATTAAGCTGCCGCACTTCTGGCGCGTCTAAAAGCTCTTCAAGACCACCTGTTGTTGTTGCCATTGGCAGTTTAGGCAAAACGACACCTTAAAAACCTTTCCATTTTCGTAACCAACAAGTAACATCAACTATTATCGCCACCGCAATAGTAAGAAAACCTTTAATATATGCTAGGTTAGAGTCATTCAATCACGCTATGAAGGCTGCAAGAGCTACAATGGCATTTAGTTGGGGAGCTATCGTAATAAAAACTTAAAAAAGGGGTGAATGGGAGAATGGTTACCAGTGCGACAGGTTATTTACAGCAGACAGGACAGGCGTTGAGCGATCCCTTGGTGAGGATATGGCAAAGCTTTGTTGACGTTACGCCAAGCATAATTGCAGGGGTGCTTGTCATAGTGTTCGGCTACATACTAAGCTCGCTTGTTGGCGCATTGACTCATGCAATTCTTAACGCTACTAAGATTGACGACCATTTAAGGAAAGCACGGCTGGCGCATTCCATTGGCTTTGTAAGCGTTGCAAACCTTGGCGGTGCGCTGATAAAGTGGTATGTTTTTGCACTGTTCATTGTTGAGGCAGCCAAACTGTTCAAGCTGGGTGTTATATCAGAACAACTCGCAAAGCTGGCAGCCGTATTGCCAAGCGTGTTTGCTGCTGTGCTTATCGTGCTTGGTGGCTTGATTGTGGCAGACGCTGCAGCTGACAGGATGCTGCATGCGAAGAGGAAAGGCGTGAGGGTTGCCAGCTCAATCGTAAGATGGGCGCTGATAGTGGTTGTGCTTATCACAGCCCTGAACCAGATAGGCGTTGACACAGCTTTCGTAAGCAACGCGCTGCTCATCGTTGTGGCAGCTGTCGGCGCTGGAATTGCCATTGCCATCGGGATAGGATTCGGGCAAACATTCAAGGAAGAGTCCAAGGCAATAGTCAAGCACCTGAAGAGAAACTGGTGAAAGCCGGTTTCTTTCTTTTTGTCAATTCTCAAGCAAATGGAGCCAGATAGCAATCATTGCTGCAACAACTAAAGGCATCAAAAGGCTACACCTGACATCACCGCAAACTATTTAAAACACCAGAAAGAAGAAAGTGCCATGGAAGTAATTCTTAAGCAGAAGCCGAAAGGCCCAATCGTCATAAGCGGCTTTCCGGGCATTGGCATGGTTGGGGCGATTGCTGCAGAGTTCCTTATCCAGCACCTTGCCACGAAGCAGGTTGGCAAGATTATCCTGGACAAAAACCCGGCCCTTGTTGCGATTCATGAGGGCAAGCTCATTGAGCCTTTAAGCATATACTATAGCAGCAAATACAATATCGTTGTCATCCACTCCATACTGGCAGTTCCTGGCACAGAATGGCAGATGGCAGAGGCACTGCTAAGCATATGCAAGACGCTGAATGCAAAAGAGCTTGTCAGCGTTGAAGGCGTTGGAAGCGCCACAGAGGGAACAGAAGGCGGCAGGACGTTCTATTACTCAAACTTCACAGCCAAGGAAAAGGCGCTGGATAAGCAGAAGGTTGCAAAGCTCAAGGAGGGCATAATAATGGGGCCCACCTCTGCAATTCTCATGAAAGCAGGCAGCCTGCCTGTAACCTGCTTCTTTGCCGAGACCCACGATGCCATGCCAGACAGCAAGGCGGCTGCCCAGATAATCAGGGCACTCGACACCTATCTTGGCCTGAACGTCGACTACAAGCCCCTGCTGCAGCTAGCAGCCAAGTTCGAGGAGAAGCTCAGGAACATAATGACGCAAAGCAAGCAGGCAGAAGACCTGAGGGACAAGAAGCAGATGAGCTACGTAGGCTGACTGCATGACTTCTCAAAAGCTTGACACACCTAGCACACTTGAAAGAATGGTTGCAGCAGCCCCAACGACGCAGCACAGGTCAATTGTGCAGCGGCCAATGCGGTTTCTGAAAGAGCACAAAATGATTGGCTATTTTGCTGTTTCAGGGCTTTTCGCTCCTGTAGCAACAGGCATTAGCTATTTGGCAGGACTCCATCTCCCTGTTGACGAGATTGGCTCCCGAATAGGGCTACAGAGCAGCAGCTTAGGCACAGCAGCCGTTACCGCAACAACAAGCACGCTTACAACTGCCCTTATGCTCAGCCAGGGAGTTCCATACGGCATAGCTGTCCTAACTAACGGCACTGCAACCTCACCTGCCAATTACGCCGCAAAGTTCTTCCTCTACCATCTCATGGTCCTGAAGGAAAACCCGTGGCCAAAGATTGAATCCGTGGTAACGAAGCTATCCCACTCTGCAGTAGAGCGCCTGTCAGAAGCCAAAGACATGGCAGCTGAAACAACCAAAGCGCTCGCCTACCAGTTAATGACGTACATAAGCGTAGGCCTGTAGGCATTCATTAACTTGCATCAGCAGGCATACGGCAGTTTTTATTTCTCACTTTCCAGCATAGTGCCTAAGGATTTCTAGACTTTCAGACTGATCGCGTATCACCCGCTGCCGCCACAAGCAGCCTTGCCATTTGCCCATAATTGCAGCGTAACTGTTCAAACCTCTTATTACGGCCAATTACTGCAGCTTTTACAAATTGCATCTTAGAGTATAAATTACGATAAATAATCAAATATTACGATTAACATTATGATATATTTAAAAAGAACAGTGAATTAACTTGCCAGTAACTACATTAGTGGGTTGAGGGGTAATGGCAAACTTTGAAGAGAAAACGATACAGTCCTTCCAGGCTGCGAGAACTGATATTGACGAGCTGAAGCGCAGCATGAACGAGTGGGTGATATTCCTCGACAACAGCCTGCGTGACATGAAAGAACAGATAAGATTTCTCGAGAGGCGGGTTGCCGAACTGGAGTCGGAGATTGAAACAATGTGGCGCAGGTAATTCTGCAACAATTCTAAACTATCGGCTTTCCTTGCATCGCCTTATCAACCACATCATGCACGTCGATTGCAACACCAGCAGCAACTACAGCGGTGAATGCCAGCCCTGACAGGTTAAGCCACGACGCCAAAAGCAGCGCTATTATCGTCATTGTCCCAAGCCTTATCCAGTCATCTATTGACGTAAGGAACTTTGTCTTCCACACAATTATCTGCATAATGTTCATCGTAACAGCTGCAAATCAGCGTTCCTTTATAAAACTAAACTTTTTTATAGCAGCTGTGCGGCTGCGGCTGCTATGCTTTTCGAGCGCCTCAGTGAGCTGTTTACAGGCATCATTGCCTCAACAGGCTACCTTGGCGTCTTCGTTTTGATGACGCTGGAAAGCATGGTTGCTCCTGTGCCTTCTGAGCTTGTTATGCCTTTCGCTGGCTTTCTGGTTGCCGATGGCAAACTCAATCTTTGGCTCGTCATCTTTGTCAGCGCCTTGGCATCTATTACAGGTTCCCTAATCAGTTATTTCGTTGCATACTTCGGCGAGAAAGAGCTCATCCACCGCTTCGGCAAATTCGTTTTCCTCGACAATGAAGAGCTTGAATGGACTCAGCGTTGGTTTACCAAGCGCGGCAGCATCACCATCCTCATCAGCCGCTTCATCCCAGTCATC
Source organism: Candidatus Woesearchaeota archaeon (assembly GCA_016188145.1). Taxonomy (GTDB): domain Archaea; phylum Nanobdellota; class Nanobdellia; order Woesearchaeales; family UBA10216; genus UBA10216. The sequence continues at coordinate 2,510 of JACPIJ010000034.1, read as the reverse complement.
AGGCACCTAATCTCCATTCCGGCAGGGCTTGCGAGAATGGACCTAAAGCGCTTTATCCTCTTCACTGCCGTCGGCGCAACTGCCTTGAACACCTTTCTTCTTTGGGTTGGCATGCAGCTTAGGGAGAAGTGGGAAATCGTGCACAGGTACAGCAAGCAGCTTGACGTTCTCATTGTTGCCCTCATCGTCATTGCTGTTGCCTACTACGGCTACAAGCACTGGAAAAGGCATAGGAAGAAAAGAGATGTCCTTATTTTTTCACAAACTCGACGTTAGGCAGGCCTTCGAAGTCTTTGTCGCCTGTCAGGAACTTGTGACCGTTCTTCACCGCATAAACGTATCCGACGGCGTCGAAGAACGATAGGTTTTTGGCTTTGTTTTCATGCCTGAACTTTACTGCTTCCTTCAAAAGCTCCTTTGTCGTTTGCTGTGCAAAGGTGCCCATTTTCCGAAACCAGTATTCGGCAGTTTGCTCGTCCCACTCCCGCAGTACAATGCCGTAAAATTCTGCCAGAATAGCGTCTGGAATGATAAATGCTTCTTTATTGAACTTCGTAAATTTCGGATTATTCTTCGCTATTTCCACAAGCACAGAAGTATCCAGGCAAAGCAATTCTCTCACCAGTATTTGCTTTCCAACGCCTTCCTTGATTCTCTAAGCAGCTGCTCGGTTGGCTTCTTAAACGGCAAGGCCCCAGAAAGCTCTTCCAGAACAGTTTTCTTACTCTTCTTCTCTACCTCAACCAGTACTTCCTCATCAGGGCCTATTCCCTTTTCCTCAGCAACAGCTTTGGGTATTACTATGCCTATTGAATTGCCCCACTGCTTCGTTTTTACAGCTATCATCACGCCATCACCGTATAACTAAAAAGTATAACTAATATTAAAACCTTGTGGTTTTGAGTGCTTCAGCCGGACTCCGGAAAGGGGAAGAGGGTTCTGGCGGGTTTTGGAAAGGTTTAAGAATTAAACGAAGTTACCGTTCGGTATATGACTCCTATTGTAAAAAGGGAAAACGGATGGGGAGAGGACGGCTGGTGTGCTGTAGTTCAAAAGGAGCCTGGCCAGTACGCAGTTGTTCCCTGTTTTGATATGTACAACAATAACCGCCCCTGGCCAGAAGATGGCAGTAGTTTACGGGGAACTCCTCACATTCTTGTCAGGGCAGGAGAAGGGGTCACACAAAATCAGCTTTATGATGGTCTTGATGGGGTTATTAAAACTGCCATGGAAGGAGTGGCTGGTCACAAAGGCTGGGCGCCGCCTAAGCTTGAAACATTGGCTGGAAAGATAAAAGTTCTGCCTTCCGTGGCGCATATAACAATTAATCCTGAAGGAATGCAGAGCTGAAAAACTCGTTCTTTGAAGTTTATGCCCAACATACGTCTAATGTCCCTTAGTTGTGCGTGGTTTGCCACAACTTTATTTTCTATGATTTGATGGCAAACTAAGGTCGCAGCAGTTGTTGAGACGCTGCCCGAAACAACTGCGAAGCCGCACAACGCGGTATTGTACGTCCCTTCCCCTAAGGAAGGGTTTGCTAGGGGGTGTGCCTCCCATTCGTGATTGTTGCTGTGCAGCGAAGCTGTACGCATAAACGACATTAAACCTGCTTCCTTCGCAAAGGAAGTGGGTTCGTTCCCGTTTTGGTTTATGCGTAGGCAACAATCATAACTTCGGGAAAGTTTTTTATAGTCCCTTCCCGAAGCCTCACGTTGATGAGACATGAGTAGTTGGATAGAAGAATTGGCTAAATAACACCCTTAACTCTTAACAACAAAACAACAGCAGTAAGTGCGAATCCGTAAAAAAGTAGCGTAAGTAGGATAACATATAAAATCCAAGTTGGCTGCCTACTCCAATCATACCTTTTCTGCTTCTTAGTTTTAGTACAATCCATCAGCACACCCCCTAGTACGTACAATAGTCGTTATCGGAACGTTTTCTATGATCTGGCTAGCTCTTTTACCTTTGCGTTGTTAAGCACATACGTAAGAAGTGCGTCAATGACCTTTAAGCCTACGCCGCGACCGCGCTGGACAACGTCCAAGCCTTCAGTGCTGATGAAGGCAAAGGCCCCACCTAGGGTCAGCACGCCTGAGTAAGCGTAACCAGGCTCAAGTCCGTGCAAGGGTCTACTCGCAAGGCGAATTGCGTATGACGCGCTGACAGGCGAGCAGCGCCGCAAGGTGTTGTAAGTCAGCATGGCAAAACGTCTTGATACGCCTTCTGAGCGCAAGTAAGCATCAAGTGGCTGGTCCATAACGCCGCCTGCAGGAATGTCAGCGGCAGGCATCTGACTACCCATAACTAGGCTGCTATTTCCTGTCTCATCCCTAACAACAAGCCTATAGCCTCCTTCCTCAGAGCACTTTTGCACCAAATCATCGATGCTTTCCTCTTCTCTGGTGCTCAACCCTTTTCTCCTGCTTCTGAAAAAACCATCATATAGCCCCTCTACGAGCTTGTCTACCGGCTTTGGCCTTACCTGTGTGAGCAGCGCATACGCT
>JACPIJ010000032.1 GCA_016188145.1 Candidatus Woesearchaeota archaeon | reverse complement strand
CCATCACAAGCCTGCATAGTCTGCTCACTGTAGAACCAGCACAGCCCTTTCCCGTGGCAGCTCGCATCGCACAAGTTCGAGCCAACAGCAGTACAGTCATCCTCACAACTGCCCAAAGCCCTAAGAAGCGTAAAGTCCACCGCCACTGTTCCAGAAACTACTTCCACATTCAGCGCAGAACCGCCCTCATACCCATCAGAAACCTTACTAGCAGTCAAATCATAACTCCCCACAGGCACATTGCTAATAGAATAACTCCCATCAACCGCTGTTACAGCAGACAAACTTGTTCCAAGCACCTTAACAACAACTCCAGCAACAGAACTGCCTGAAACATTCCTCACAAAGCCCGTAAGCGTAGCAGCACTCACGCCAAGCTGAAAATCCACAGTGCTAGTCTGAAAAGGCAACACAGGCTGGTTACTCACAGACTGACTGTTATAGCCCGCCTTTGAAACAGTAAAGTCATAATTCGCAGGCTCAACATTACTTATCGTGTACGTTCCTCCAGCAGCAGTAGTCGCCGAATACGCGAGCTGCGGGTTAGACGTGCCAACCGCTACGACAACTGCTGAACCTATCCCGGCACCGCTACTGTCCGTAACCGTTCCAGCAACGTCACCAGTCGGTCCCTGCCACTGCCCAGGATCACAAAACTCAACCTTCCCATCACCGCCAACATCAACACTAACCTCACCCTTCCAACCCGACGCCCAAGCAGCACCCAAATCATTACCAAAAAAGTCGCAGCAACCAGCTTAAGGTCGCTATAACACTTCCCTGCATAAACGCAGTCAGAAGCCTTATCACACAAAACCTTATCAAAAGAATCACTGGTGCAAGCTCCGGCCTTACAATCCCTACTCCTCACAAAAAACTGCTCATCCGCATCATCACCAAAACACCTCTCCTCATTCGGCAAAAGCGCAGTAGTAGCCTTCTTCTCACCCTTACTATCCTGGAACTGGGTGTTAATCACGTTCTTGCTTGCAACCTTCTGACTCAGCTCCTCCTGCCCGCCAGTACAGGAAACCTGAGCAAAACCCGGCCTGCCAACAGCAAAACCACTGCCAACAGCAGCCACAGGACTGCCTGTCAAAGGCTTCGGAACCAACACCTCATCACCATACGCATCATAACCCGTAACGAGATCATTCAAATACGCATCATGATGAGCCTGCATCTCAGAAGCAGAAGAACCATAAGTAAAACCAGCCCCAATTCCCCCACTCCAAGACGCCAGAACCACATTCCCAACACTCACAAGCCTACTGCTCAACACACCAGAAGCATAACCCCTCATACTGCTGCCGAACGCAACACCGTGAACACTGTTCGCAGGGTTAAAAGTGTAAATGTTAACCCCGCTGCTTTGGACAGTAGGAATTATAAAAGAGTAATAAACCACGCCGTTAACAACAGCAGCACCAAGCCCACTCTTGGACAACTTGTCAAACGTAGGATTCCTGGTAGATTCTCCTGCAAAGCCAACACTTCCCACCCCCCCACCCTTCACCGCAACCTTAACAACGTAACTATTAACAGTACCCAACCAATCAGTCACTTCACCCCAAACATAATAGCTCTTCCCACCCTCCCAAGCAATAACAAGATCACCCCAAAAACTTCCACCGCAGCCATACAAATCATTTTTCCTATTCATAGGCCAAGGCGCAATCTTCCCTTTCCTGGAAGAGTAAACCCCGCTGCCCTCCACACAGCCAACAATCTCACTCGAAGAGCCGCCTTCATCGTCAACATAATAATTTACCTTAGGCCCGCCCTTCGCATAAACATACTCCACCCCATCCTTATCAACCAAAAAATCAAACAAACCAGCACTACCGCTTACAACAACAGAAGCAACCCCAACCTTACTACCACCAGCCAAAGAAGCAGCATCCACCACAAAAGAATAAACATCCCCCAAAGCCCACGCAAAGTACAACTTACCGTTGTAAGCCCTCACCTTAAAACCAGAGGCATGCCCACAGTCAGAACAAACGAAAGTGTAACTCGTCTTCACAGCACCAGAACCATCAAGCTTTGCTGAAACAACATCAACTATAAGCTTAGAATAATCAACAACATCCTCCCACTTCGGCCCCCACCACCCATTCTGGCCACTATACCACTTAAGCACCTTCGAAGAAGGCGGATAAGCTGCAGCAAAATAAGCCTTATCACCAATCACAGCCACGCTGGCAACATTAAGCTTGCCTCCAAGCAGCGAACCCACACTACCCAAATTCGACTCCTTCCACCCAGGAACACCACAACTCGGAACAGCAGAAGCACCCCCAACAGTCTGCGAAGCATCATGCTCCCCACTCTTCACCCACTGAAAACCAGCAGCAGTACAACACCCTTTATCATCATCCAACTCAACCCCAGCACACTGCTCAACAGGAGGACACCCTGAAACGCACAACGGATCATTAACAGTCCTCGTTCCAGTCCCTGTTCCCTGAGCATTACACACACTCTCATAAGCTATGCCACACCCCCCACAAACATGAGTCATAACCTGATTAGGAGTACACACCGGGCACACAGGGCACTTGCTCCCCCCACAATCAACCCCTGTCTCATCCTGATTCTTAACTTTATCAGTGCACGTAGCCTGAACAACAGCGCAACTCCCACCAACCTGACACGTCTGCCCTGCCAAGCACCCGCACGTGGAACACTGATCAACCAACGCACCACTGCTGCAAAGCTTGGGCTTGGTGGATGAGCATGCGTTGTATGCTGTGCCGTCGCTGCATGTTGGAGCCTGCTGCTCAACCGAAGGGCAGTTCGGAGTAAGCCATTTGCACGTTGAAGAGCTGCAGGACTGGGTTTTGGATGAGCCGTCAGAGCACGTGAATTGCTGCGTTTGTCCCGGCACGCACTCCTCCGGCGGACTCTGCAACGTGCTGTCAACGCATGTGCCACAGCTCCCATCATAACCAGAACAGTCAGCCCTGCACATCTGCGTAACGCTCGGATAACCGCCAGGGCAGGTTTGGGTCTTTGTGCTGCCAGCATCACAAACCTCACCAGAATCCAGCACTCCATTGCCGCACTTCTCACAATCGGCAGCACAGCTCGCTTTGGTTTCAGGCCCGTTGCACGTCCCATCCCCGCACTTGCCGCAGCCGCTTGTGTCATAAACATACCCTGAACAAGCAGAGTTACAGCGTTCCTTACCAGTAACTGACGGGTAACCGCTAGGGCAACTAACTGAGGTCGTGCACGTCGAGCCAGAGGGGTCGTTGCCATTACCACCACAGATTGCTGAGCCAGTGCCGGCTGTTCCCCAGTCGCAAGTTTCTGTGCCTGTGGCTTTTGCATCACCACACACCTGCGGGCACGTCGCATCCCCATAATAGCAGTTCTCATCAACGCCGTTGCCGCAGATGTCTGTAGCTCCGGGATTAATGCTGGCACCACCAGTTGGGTTGTCGTTGCAGTCGCTTCCGAGGCTGCTTGAAACATAACCCGAAGGCAGCGACGAGCCAGAACAAACACTCACAGCCGAGCCAACAGTGTAGCCGTCCCCGTCAGCATCAGCGTAGCCGGACAGAAACTGCCACTTACTGATGTCATTGTCGTTGCAGTCGGTGCCTCCTGGGCAGCTTGTAGTCTTATAACCGTCGCTATCCTTATCGTAATGGGAAGGATTATCCTTACACGGGTCTGGTTTTATTTTACACACACTATTTTCACATCCACTATATAAATTCAGGTCGCACTTCTTTCCGCAGCTTCCGCAATTATTCACGTCAGAAGCAAGGTTTGTTTCGCACCCTCCTCCGCCGTTGCAGTCTGCGCTTGGGTAAGTGCAGCTTAGGCAGCAGCTGTATACTCCTCCGCTTATGCAGTTGTGGTTGTCAATGTAGTTGCCTATGCATGAAGTACAGTACTTGCCACTGCCACAGTTCGAGTCAGAGCTGCAGCTGGCAGGCGGAAAGTCATAATTTACGCAGCTAAGCTTCACACAACTCCCCAAAAACAAGCAGCTCAACCCACCAATCTGATTCCACGCGCACTCCTCATTATAGCTGCAGCCTGAATCAGTAATGCAGCACGGATAAGCAGCAACAGGCTGCGAAGAAGTGATTATTGCGAATGCTGATGACAGCAGCACCAAAAATACTCCAAATGCTAGTATGCTACCTCTTTTGCCCATTCTAGCCCAGCATTTGGCAACACTCATTTATAAATCTTTAGGGTTTCGTCTCCTGCACGCCGTAAACCCTGCTCTGGTAAAGCTCCCTGAACTTTGGAAGCTTGTCAGGAGGCACTTTCTGCGCCAGAATGTCCTCAATCTTCTTCTCAGTTAAAGTCCACAGGGGATCGTCGCCTCGCAGGTTTTTTGTCCTAATCGTATTTCCCCTCTCAACCTTAACATCATAAAGATGACCCATAGCCTCAGCAAAAGCGTCCTGGCCTACAAGCTGGCGGAACTCGTACAGAAAAACGAAGCCTTTCGTAACATCTGCCACAGGCTGACCTTTTGATGTACGAAGCTTAATACCCTCGCTTAATTCTTGATACATAGCTTCTAAACTAACAGTAGCCGGTGTAGCTTGAACTTTTCCATTCTCAGACGCAGGCCAAAATACAACCATACCTGGATTTTTATTATAAAATTCGGCGGCAGCGTATATTCCTGCGAACTCCGCAACGCCTTCCTGAAGCCAACGAGGAGTAGACATAGAGTCTGCAGAGACATGAATTCCGAAATCTAACGGGTATACTTCCCACACATCATGCCCAGCTTCGTGAGTTTTGTTCCTCAAAGTCCAGTCCGCAGCTTCAATGTTTATCCGCTCCCCTCCTCCCCCACTTTCAGTGTTGTCCAAATCAATCATAAGCAGCGGCCTGCTATAATTAACCCCGAGAAACTGCTCAATCGTTGGAATAGCAGCCTTAAACACGGCAAGCATAGCGGTTCTTCTGTACTCATCCTTGCTTACTGCAACAATGAAAGTTTTATCGGCACCCCCAACTAAAGTATCTATGCTATAATTTCCATCATTAATCACATTTTGTATGGGAACCAGTTTTTTAAACCCAATTAAACGGTTTACCCCATCTTCACTCATTACATTCACTTTCTCTGCAAGCATTGCCGCCAGTCCCGGCTCTTTCTGCCTAATGGCTGCTATCTGCTCAAGTGCCTGCTTTTTGTACTGGGAAACTACAGGGGTTGGCTGCCTGTAAGGCGTTGAAACCGCTGTTGGCCTTGCCTGCGTGTTCGGCCTGGTTTCAGACTGTGCAGCGGCTAACTGGACTCCAACGTAAACAGCCAAAGCAGCAACCCCTAAACCGGCCACGTAAACCCACCCGGGAAGCCTCGGAAAATGCCAAGGCTGCCTCACTGTTGATGTTCCGCCACCAAAAGCTCCGCCGCCTGCCTCTCCGGGCAATGCAGGCGTTTCAGCTGCGGAATCGTAAGATGTAGAATCGTAACCGGTCCGTGTTACAGGAACCGCCCCTGCTGCTTTCAGCCTTTGCTCCAACCGTGCTGTCTGCCCTGTAGCGCGCTGTCTACGCCCATCGCGCTGTTCTCTTTCCCTGTTACTAACCCATACGGGCTTTTCTTCTCTCCTGCGCTGCTTCAGCATAGCCCAGAACACTGATTCTGGGCTTTATAAAACTTTCTATTATTAACCATTAAGTAGTAACGATTAAACCACTAGTTTGCCTTTTCGATGGAAAAGTATTTAAGTAAGAAAGTAAAATTGTTGTACTCAGTGATGCGACTATGGAAGAAGTTCAGATAACCACAACCTCTCCGAAAGGCCAGGTAGTAATCCCACAGGAGATCAGGGAACATTTGAAAATAGAAGCCGGAACCAAATTTGCAGTATACGGCAGGGGAGACACCATAATATTCAAGAAAGTTGAACTGCCAACAGTCAAAGATTTTGAAAGATTGACCAGCTTCGGCAGCGCTTTTGCAAAAAAGAAAGGAATTAGAGAGAGCGACGTGCTAAAAGATGATTAAAGCAGTCATTGATACGAACATCATAATCTCTTCCATCTTCTGGAAAGGAAACCCGCATGACGTTGTTAAAAAAGGAATTTCAAGGGAATACCAGCTAGTTACGTCTGCCGAAATTCTGGAGGAAGTTACTGACAAGCTAAGAAACAAATTCAAATTTCCTGAAGAAAACCTGAACGAATTAGTTAACATTTTTCTTACGCATTCCCGCATTGTTGAACCAACCAGCAAATTTGACATCGTAAGAGACAAGAACGACAACAAAATCATTGAATGCGCCTTTGACTGCAACGCAGATTACATAGTAACGGGCGACCCCGACTTATTGGACCTGAAAGAGTTCAAAGGGACAAAGATAGTAACCGCTAAACAATTTCTGGAAGAAACACAAAACAAGGGAAGCTAGGCCACAGAATCAGCGCAGTACTTTGTGCTAGCATCAGTTGAAGAGCCGAGGCCGCACCGCTCACATGGTTCAGCTACTCCATTTCCACACACCACCGGACACGTCGCATCCCCAGCAAAACAGTTCTTATCAGAACTGGGCAAAAAAATTTCCGAAAAAGCCGGGAACTTTTCACAAAGAAGCCGTTTTTCCGCAAAATCTCCGGCAGGTGCTGAAAAGCTTCCGTAACTCTTGAAATTCCTGCGGCTTTCCCGCCGAAAGGCATATTAAGACCAAATGCCACTATTAGACCAGCTTACGCGTACAAAAATGGCACAAACTCCCATTTATATAAAACATAAAAGGAAAGTATTTAAGGTGCCACAGGTTACCAAGTAGCAACCAATAGGGGGTGAAATGATGAAATTTTTGGCTAATCGTTTGGTGGCAATTTGGCTTATTATTTTTTCGCTAATGGTGCTGGCGGTGGCGCAGGGGGCGTATGCCCAGATGGTACAGGTAGGCTCAGTAAAAGTCAACTACAGCGTGGTTGATAAAACAGCGTGGGAGCTGTGGAAAAACAGGACTAACGACTATGGTAACATGACTTTCACAGCTGAAGGTTTAGAGTGGGAGCTGGTGCCTTATCCAACTCAAAGCGAGAACGGGCCAGTCTACACAGTTGGGCCTAAAACGCGACCAGTCACTGGTGAGGAAAATGCGGACGCGACAGGCGTGCAGAGCACAAAAAGCGATGTAGACCCTAAAAGCATCATTGACACCACGCCAGACGAGGAGAAATTCGCTGGCGAAGAGTACAAGAACGCGCTGCCTGCGCCGCGCCCTGCAGGATTTGAATATGATGGAAGCGATGAGGACGCTGATAAAAACAGTGGTTTAGCAGCCACACAGGGCGAGCAGGAGACTGGCAAAGCCCTGAATTCAGCACAACAGTCTGCGGAAGGGCAAAGTAAAGCTCCAGAAAGCAGCGCTGAAAGCAGTTCAAAAGCCGTAAAGGATGCGAGTTCTGAAATCACAGGCACATCCGCAGCAGCAGCAGAAGCCAAAGAGCCACAAGAAGCCAAGAAGGACAAAAGCGGTGAGAAAAAAGAATCATTCTTCGTAAAGGTCCTAAAATGGCTCTTCGGAAAATAACCGCAAAAGCAAAACAGCTGTGGGCACTGGCAGTCATTGCCTTAATACTCAGTTCAGTGGCTGCCGCGCAAGGCTCGGAAAGCAGCATAACAGCTCAGTGGACATGCCCAGTAGCGCCAGAGCTTGACATTGGCACAAAATACTACGCCTACCTTGAAAGCTCTACAGACGTCCAATGGTTTAAATGGAACCTGCCCTCTTCCGGAAAATTCGTTGCAGAGCTTGAAGTGCCACCGGGGCTGGACTACGACCTTCAAGTCTACAGCAGCTGCAGCAACAAAGCCTGCACCTCAGCTAGCGGAGCAAGCATAAAAGAAAAATGCGCAGTTGAGGCAAAAGCCGGCTGGATATACGCCAAAATCTACGGCTACAAAGGTGCCTTCAGCAAAACCAAAAAGTACTACATAAAAGGCACCTTCACCGCTTCCACCAAGTACGACTTGTCACCTAAAAGCTTCTTAATAGACCCCTACAGTCCTACTGATAAGGACAAAATTACGATAGGCTACGGCGTTGTCAACCTCGGACCTGACGACATCGATAAAAAGGTTACAATAGAGCCAGCAATAGATGGCGAAGCCAAGCCAAGATGCAGCAAAACTGGCTTGAAGTACTTGGATTACTTCACCTGCTATGCAACTGGTGTTTCACTCAGCAAAGGCTGGCACACGCTTAAGAACACTGTAGACCCGGACAACGAAATAGCAGAAACAGAAGAGAATAACAACATCGCAACTGACACTTTGCTGGTAACACACATTGACTACTACGACCTTACAGTAACTGAAATCTGGACTTCTCCCGGAGGCGAACTGAACGACAAGAAGACGTTCAGCCTGAACTGGTACGTCAAGAACATCGGCAGCGACGACATAAAAGACGAGTTTGAAAGCGAAGTCATGATTGATGACTTACCGAAGCCCAAATGCATCATCAAGGAGCTTAAAGCCGGCAATTCACAAATCTGCACATTAGAAAGCCAGAAATGGAAAGCCGGAAAACACAACGTAGTTGCCTTTGCCGACTCCGGCGGTAAAATCAGTGAAACTAACGACGGCAACAATAAGGGCGAGAAAAACTTTGACGTCACCCACATCCCCGAAACAGACCTCACAGTTACCAACATCTACACAGACCCGGCAAGCCCCACTGAAAAGGACACCTTCTCCATAAAGTTTGACATAAAAAACATTGGAAGCGAAGCTGCGCCATCAGGATTCAAGAGCAACGCTTTCATCAACGGCGAGCCCAAGGGAACATGGTGCTACACCATTAACCTTGGAGCAGGCGCAACAGAAACATGCTCATTTGACAAACAAAAATGGGCTCCGGGAAGCTACGCGGTCAGAGTGTTCGCAGACGCCGAAGACGTCATCGAGGAATTAGTTGAAACCAATAACGAACTGGAAAAGCAAATCGAGGTATCCCAATACTGCAAAATCAAGGACGGCAGCGCTGCCGACTGCGACTGCAACACCAACAAAGACTGCCCTTCAGGCTACTACTGCAGCCTTAAAGCCGGTAACGATGCCTGTCTTCCGCTGAAGTGCAAAGACGAATGCCAGCAGCTCGGATACTTCTGCGGCAATGGCGACGCTTACGAGTGCGGAAACTTCGACACAGACCCCTGCCTGGAAACAAAACTGAAGCAGCAGTGCAACCTCTACAGCCAAAAATGCAACACTGCCAAAGGAAGCTGCGACGCAGTAGCTTCCTCAGTAAAGCTGCAGCTAGAAGATTCCCCCTCCCATGGCACAACAGTCTACAAGCAACCCGGAGACCTAATAGAGGTCACGATAATCTCAGACAAGCTCCAAATCATCGAATTCTCAAAGCCCGAAAACTTCACACTGACTTACGGCATATGCAACCAAAAAACAGCAGCAGCCCCTGGCGAAACCAAATGCCTCTTCCAAATCAGCGAAACAACCGCAGCCGGCAACTACTCCTTCACGGCAAACGAAAAAACAGCAACGGTCAAAGTAATTGACAAGCCAAAAGCAGTAATCATAACAAACAAGCAAAAGCTGAACGAGCGCTTCAGCAACGACAAGGAAGGAGTAAAAGCGCTTCTGGAGCAGGCGTTCCAGTACGCCAGCAACGAAATGGACACTGTTGTTTACTACCTTGACAGGGAAGAGGAAGGGCACCCGTTCCAGAACTACGGCGGATATGGCGAAAGCATTCTCAGCCCTGAAATGACTGACAACGCATACAGCATGAACACTGCGGCGTTGATAGCCAAAAAGTGCGGCGACTGCGCTAGCATAATAGTTCTCGGAGACGACTTTGTGGTGCCCTTCTACAGGGCGGATTACGCTTTCATCCACAGCTGGTGGAAATGGTGGGCTGAGAACAAGTCAGAAACGCGCTACCTTTACTCAGACCAGCCTTACATCAAGGAGAAGAAGAAAACAGTAGGGGAGATAGGCTCGCTGTTCGACAGAAGCGAGCACAAGAAAGTGAAGATAGTCGTTCCTGATGCTGTACCTTCAGACGTCCAAGGCGAAATAGACAAAATAAAGGCGGCAATAAAGGCGTTCAGCTACTCTGACGGCGACATCAAGCAGCTCAAGTCAAGCGAGGTAGGCTGCAACTCCTACGGCGCGCTGGACGAGGCAACGCTCATACTGGTAGGCACTCGCGAAGACAACAACGCGATAAAGTGCGTTCCGTGGTTCGACATCGGAAGCAAGCCCGCAGACACATTCAAAGCCTCAATAGAAGTAGAGCGGAACGTGTGGGCAAACAACGAGTACGCAATCGTTGTTTCAGGAAAAGACATTGTGAGCGGCCTTAAAAACCTCTACGCGCTCATCAACAACCCGGACTACTTTGCAGCTACAACTCTTGGCCAGAAAGATACTGTTTACATCCATGAGTTTAGCAATCCGCCTGAGCTGCCTCCAGGGTTGAAGGAAGTTGGCAGCCACATAGTGGGCTTTGCGCTTGGCACGTGCGAACAGGGCGACTTTGCCGGTGAGAAGGGCACGTGCATCGCTACAGACATGGTTGCAGGGGTTGTCCCGCCAACAGATGTGGTCACAGACATACGCGACGTGGTTCTTTACTGCCCCTCATTCATCTGGAACAAGCTGACAGGAAAAAAAGGCGAGCTGCTTAACGGCTTGGCATGCGGCGGCTCGGCGGTTGGAACTGGGATAACTATAGGCAAGTATGTTGGGGCAGTTACTGTTGTTGGTGCTGTTGCCGGAGAAGCTGCTGACGGTGGAAGCACCGCGCTAAAAACCGTGCTAAAGGTCACCAAAAGCGCACTGAAAGGCGAAGCAGACAAGCTCATCAAAGTCCTTGACAAAATCCAGCTCTTCAAGTTCGATAACGCCTGGAAGTTCTTCAAGGCCACTGGCAAGGACGGCCTTTTCAAGAACGTAGGCAGGTTCGCCAAGGTAACTTCCGAAAACTCGAAATACATCAACAAGCTTACCGAGTTTTTCCCTGAAGACGCTCTGGCTGCGACGATTAAGAACGTTGATGACTACGAAGACGTAACTAAGGGAACTAAAGTTGTTATGGGACAACATCTTGGAGGACTTAATGACTTTCAGAAAAGTCTTCCAAGTAGTGAGAAATTGCGATTAATCAAAAAAATAGGCAAATATGATGAATTAATAAGACAAAAGGGGTGGGTCAGACATATCTCTGGTGAGCCAACTTACAAGGGTATAGCACACATAGATCTCTACAGATATGGTGCTGAAAGTCCTGATGACGTGCTTCTAAAAGGTTTTGTAGCAAGAGGCAGCCATAGTAACTTACTAGATCACGTCCGGGGACACCAAGGTAATTTTGTGAGTACGGCTGCGTATAAAAGCAAAGCTGCTGAATTTGCTAGTCGCGATTATCGTAATGGTTATGTATTCGAAATCAATCCACGAGCATTGAATGGAATTGATGCTCACAAGTCATTATTGCCTTTACGTAAAGCCGGTAAAATAGACGATATAACTTGGAACGAGGTTATAGAAAAAGAATTTGAAATTTCATTTTTAGGGTCAATAGACCCTCAAGACATAAAAGGTTACTGGAAAGTGAATTTCAAAGGAGGACTAGAAGAATTCATTCCAAATAAAAATTATCTGATGGAGGTGTTTCAATGAATCGAACTACATATAAATATGGTGTCTTTATTTTGAAAAATGATTCGAAGATTCCCGCTGAACTTATTCAGGATTATGAAAAACGAAAACTTATTTTAAATTTTCAAGACAAAAAATATGAAATAGCTTTTAATGAAAACTGGTTCCTAACGTTAAGAAAACTGGATAAGATATCCAATAAAGAAGGTTATAAGATTTTATGCAATGGAACTTCCAAATATGTCGGGGTTGCCGGTTTTATAATTAATATGGCTGATGGCACCAGCTGCTACTATAAGGATCCAAACAATAAAAACGAGAAGAATAAACTAAAAACTGTTCAGACTTTAAGCTATAGTTATTGGAATGAATACGCTACTGAGAAGGAGCAAAGGGTTAGCTTTTTCGGAAAAGAATTTGTTGAAGCGACCGATAAAGGCTGGGATGCGGTAATGAAGGAAATTAGAAAAGAGAAAAAGCAAAACAAAAATGAAAAGGCTCAGTAAGTTCGTCTGGACTTGGACAGCGGTGTGCATAGTCATTAGCATAGCGCTGCTTAGTGCTGCCGCTTTTGCCCAGCAAATCTCTTATGAGAGCGCTGCTGTTGGCAGGATTGTCGGGGAGAGCCCTGATGAAATGAAGCAGCAGCTTGAGGCGCAGGACTTGCAGCTTGACTACGCTTCTTACTTCGGCGATAACAGCGTGACTTCAGTAAGGGATGCCGAGCGCGCCAAGGGCATAATCTCTGTGCTGGAGAAGAAGTTTAATGATGGCGTTGATGCGCATTTCGTTGAAAGCCTGACTCTAGGAAGGTGGAGCTGGGATGATGTTGCTGAAAGCCTTGGAAAATGGAAGAAGGGATCGCTGCTTGTTGTTGAAGCCCACGGCAATGTTGAAGGCGGCGTGGCAAAGGCTGACAGCCCCGGCTACCTCGACGGCTCCCTCACGCCGCTGAACCTTGACTGGAGCCTGAAAGGCAAAGCGCTGGTTGTTTTTGACTCTGACTTTGCAGGCTCGTATCTTCCTAAGGTAAGCTCTTTTGTGGAAGCGCTTAACAATAACGCGGCATTTATAGCTCCCACAGCTGTTCCTGACAAGGAGTTTGTGAGAGTGTTCATGTGCAACCTTGGCAAATACAAGACGCTTGGCGAAACTTACAGGGAGTCAAGGAACAACTACTACTGGCAGACAAACAGGCCTTCAGGAATTGCCCTGATGTCTTACGAGCTCTACGGCAACCCGACCGCTTCTGTAAGCGTTCCCAGCTACGACGAAGGACAGTTAAAGGAGCTTTGCAAAGATTTCCTTAAGAATTACACAGGAACAGCCACGTCAACTTCCACTACCGCCATTTCCGGTTTGAAAGAGGGGTTTATGGCTGTTTCTGAAAGCAGCCAAGCATCTGCACAGCAGCAGTACACAAGAGAAAGCAGTCTCGTTATAAATGATTATTCTGTAATAGACGCTGGCGAACACTCGTTTTTGGTAGCTAACAAGACTACGCTTTCTGAGCAAGAAGGTGAGCTGATGCTTCCAAAAGCTGTCATTATTGAAGAGTTCCCGCCAAAGACTGTTGTAACCGCTGTGCGCATCATCGCTTTTGATGACCCTGTTGACGTAAAGGTGGAAAGCCTGCCTATGTGGTATGGCGAGCCTGTAAAGCGGGAATGCGTTTCAGAATCGTCCGAAGCAAGCATAGATTTCTCTAACTCCTTCACAGGCAGCGAAGAAATAGTGACAGTAGCCATATCGCCTGTTGAAGTGGTCAACTGCAGCGAAGGCAAGCTGAAGCTTTACACGAAAGTAGTTTACGCGATAGACTACATCCCCTTCTCCCCTGTCATGATAAAGGAAGCTGCCGTGCCAGCCGAAGCCTTTCCCGGCCAAAGCCTCGCAGCAAATGTCCTGCTTCAGAACCTTCAGGGCACAGCGTTTGAAGGAGAGCTGGTGCTCAGCAGCATGAATGGAAGTGGCTTGAAGGAGCACCTGGCTGAGAAAAAGGTAGCGTTCGCAGCTGAACAGCAGGAAGCAACAGCTGAGCTGGCTTTTGCGGCACCCGAAAACAAAGGAATAAGCAGCTACAAGCTGGAGTTTGTCCAAGATGGCGAGGCTAAGACCTTCCGCGAGTTCAGCATAAGCGTTAAGGCGCTGGAGCTTTCCTTTAACCTGCCCGCAACTGCGGGAGAGAGCGGCGAGGCAGCCCTCCTGATTCAGAACAAGCTCTCATCCCCAGTGGATGCCATTATCAGCACTTACCTCCTCAAAGGCGAAGAAACCGTAACAGCCACGCAGGAAAAAACCCTCCAGCCGGGCAGCAACGAAGTAAAACTGGGATATGAAGGCCTGAAAAAGGAAGACGCAAGCTACAGCCTCATCGCAGCAGTCAACTACGGCAGCAGCAAAGAAACATCAGCCGCAACCCTGGTAACAAACCACCCGCCCCTCCTAGAGCCGCTGGCAGACGTCGTTGTGATGGAAGGCGGAAAGATAGTGCTAAGCCCAATTGCAGCTGATATCGACGGCGACGAAATCCAAATCACCTACACGGGCAAAATGGAAAGCAGCGAATGGCAAACCAAAGTGGGCGATGCCGGAAGCTACGAAACCACAATAACAGCCACTGACGGGCTGCTTTACAACTCGCAAACCGTCAAAATAACAATACTTGAAGACAAAGACGTTGACAAGGACGGCTTTGAGAAAGGCGTCGACTGCAACGACAACGACCCATCAATCAACCCCGCCGCAACAGAAACGTGCAATAACATAGATGACAACTGCGACAGCCAAACAGACGAAAACCTGGAAAAGGTTGAGCTGTGCGGCTACTGCGGCACAACAACCACCGCATGCGGCAACGGCAAATGGCTTGCTAACACAACATGCAAAAACCAGGGACCATGCAGCCCAAGCACAGAAGAAACGCAAAGCTGCGGCTTCGGAGGCAAGCAGTCAAGGCAGTGCAACAGCACATGCGGCTGGACACAGTGGAGCCAGTGCGGAAACCAAGGCGAATGCCAAGCAGAAGAGAAGCAGGAACAGAAGTGCGGAACAA
Organism: Candidatus Woesearchaeota archaeon; assembly: GCA_016188145.1. Lineage (GTDB taxonomy): Archaea > Nanobdellota > Nanobdellia > Woesearchaeales > UBA10216 > UBA10216. The sequence goes on along the minus strand of JACPIJ010000032.1, from coordinate 671 downwards.
CAGACATTGGCACATGCAAGCTTGGAACGCAGTCAAGAACCTGCAAAAATGACTATTACTGGGGCATGTGGAGCGAATGCAGCGGCAACACCGAGCCAACAGCCGAATCCTGCAACGGCTTGGACGACAACTGCAACGGAGAAACAGACGAAGAGCTCCAAGACGCCAACAGCGACGGCAAATGCGACTCGCCACCAGTCCTCTCACCAATAGGGAACAGAACAGTCAAGGAAAACGAAACTCTCAGCATAGCACTGGCAGCTTACGACTTCAACGGAGACAAGCTCGTTTTCAGCAGCAGCCAGCCGCCAAAAGGAGCTACGCTTGCTGATGGCGTTTTCTCATGGACCCCAACCTTCAGCCAAGCAGGCAGCTACCCCATAGAATTCGCGGCTTCTGACGGGCTGCTTCAGGACAAAGAGCAAATCACCATCACAGTTGTGAACGCCAACAGGCCTCCTGAAGCCAAGATAATGCTCGAACCCGCAGGCCAGGCAGGCAGCTACGTCAACGAAGGCGACTTCAAGACCCTCAAAGCAAACGCTTCAGACCCCGACGGAGACGACCTCTACTACAACTGGTGGTACCTCGGAAACGCTGACTGGTGGCAGGAAGGCAAGGCAAAGCTCGTGTCAAAATCAAGCGTCTACTACTACTTCCCCAACTACACC
>JACPIJ010000031.1 GCA_016188145.1 Candidatus Woesearchaeota archaeon | reverse complement strand
CAGCCGGAAATTTTTTTGTTGCCAAAAACGGAATAAAGGATAAAATAGAAAGTGTTAAATATTAGTTACTACTCTTAGTTAAAACAATGAGGGGTCGGCCCTTGAGGCAGAGACTTTTTCTGCCTTTTCTTTCTTTTTCATGTTTAGTATCCCTGCATCGCGCTCCCAAGATACTTGAACACGCTCAGGATTGCCTTTACGCCCTCGCCTGCGGCAACGCTTATCTGCTTTTCAGGAATGTCCGTGACGTCGCCAGCAGCGAAAATGCCCTGGACTGAGGTGAGGTTTGTCATGAAGTTTTCCTCATGGATCGTGATTTCATTCCACTTGTTTTTTTCCGTCAGGTGGTCGAAGTCAACGCTTGGGATGTAGCCGATTTCCACTTTACGCCGCTTGCTGTTTTGTCGCCAAGAATCTCAGTTGTCAGTGAGCTGTTGAAAATTGTGATTTTTTTGCTCCTTTTTATGCTGTCAAGCATTACGGCATCGCCCCTTAGCTCCGGATTTATGTTTATAATGTAAACCCTGCCGGAGTATCTTTCTGCCAGGAGCGCAGCATCCATCGCCGAGTTTCCTCCTCCGATTATTGCGACATCTTTTCCGGAAAAGAGCGGCGCATCGCAAGTCGCGCAATACGTGACTCCCTTCCTGTAAAGCCTTTCCTCTCCCGGAATGTTCAGCTTTCGGGGCTTTTTGCCTGAGGCGATAAGAACTGTTTTTGTCTCGTAAGCTGCCGCAGCTGTCTTCACGATAAAGTTTTTGCCGCTTCTTTTGACATCAATGGCCTTTTCGCCTTCTTTCACGTCAATGCCGTATTTCCTGATGTGCTTTTCGAAAAATCCGCTGAGTTCCGGGCCATTTGTTGCCGGGAAGCCCAGGTAGTTCTCTATGTCCGCGCTTATCGCTGTCTGGCCGCCAATGTTTTCAGCAACCATGACGAAGCTTATTTTCTGCCTTGCGGCATAGACCGCTGCTGCAAGCGCAGCAGGACCTCCTCCTATTATCACAAGGTCATACATAAACAAACACACCAGTTTTTTTACTTTCTACTTTTTCTTCTTTATAGCAACGGAGCTTAATAATCGTATATCAACAGTAAAGTCAGCAAAAGCCGGCTAATTTCAGTTGTTAACTGAAATAAGTTCCGTTGCATATAGGAGAGGAGAATGTTATTTACGAAAATTTAGCTCCTCTCCTATAGTTTCTTTCGCTTCTTTTTTGCGGCGGCTGCCTTCTTGGGCTTTTTAACATGCCTGTCGCTAATGAAAACACCGTGAAGCTTGCAGATGCAGTTGCCTTTTGCGCTGTAGCACTTTATGCATTCTTCCTCGAGCATGAAGCCGCAGCTATGGCACCTTGTCTTGTGATGGGAGCGGTAGCCGCACCTTCCGCAGATGAAAAGCTTTTTTTTTGCCATAAAAATCACGATTGCTGTGCTGCCCTTTGCTGTAGGCGTGATACTTTATTAAGCTTGCTGTGGCTATCCTGCCTTGTCTTAGTTTGCCTTCGCCATCTTACTGGAAAAAAAGTATAAGCGCCGTGTAGGCCATAACGCCCAGGATAAAAAGCAGCGGTTTGCCTTCTTTCTCCTTTGGCAGGGATTCCCGCACTACGACAAAAAGCAGGATGCCTGCGGCAAAGCTCAGGAGAATCTTGTAAAGAAATGGCTACTGCAGAGGCAGCTCCTATTATTGTTGCGGAAGCAAGAACAAGCCTCAGCATGCGGTTCTGGGTTACGTAGTGGTGGTGGACAGACCAGTTGCCTATTGTTGTGAACATGAGCAAAGGCGGCAGGAACAGCAGCCCCTTCTGCAGGTCTGCCTTAAGAAAATTCATCAGGACCACGCCTATGATGAGATGGTATGAGAAAATTATCACGGCATGGAGGTCGTCGTGGTAGGTTTTAATCCTGCGCAGGGAGAACCTGCCTGAGGATGAGAACCTTCTGTAAATAAACTTCTCAAGCAGGTGAATTGCAACAAAACCCAAGACCAGCGGGAGGTAGCCGAGCACTGTAAAGCCGCCAGCGTAGGTCTCGGGCAGGAAGCTCAGCAAGAGGTACGTTATTGAGATGGCAGCAGCGAAAGAAGCCAGGTGCTGCCTGTAGCGCGAGCGCTCAATGTTTATCTTGTCACTCAGGAACTGGGCAATGCTGAGCAGCAACGGAAAAGCCAGCAGCCCATAAGAAGCTGATGCGCTCATTTGCCAACACCTCCTACAAGCCTCCCAGCCAGCTTTTCAAACCTCTCCAGCGCCTTAAGCTGCACGGCAGTAGGGTGGATTCCAGGCCTCTTCCTTCTTACTGCAGCTACAGCATCCTTTGCATTTTTTCCTTCGAGAATAAAATACGCCGCAACAAGCGTTGGTGAGCGGCCATGACCTGCCTTGCAGTGCACATACGTTTTTATTTTCTGCTTCACCAGCGTGTCCATCGCTGATGCCCCCAGCAGCAGCTGCTGTTGCGATGGCGCGTAATGGTCCCTGGTCGGCAGCCACAGAAAATATTTTACGCCAAATGGAGTATCTATGTGTTTTCCCCTTAAGCTAACATCTGCAGCGATGCCTTTGCTGAGCAGTTCCTCTCTAAAGTGCTGAGTGCAGCACATGTCAGTGCCCAGAAAAATGTAAGGGGTAATCCGGGAATATTCAAAGCGAGGCTTGCCATGCGGTATGACTTTCGTGTTTGCAGCAACGGCAAGCGCCTTCCTTTTCTTCGGCATTTTCAACGCAACTTTTGCTGCCTCATTATAAAAGCTTATTGCTTGAAGTTTGCTGTTTAAGATTGATAGCGTGCTTAGTTATTTCAAGGCTGCAGCTGTGATGCTCCCTGCACCAGTCCTCGCATTTCTGGGCAAGCTCCTTTGTTTCGTAGGCAAAGCCGCACTCCCCGCAGATGTAATAAGCTTTCCCGCCTTTCTTGGTTTCCTTAACCATTTTAGCCTACCTTACTGTTTGTTTTCAAACTCAGTGCTTAAATAGTTGTGCTTTAACAAAGCAAGCCAGTATGTTCGCCTAACCCGACCTATATTTGCCGCCACAGAAATCTTTATAAAAAGGAAAGAGCACTGCTTTTCCCAGTTTTGTGTCCGTTTCGTAAAGTGGGGTGGTAAAAGATGGACAAGATGAAGCTATTGGAAGAGCTGAAGCAGCGCATAATGGCTTATAGCCATGTTCAGGACGAACAGCTGGCTGCAGACATCGCAAGAAAGTGGGCAACAGCCTAAGGCTGTTTTTTCCCTTCTTTATTTGCTTTTTGCCGGACTTGGCACAGCAAACAGAAAAGTTTAAATATCACCATAACAAGAGTAAGTCAATTAAGTTTTTCGTAGGATTTCATAGTGAAAAAAGAGGAGGCTGCAGGTATGGTTACGTTTGGAAGTTCTAAAAGAGCCCAGGCTGCCATGGAGTTTTTGATGACGTATGGCTGGGCCATACTTGTCGTTCTGGTTGTCATTGGAGCCTTGGCTTATTTTGGCGTTTTGAGCCCTTCTACTTTGCTGCCTGAGAAGTGCACGTTCCCTGTGAGCTTAAGCTGCACAGACCACCAGGTTCTTCGTGACAGAATTACTTTGATACTTCAGAACGGTGCTGGCAGAGATATGCAAGTAACTAGGGTGTCTGCTGCTTCGGAAGCTTTGGGCACAGGAAACCTCGGTCAGGGCTGTGCAGACGCCACGTCAAGAACTGTTAGGAATGGTGCGAGTGCGACGTTCACGTTGAGTACAGCTGATGTTCCTGGTCCGCCTACTTCGTGCACGTTTAGAGACACTGGCAGGGACAAGAACAGGTATAACATCACCTTGAACTATAACTGGCTTGACAGCCCGACAATAACCCACCAGCTCAGTGGTGAACTGTTGGGCAGGTTAACATAGCTATAGGCAATAACATTAATAGTCGTATATCCATCTGTTATTGCCTAATAGCAAATCACTTGAAAAGATACGAAAACTTAAGTGATTTGCTATAACGTAACAGCATCATAGAATTTCGGAGGTAAACGGCAAAATGAAAGTTAATCTGGGACAAAAAAGCGGGCAGGCTGCCATGGAGTTTTTGATGACGTATGGCTGGGCCATACTTGTAGTTCTGGTTGTCATTGGCGCTCTGGCTTATTTCGGCGTGCTTTCGCCATCAACTCTGCTGCCTGAAAAGTGCACGTTCCCAGTGAGCTTAAGCTGCACAGACCACAGCGTTGGGGGCACAAGCATAACGCTGATTCTGCAGAATGGTGCCGGCAGGGATATGACTGTGACTAGGGTGTCTGCTGCTTCGGAAGCTTTGGGCACAGGGAACTTAGGAATTGGCTGTAGCACTGGCACAATAACTACTACGATAAGAAATGGTGCGAGTGCCACATTTACTTTGAACACACTCGATAGTGGTGGTGCTCCTCCCAACTGCGCTTTCAGGGACACTGGCAGGGACAAGAACAGGTATAACGTAACGCTCAGCTATAACTGGCTTGACAGCCCGACAATAACCCACCAGCTTTCAGGAGAGATGCTGGCAAGAAGGACTTCATAAGCCATCTAGCGGCGTATCCCCTAATTTATTTCTTTTATTCTTTTTACTTTTTCTTTCTTCCATTCTCCAAAAGATTAATATACGCGTCTGCAGCGAGTTAGGAGAAAATGAGGGAAGGTGCTGCGCATTCATGAAAAAGAGGAAAGTGCTCAGAAACCAAAAAGGCCAGGCAGCTTTTGAGTACATGCTTATAGCTGTGGTTATAGGCATAATGATACTGCCTGCCGCATACATGTTCTACCGCTACTCGAGCAGCTCTGCCGAGCAGATAGACAAGGCGCAGCTTGACAAGCTTGGCAGGGAGATAGTGACCACAGCAGAGAAGGTTTACTACCAAGGCCCGCCTTCGAGGACAGAGCTCGAGGCAAGGATGCCGAAAGGCATACTGAATCTGTCCATCATAGGAAACTGGGGGACAGGCACCCAGCAGCTCATGATAAAAGCCATTACCGAACAAGCCATTACAGACTTCCCTTACCCGTCAAAGGTGAACATCAACGGGTCGTTCAACGGCAGCCTTAATGAACTGACGATAGGCGCCGGTATTAAAAAAGTCAGCATAGAGGCGTATGAAACGCTAGCAGACCCCAACGGCCAGACAACCATATTTGTGCACATAAACTTTGGCGGAAGGTGCCCGACGTCGGTAGTGTACGATTTCAACACCAATGGCGTATACGAGCCGGCCATTGACGGGATGTTCTTCGCAAGCTGCTGCGTTAACGCTGCAGGCTTTCCCAAATTCAGGCCCTCAAAAACGTGGCAGCGCGGGTGGTTCGACGGAACCGGGTACGCAGGCGGTAACCCCTACGCGGCGTGCATGAATGCGGACTATGATGGCGATTGCGATGTTGACGACTCTGACAGGGCTCAGTTCTGCACAACGACAGGGCTGCTGTGCGCGCCCATAGCAGGGTGCTGAGTTCCCTGTTTTTGAGCGAAACCTATTTATACACCAATATTATTTATATACCAATACTAGAAATATATACCAATACTAGAAAGCAGCTGCGAATAACCTGCAGCAGCAGAAAAGAGGCGATAGTGAATGAAAAAGAGGCGTACACAGAGAAGCTTTGCCGCAAGGCAAAACGGGCAAAGCGGCGGCTTGTCTCATTTCAAGCTCATTGACGACCGCACGGCGGTTTTTGGGTTTCTGGCTTTCCTTGTCGTTGTGCTGTTCCTGTTTGATGCTGTTGCTGACCAGCAAGCCCGTTCAAAAGATGGCACCGCAAAGAAAGTCCTTACAAAGGACATGGTTGAGAGAGAGATTCTTTCAAAGCTCATAATAGACTCAAAAGAACAAGACGGCACAGGATTCATAGTAAAGGACAATGTTGACCCTGAGCTGCTTGAGCACTTTGCAAACAAAAAATATGAGCAGTTAAAGGCAGAGCTTGGCATAAACTCCGATTTCGTCATACACTTTGAAGACATGAACGGAAACATAATACCCATAGGGGACAGGATGTGCTTGGGCAGCAAAGGCGCAAGCATCAACGGCATCCCATGCGGCTGATTCTTTGACTGTTGTTATGTTGGTCGTGCGGCTTTATTTGTGCAAATATGTAAATGCCTTTGCGAAACTATTAAATAGCCTCTTTGGCAGTTCTGGTTGATTGAACTGATTGTGCCACTGGCAATAGGCAAAAGCGATGCTAAGCAGAAAAAGAGGCAAAAAGGGGCAGTCCGCCAATGAGGCGATGATGCTGATAACAATGCTGACCTTTTTCCTTATAGCGACACTTGCTGCTGTATCAGACGACCTCATACGGGCAAGCGACGACAACTACAAGGCGTTGCTGCAGGACCTGGCAGACTTCATTGAGCAGGAAGCCCAGATAGCATTCAGCTCCGAAAACGGTTATTTTCACTCATTTGCCCTGCCTTCAACGTTGAATGGCCAGCCTTACATAACGAGCATTACCAACTCCACTTCGATAAGCAGCCAGGCAAACATAACAATACTGACTGTCGCCTCAAAAAGGCCAAACGTGCAGCTTAATGTTACAAAAGCCCTTGCGAGGGACGTGAGGGGTAGTGTTGTGAGGGGCAGAAACACCGTAACGAAAGAGCGGGGCTTAGTTGCCTTCAGGCCACTTCCGCTCTCGACTGCAGAGCAGGCGTCGTGCGAACCCCCTCCTCCTTCCTGCGGAAGTGACGGAATAATATCTGCGGAGACGTGCTGCGACTACGGCTACGCAAGCTGCTGCATCTCAAATTAATAAAATTAACGATGATTAGCGATTAACCATAAAAGTTTTAAAGCGGCATTCAAACTAGCACACATATTATTTCGATGCCAGTGGAAAAGAGGGCAATAAAAAATGAGAGAGCGGGCCAGCCTGAAAAAAGCCCAAACATGGTCAACTGACGCAATAGTTGGCGTTGTGCTTTTTTTCATTGCTGTAGTGCTGCTGTTCTACCTTACAGGCCCTGTCGCAGAAAACAGGCAGACTGCAAAACTGCAGGCAGAGGCTGATAAGCTGCCGTCAATAGTGGGTGCCGGAAAAAACCTGACAGGCACCTTTATCGATGGCGCCAAGGTCGATGCCGGAAAGCTTGCCAGCGCTTCAAATGTTTCATATGAAAACCTTAAGTCGCTGCTTGGCGTTGAATCCGAGTTCTGCATATACTTTGAAGACGAGAAAGGCAACATCGTGCCTGTACAAGAAGACAGGGCAGGCATTGGCAGCCCATTGGTAAACATCAGCGGCAAAGGCTGTAATGAATCCTTATCAGGGTAGCCTCAGGATAAGGAGAGGTAAGATAAATGGATCTTGCGAGCTTCAAACTTATCAGAGCTGTTAGAGATAACAAGGCTCAGTACCTGACTATTGATGCGTTCATCGCGTCCATGATAGTAGCCGTAGCTCTGGTCATAGTGCTTGCAGCAAAGTCAGCCCAGCCATACACTACCCAGTCAGAGCTTGTGTCAAGGGGCTTTACTGAATCGCTATCATCCTTAAAGCTTAGCGAACTCAACAACCCACTGGTGATTAATATGGCAAAAAACGGCACCATAAACAACCTTGACAACACAGTGCTTCAGCAGGCATCAGAGTTTTACTTCACTGTGCGAAGGCACTACGCATTCGAGCTTGTCAAAAACGTCACTTACAGGCTGATACCCCCGCAGTACAGCTTCAAGCTGCTGATAAACAACGACCTGATTTACGAAAAGGCAGTTTCAAACGAAAACACGAGCGCAGTGCTTGTTTCCTCCAAAAAACTTGTTTTTGGAGTCGTAAACAGGACAGCACTTGTTTACGGTCCAACAATAGCGGAAATAAGGGTCTGGCAATAAGGGCAGTAGCCTGCCCTTATCAACCCTCGCCTGAAGGGTAACAGGGCAAGCCCCTTATCAACCCTACTGACGGCAACCCCACTACGGATTCGGTACCTACTATGAAAAAAACGCTTATTGGCAGCAAAAAAGGAATCTTTTTCACGTCAATAGCAATACTCATCTCTGCCGTCCTTATCGTAACGTTCGGCACTCAGAGGGCGGTAACGATGAAAGACCAGCTTCCGGCAACCCAGGCCAAGGCAGAAGCTGCGAGTGCGCAGGTGAGGGAACTGAGAAACAGCTACCTTCCTCAATCCCTTTACATTGCCACTTACAGCGCTTTTTTTGCAATGGCTGAGTACATGGGCCAGCGCGGCAGCTACTTCGCAACCCCTGAGATATTCAACATAACATTGAAGGAGGTAATTATTAACGGTACGCTATGCTGCGGGCTTGACGGCAGCTGCAACATAGACAGCCTTGCAGATGTCAACAATCCATCCCTGCACAAAAGCGTAGACCTGTGCACAGGAAAGGAAATAATGAAAGGAAGAAACCTGACAAGGAGACTGCAGGACATGGAAAACGCCTCGTTCAAGGCATTCGGAATAAACACGTCATTTGGCAAAAACTATAATGCCCTGCAGCTTGCCATATTCCAGGACAACAGGACAGGCCCCTGGCAGATAGGCGCAAACCTCACCGTAAATTACTCCGTGGTTGCTGGCGACGTGATGGTAAACAACACCGAAAACGTAAGCGTCATATTCGGCATACATGGTGTACCAGACCCGCTTTACGCCGTAGGCAGCAAGGGAGCGGCCGAGGATGGCGGCACTGCTTACACAAACTACTTCAACGCGACAAACGTGACGAACTGGAACATCTCCACATTCTACCGCCAGTTAGACTGGCGGATGTACAGGCACGAGGCGAACGCTTCCAGCTTCCTGGACAGGTTTTATGGCAACGATGTGCGCTCGCCGTGCTGCGGCGTTGAAAGCCTGATAAACCCGTTCGTGATGACCTCAGTGAACGGGCAGAGGGAAAGGTCTTACGTTGACTGGTGCTACTACGGCTCTGCAAACAGGTGCACAGCAGCCCAGACAGGCCAGATGTGGAACGTGACGTGTGTAACAACCGATACCCTTCCAAATCCCCCGGAAACCAAGTTCTTCCGGTTTGCCATAGACTCATACCACACAGCGAGGTACAACCTGACAAACGAGCAAAAGGACTACCTCTACAGCGTTGGGCCGCCACCAGCCTGTCTTGAAACTCCATTCCCGTGACCTTCCCCAATTCGGCTTTGCCGAATGGGCCCAGTCGCAAATCGGGCAACACAGCATCGGCAGCGGCCGATGCGTATCCAGCATCGGTAGTAACCGATGCGCATCGACCGAAGGTCGATGGACCCGAGGTCGATAGCCCGATTGCGCAGTCGCAAGTCCTGCCAAGCAGGACTGCGCATTCCGCAACCAGCGGAATTGCGGCTGCTGCCAACTTGCGACGCAAGTCGACTTGGGTTTAGAAAAGAAGGTCAATCAAGAAAGAGTTAACTAAGAAAGGGTTTAACAGTTTTGGATTGAACCTTTCTTCGTCTTAGAGACGAAGAATGTTGCCTCTCCGGCAACATTTTGCCAAAAGGGTCAAATGATAAAGAGAACACTTGTGCAAATAAAGAATACGGCAGCTTTCTTCGTTGCTGTTGCCAACGCGTTCAACCCGGTTGCTTACCGCGGCATTGCCAAGAAGTCAGTAAAGCTGGTGATAGGCTATCTGCTGTACCTCCTGCTCGTTGTAACAATGGCAACAGCAGCCCTTGTCCTGCCTTCAATTGCAAATCTAAACAGCGGGATTTCATCGCAACTGGACAAATTCTCCAGGCTTGACATAAGGACAGAACTTGCAACTAAAGAGCCGATTGAGTCCAAAATTCCTTGGCTTGGCAACACGAAAATTTTCGTAAACACAACCGCTGATGCAAAAAAATCAGCGCAGTACGATGTTGTTCTGACGGGCACAGAGCTGCGGACAAAACCGCTGCTGTGCTTCTTCCGCAGCGAAATATGCAACCTGCTCAAGCCGAAACAAAATGTAAAGCCAATAAGGGAACTGGACCTTGTGAAAGGCAGCGGTAAGGGTAAACTGGCTGGCACGGCTTCAACCCTTATCCTTCTAATGCTTCCAGGCCTTCTAATCTTGTTCTATTTGTCAATTGTCGTAAAATATGCGGCAATCATAATTGTGGCGTCTGCCCTGGCTTACGTGGCAGTTAAAATTTCAAAAGGCGATGCCTCGCTTTTGGATACGTTCAAGATAGCAGCTTATGCCGCTACAGTGCTAATAGTTCTCGACTTTGCAGCTTTCCTGCTGCAGCGCAGCCCTATTGCCATCCCAGCTTTCCTGCCCCTGGCAGCTTACGCGATTGCCATGGTCGCAGCATTATTCTTTAACGAGCAGGGCATAGCCGAGAGGCTGTAAAGAAAACTTGCAAACCGGTCTCACCAATCCACAACTAGTGTTGCCTGTTATGAACAAATTTAAAAATAACCAGCCAGACCCATCCTGTCATGCAAAAAAACCAGTTTGTGTCCCTTGGCATAGAAAGCACTGCTCATACGTTTGGCGTAGGCATAGCTTCAGTTGCAACAGAAACAGATAATAAAAAAGCTAAAGGAAAAATCCTGGCAAACGTAATAAAGCAATTCACAACCAAATCAGGAGGCATAATCCCGGTACAGGCAGCAGAACACCATGTTGAAATCTGTGACATTGCAATAGCCGAAGCCCTTGCAGCAGCCAAACTGAAAATCAATGACGTTGACATAATATCATTCTCCCAAGGCCCCGGCATAGGGCACTGCCTGAGGGTTGGGGCAGCGGCTGCAAGAACACTCTCGCTTGTTCATAAAAAACCCCTTGTTGGTGTTAATCATTGTATCAGCCATTTGGAGATAGGCAGGCTCCTCACTGATGCAAAGGACCCGGTTCTGCTATACGTTTCAGGAGCCAACACGCAGGTAATCGCCTTTGAGGCAGGGAAATACAGGATTTTTGGAGAGACCCTTGACATGGGAGTTGGCAACATGCTCGACCAGTTCGCAAGGCAGATAGGAATAGGCTTCCCTGGAGGTCCCCGGATAATGAACCTTGCGGCAGCAGGGAAGAATTACGTTGAGCTGCCATACGTTGTGAAGGGCATGGACGTCAGCTTTGGAGGAATCCTGACTAACATAATACGAAAATTTGAAAGCGGCAGCTATAAGAAAGAAGATTTGTGTTACTCACTGCAGGAAACAGTGTTTGCAATGCTCGTGGAAGTAGCTGAGAGAGCCCTTGCGCATACAGGCAAGAGCGAGCTGCTTCTTGGAGGCGGGGTCGCGTGCAACACCAGGCTGCAGGAGATGTGCAGGATAATGTGCCGTGAAAGGGAAGCAAAGCTGTTTGTGCCGGAAAGGCAGTTCTTGGTCGACAATGGCGCGCAAATCGCCTGGCAAGGCGTCCTTGACTACCTCAATGGAAAAAGAACGCCTGTGGAAAAGTCAGCCATAAGGCCTTACTGGAGAACGGACGAGGCTTGATAGGCTCTGATGTTTAATTTCCGGTTTGTCCGAAAACTTTTCTGAAAAAAGCCTCTTTTATGAAAATTATGCGCGCCTGAAGCTATTCTCTGCGGTGTCTCAGAAATTCTTTCAATTATTTCTCAGTAAAGCTCATTAAGATTGTTTGCCTAATCCACCTGGATGTACTATGTTGCTGTCTGAGAGAAAGCTGGTTGTCTTATGCGTAGCATGCTCCGCAATCGGGATTGTTGCGCTTTTTATCATTGCGTCTGTTGCAGAGCCGCTGCAGGTTTCGCCATCAGATGCAGCTAAGCTTGATGTGAGGAGCGGCAATAGCCCCATGATAAAGATCGTTGGCTTTGTCGATTCTGTTTTTATTACGGAAAGCCACGCTGTTGTAAAAATTGCCGAGTTGGAAACTGTCGAAGCAGTCAGCTTTGATGCCAGCTACATAAAGGGCATTGGGCTTAAAAGGCTCCAGGAAGTAGAGATGTTTGGCGAGCTCAGGCAATATAAGGGAAAAGGTTCGCTCATTATCTCAAGGCTGAGGCTGATTAATAGCAGTAATATCGGCAGCGTTAGCAATATTGGCTGTGGGGCGGATTAAAGTGTACGAATCAGGCGTGTTTGCCTATGTTGTTGCAGCTTTCGCTGGGGTTTTTGCGGGCATTATCACAGGCTTATAATACTGCGGGCATTCGGCTAAACCTGATTCTTGACAAAAGTCCTACAAATTGCCTATAATGTTTAAAATGACAATCAGGTTATCTTGTCTCGGTATGACATACAGGGTAAGGGATAATGGCAGGAAGGTAAACCTCTTTGACATTGTAAACAAAATCAAGCAGCAACTCAAGCAGACTTTACCCGAAATTGAAGAAGGCAGGCTGCTAAGTATGCTGGCTCATTGCAGGAGGAAGTATGAAGGCTCGCTGTATTATGGCAGGAGGACATACGACAAGGAGGAAATCAGGAAAAGGAAGAAAACGGAGCTTACGCCAACGGAGACAGTTCTGTATGATTTCCTGCTCAGGAATAAATACAATCCGAGCACGACTTATAGGTGGTTCTTGGCTTCGAGGGTTCCTGACGACGTGAAGCAGAAGCTTGAGAAAGGGCAAATATCGGTCAAGAAGGCGATGGAAATCGCATACAACAGGAAAAGGGTTCGGGAAAGCAATACCGGGCTTCTGATGATGGAAGAAATGAGGACGATAGTAAGGGGGCTGTGAAAATGGAGCAAAACCTGATAATTGGGGAAATCAACAAGTTACTGGAAGCGGAGAAAATGACGAGGAAAAGCGTCTATGAGAACCTTTTGTCCAAGGGCATTGTAAAGCCCAATTCTGAACGAATAGTGACCGAAACAATTGATTACGGGGTGCAGGAAGGGCTCATAGCAAAGAACAGGCTTATCTGGTTCAGGAAGAAGTCTGGCAAGCTCCCAGTGACGTTCACGATTGAGCAAGTAGTCAACATATTTGACAGGGTGGACAGACCAAAGGTGGCTGTCGCTATCTGGTTGGGGCTGTTTTGCGGTTTGCGAGTAAGCGAGGTATGCAACCTGAGAGTCGCAGACTTGGACTTGGTCAATAGGCGAGTTTTCGTGAGGGACAGCAAGAACTCGAACAGGAGCAAACAAGGCTACGGCAAGGACAGGATTGTAACCCTTCCAGAAATAGCAGTAAGCCCCCTGAAGAAGTGGCTGGAAATCATCCAAGGCGGCGAGTGGCTATTCCCATCAATGAGCCAGCCGAACAAGCCCATACTGGAAAAAACCATTCTTGAGCAATACAGGTATCTGCTGAGGACTTGCGGACTTGATGAAGCGGAATACGTGACAAGCTGCAAGGCAAGAATTCACGGAAAACGCAGAGAAACGCAGAAGACAGTCCACAAATACAGGTTTCATACCTTAAGGCATACCTACGCCACATACCTGTTGGAAAAGGGCGTTCCGTTGGAGCACATTCAGAAGAGCTTAGGGCACAATCAGATAGATACGACCCTGATTTACGCCAAAGTTTCCAATACGAAGACTGCGCAGCTTGTTGATGAGGCATTCAGCGTCCCCTTGAGGCTTACGAGCAAGGACAGTTTCCTGAACAAGCCTGCGGAAGAACGAAAAGAAAACGTAATCAGTAACGTCGGTGCAGACGAAATCTTGAAGCAAAGATTAGCCAGAGGAGAAATAGACATAATAACCTACAAAAGGCTGCTGGCTGAGATAAATCCAGAGAAAACTATAAACGTAATCCATACAGTCAAAGACAGCTAATATTTCCTTTTGAATAGGAGGTCTCCAGTTAATTGATTAATAGAATCTAAAGAACCCCACCAAACATAATAGCACTTTGTCATAAATCGCTTGAATATAGCAGCATCTTTTCCTCTTTCTTCCAATTTTGCAAAAAAGCCTTCAAGCTCTCCTTTTGTCTGAAGTAGAAACCAAAATTTCTTCCCGTAGGAACATATGAAATTTTCAAAAACGTCAAAAAAACGCCAGGATTCCGTGATGTCAACGTCTTCTAAAAGAAGCTTAGATTTGGACATAGCCTTCCTCGCCTCCTTAATTCTTTTAATATGCACATTAAATAGTTTAAGGATAAAATCCGACATTTCTCCCTTATGAAAATCAAGCTCAATCAATTTACTAAATCGGGAGTTACTTTCAGCCAAGATAACAAATATGCCTTCAAGGTCAAGGCTGTAACGTTGGTCTCCTTTAATCATATGAAGCTTCTTTAATGGCTCTATGCTGCCGTTTTTTATTGCTTCCACGTATGTCCTTTTACCTCGTCTTACAACCCACCTCTCCCCTAATAGCTCTATCTCCCGTAAGCTCCCCCTGCACGACCGATTGAGCTTTTCAAGACGCAAATGGCACCTCGGTCTTTTAGCTTTAGTTATTTCCTTCTCAAGCTCCCTCTTGCAGGATTTGCATTCATAACGTCCATAAGAAACTTTTAATACTACCTTGTCATTCCCCTTATGTATGAAAGCTGTGACTTCATCCAGCGTTCTTGGATTCTCGGCAATGTAAAATAGAATCTTGCTCGTTCTTTTAGTCTGGACAGTTCTCATATAAGTTATTATGTAATCTGGCGAACTATTTAAATATTACCTTAACCCACTCTTAACCATGCCCATCCATTGCAAGCTAAAAATCGTTGAGAGTGACAATTCTCAACCTAATGTAAATGTCCAAAAGATACTTGCAGGCGTAACCCATCAGGATGCACAATTCATAGTCAACAATAATGAACTAATCTTGACAGCAACCGTGCCTTCTACAGAGGAATTTACAGAACTGAAAAGACGGCTCTCAGCAAAGAAGAACCGTCCAAATACGCTGCTCAAGATTATGGAATTTAGGGAGATGGCAAATGGCTAAAACAACTACCTCTGACATTCGGATAAGGCTGACAGAGCAACAAAAAAAACAGCTCTTAAACTTAGCGGAGGCAGACGGCTCCAGGTCCCTCAGCGATTACGTCAGGTCACGGATTTTTAATGACCTTTCAATCCACAAGAAGCTTGATGAAATAATAAACAAGCTGAGGGGGTGAGAATCTAAAAGAAAAATAAAAGCTGTTAATGGAGAATTACTTGCTTTCCCAAAGCTAATAATTCTCCCTATTATAAAAACCTTTTGATGTGAGAAGCCACTCTATGCAATTTCCAGACTTATTCCAGTTTACCCCCTTTGCAATTATCCTGCCGACAAAAGTCTCGGAAAGGGCAAAAAACAGGGTTACGGTTCAACCTAATCGGAATTCACATTCAGCAAACCAGTATTTTGAAAGCCAAAAACAAGAACTATAGAGGGCTGCAAACAGCTACGGAATAGCGAAGAAGGAGGAAAAATGTCACATACGCATACGTCACAGAAAAGAAATCCAAATCATATCAGTAAAATGAAAATGGAAGGAAAGGTGGAGAGGCTTGACTTCATGTCCGAGCGTGCCAATGCCCATAGCCGAACAAGCAAGCAAAAAGCACCTCAAGCTGAAGGTTACAATAGGATAGGTAGCCAAAAAAGCAATTAGCATAGTTGAGCCTTTAGCTTTCCTACTGACCACATTTATTTACTTGGAGGACTGATAGAAGTTATGTAGTAATAAAGTAGTAAGAGGGGAGTCTGGGGGATTTTGAAATATGTCAGACAAAGTCTGTATGATGAAAATGTATGAAACTATGAAGGGGAAGCAACTTGACTGGGGAAATGCCAACCAAGCCTTACCAGTTCAGGCTAAAGATTAGCACTATGCTGTTCTTGGAGGAACTTGCGAAGGAAAAAATAATGAAAGTCTCCAGCCTGATTGAGCAAGCGGTAGAGGACTTTGTTGAAACTCAGGACTGTTCTTTGGAGATGCTCAGAGAAAGAAGGAAAGAATTGGCGTATAACTCGGCAAAGAAATTACGAGCATTTCAAAAGAAGATTAGGCAGCGAGAGATTGATGATTTTAATGGTAGAATGAAAATCATAAGCGAAGAGCTCCGCTTCAGTGATTCAGCCCCAACAGAAAAACTTGCCGCTTTGGAATCAGATATTGGATTATATGACGGCGTTGAGGAAGAAATTATTGAAAGAATGAGGCATGCGATAGGTGAGCTCAAAAGTCGCTTTCCGAATTTGAAGCAGGCAGTGCAGGAAAATGTGGAAAACAAGCCAAAAAACGGAATGGAGGGATGAAAAATGGGAAATCATAAAGAGACAAAGAGACCAGAGCTTGTTATTTATGAGGATGATATTTTTAGGGTAGGGATAAGACTTCCCAAGAAGATGACTCAAAAAGAGATGATGAAACTGTTTGGGAAAACAGAGCTTATCTTTGACGCATTGTTAGAAAGAAATTTGCCAAGTGAGCAGAAGGCTGAGAGGTGAGAACTAAAATGACAGAAAAAGTAATGAAGCTGCTAAATCCAGAAACTGGCTTGATGGAATGCAAGGTCTGCGGAGCAAGGCACTATGCCCAGCTTCAGGAAGGCGGTAAATATTCCAGATGTAGCTGGCAATGCCAGCACAGATGCAAGGTAGAATAACCGCCTCAAGAGTTTATTGAGACCGCAAGGCAAGCTATGCTCGCTTTTACAGCTTCAACTTTCCTGTTCCAGCTTGCTAATCCATCTTTTGGCAGCTTTGTCGAATTTGAGCATATTCCAAATTGGCAGGATGAAAGGTTTAAACAAGTAAATGCTCACAGAAATTAAGATGATAATGAATATGCCCACAGCAAGAAACGCTTCGCTGCCTTTGAGAGCACCCAGCTTAATCATGTTAAGAAAATCATCGCTTGCTTGAGTAAAATAGGCTGGCAACATCATTAAATAATTCCAAAGCACGTCTGAAAAAGGAAAAATCCCGATTTTTGCAAGAACAGCTTTGTATTTGGGGAAAAACCGATATAGGCTGAAGACTACTGCGAGAAGGGCTATATCAAAGAGATAGGGAGCTACCCCAATTAAGAAATAATGGTCAAAGGGCATTTGTAAGCTGTCAAGCTTGACGTGATGTGCCAAAAGTCCCCAGCTTATTTTTCCCGAATGACCTAATAACTGGTTAGTCAAATAGTGAATGTATTCGTGCAGCACAGAATATAATTCGAGGATAACTAAAAAAATAATAAGCATCTTTGCTTTTTGATAAGTCCAGTTAGCAAAGCCAAAAAGGATTCTTTTAACCTTGTTCTCGTTTACCATCCCACAACTCCTTTAATATTTGAGCTTTGCTTAAAAGGAGAGTTGTTAGTTATTTTTAAATACTGTCGTCACCTTACGGAATGAAGGCTGGGAAAAATGGGAAGGGGCAACGTTGCAAAAATTGACAAGTCACCGAATAAGGAGCTACTCATTTCTATCTTAAGAGGCAAGGGGAACAGGACTTTTGAGGAATTGAGCAAGTTTATAGAGGAGAATCTTGGCGAGAAAATTAGTGCAACCACCCTCTGGTATTATTTCCGAAAATATATGTCTCCAGAAGATAAGCTTCCGATAGAGTTGCTGGCAAAGAGGGTAAATGCTGCCAAGGTCCTTTATGCGCAGTATTCCCAATACGAGCAAGCAATAAAAGACGCAAGGGAGAGAGTTGATACAGACCTGGAGCTTGAAAGAAAACTCCGCAAAACGCTGCCTGTTCAGAATGCAAACATCAGTGCCCTGCTTGCCAGTATGAGAGAACTGAACGAGTTCATGTTCAGGCTGGGGCTTTGGGAAGACCATAGCAGGCAGAGAATCGAGTGCCAGCACTCTGGAAAGATAGAAACGACCCCTACGGACGAGCTTGTAAAGAAGATGCTTGACCCGTTCATGCTCATTAAACTGAAAGAAGATTTTAAGCGAACTAATGAGCTTATGCGTAAAAAACAGCTCGCAGCCAATTCAACTGTGGAAATTTCAAATCATTTGGCTGAAAATACGGCCTGAATTGACTGACTCATTCGTAAAACAGCAACGGGGAAAAACCTTTAATGAATGAAATTGTCGAATCTTCAATTAAATTACTATCTAAAAAGGCTCAATATTGACAAAATACCCGCCTGAATTCGAGGGCACAAACTTTTTAAAAGCAATTACCCCTTCTCGTTAATAGGCTTCTCGACGGCAAAAACGAGTAGCGGAAGCTCTGGGGAAGGGAGAATGGATAAGGAACAATTAAGATTAGCAGCAGCCGCAAACGGCAACGATAAAGGGAAAAAGCCCAAAAAGAGCCCTTGCAAATACAACAAGTGGCAGGTGGCAAGTGCCCTGTATAAAGCTTCCAGGGTCAACGATTATGCTGAAGCGAGCTATTGGGCTACCTATCTGACCGAAAGATTGGGGCAAAGCGAATATTACCTCACAACTATTCTCACGAAGCTGGTAAGCGAAGACGGGGCTCCAGAGCACTGGAAAACGCTATTTCCTGCCATTCAAGCCCTTATGAGTTGTGCAGGGAAGTTCCACCTTAAGAATTCTATTCTTCAAGCGATTTGGCAGCTTTGCCATTCCAGAAAATGGTATATGACTGAGCAGGGCAGGGAAAAGGCGGCAATTGACGAAGCCATTGAACAGGAAGTCAAGCTGGACGCAAGGCAGCTTCCAGGCTACGCAATTGACGGAATCCACTGTAAAGGCAAAGACATTGACCAGAGCATCACAGGAACTTGGGAAGGCTGGCATAGCATACTCAAGCTCTGGCAAGAGCATCTTGAGAAATGCAAAGGACTCAGCGAAAAGGAGGTATTAAGGCTTTGGGCACAAAGCCACAAAAAGACCAAGGAGGGAAGAGGAAATGAAAAAGAAACTCAAGAAAGGAGGTTGGAAGAAGATGGAAACGAAAAATGAGGATAAGCCTGTGACTCGGTCTGTTGTCAACAGGCTTAAGGAAGTCAGGGAGGAAATCGCAAAGCATAGCCAGGCTTTGGAGGAGTTGCAAAAAGAAAAAAGGGCAATAAAAACCCAGCTCCAAGACAGTGAACCAGCGGAGGTGAAAGAGAATGAAATGTGAAAGGTGCAAAAAAGAATTTCAAGGTGAGCCTTGGCAAAAGGTATGCAAGCCGTGCTATGCTTCAAGCAAAGGCAGTTACAATAGGTGCAGCACTTGCGGTCAAAGGAGCATCACGACCGAGACGTCAATAATCCGTCAGGTGCTCTACAAGGTTGCAGCAGAGTTATTGGAAAAAGGGGCTCCAGCAGCCAAAGTCAATGATTTCGTGAAGGAGCTTGAGGCAGGATTTTACCAGTAAAATGAAATTTGAAATTAAGAACCCAGCACTGTTCGTCGCCAAATTCGAGCAGATTTCAAAGTTCCTGAGTCACGTAGGGGTTTCTTTCTATAAAGGTAAAATAAGTATTTCTGGGATGAATTCTATGAATACTTTGCTTTTAAGCCTTGAGTTGGGTGAGAAGGCTTTGGTTGGCTATACATTTGTCAAAAGTGACAGCTATGCGTTCAACGTCTCTGCCTTTCTCAACGCAATAAACGACGCTAAAAGCCTGAAATTTGAGTTTAAGGCTGGGTTGCTTACCATAACTACAAATAACAGCGAAGCTATCCTTCCCACTATAAAGCTGAGACGCAGTGAGGAACAGAAGCTTGACTTCAACGCCAACTTTGACATCAGCCCTTATCTTCATCTCTTCAAAGAGTGCAGGATTAAGGCTAAAAGTATTTTCCCTATACAGCTTGAAGGAGACATAGGCGAAGGTATGATGCTGAAGGTGGTTGCGTCGCCGACCATATCTGCTACGAGGCTGGGCAATTATGAATATCCTGCAAACATTTAAAAACATGCCAGAGGCAAAAGATTTGGTTTCAGCAACCATTGATGCAAAATGAAAAAAGGAAACAAAAAGGTTACAACGCTTTTCAGATACCCTGGAGGTAAATACTATGCCCTGCGGATTCTGGAGCCTTTTTGGCAACAAATAAAACATGATGAATATCGTGAACCCTTCGTGGGTGGAGGTTCAGTTTTCTTTGCTAAAGATAAGTCAAAATACAACTGGTTGAATGATAAAGATGACGAATTGATGAATACTTATAGAATTATCGCCAATCCAGAAACAAGGAGACAACTAATAAACTTAGTCCAGAATGAAGAAGCATCTAAAGATAGACATGTTTCAGTAAAGAATATAGAGCCTAAGAATGACCTTGAAAGAGCCTTTAAGTATTTTTACCTCAATAGAACTTCTTTTAGCGGAAAAATGAGAACCCCCTCGTGGGGTTACAGACCTAAGAGAAGTCTTCCACCCAATAGGTGGAGTGAGAGAATAAATCCATGCGGAGAAATGTTGAAATCAGTGAAATTAACAAGCTTCGATTTTGAAGAAATTATAAACTCACCAAAACAGGGGAATTCTGTTCTGATGTTCATAGACCCGCCATATTTTGCGGCAAATCAAGAAAGTCATTATATACATCCTTTCAAAAAAGAGGACCATGTGAGACTTGCAGATTGTTTAAAGAAAACTAAACATAAGTTTTTCCTTACTTATGACGATACGCCCGAAATTAGAAAACTATACAAGTGGGCTTATATATGCCCAATACAATTTTATTATCGATTAGATAATTCTCAAATGAGTAACGGCTCCAGGAAAAAGGGATTTGAGCTCGTCATTACAAATTATAAGGTAAAAACCGAAGTGCAAGCTAAATTATTCTCACAGGAAGAAACAACTGTTTCTCCTCCAATAAAATCTCCCTTTAGATTTCCAGGCAGTAAGGCTCAAGCAATAAAATTCATAAAACCTTTCTGGGAGCAAATACGGCATACTGAATTTAGAGAGCCATTTTTTGGCGGTGGTGCCGTATTTTTCGCTAAGCCTGGAGTAGATGTTAATTGGATTAATGATATTGACAATGAGCTTGTAATAACCCTCAAAGTTATGGTTGATGATACGCAAAGAAAAAAGCTAATTGACAGGCTGTCTGTAGAGGAAGCAACGAAAGATAGGCATGCTCAAATTAAAAAATATGTTCCAAAAGATGATTTGGATGTTGCTTTCAAATATTTTTATCTAAATAGGACATCTTACAGCGGGATTATGCATAAACCCGCCTGGGGTTATCAGGACGCCAAAAGCGTTCCTCCAAAGAGGTGGGGTAAAAGAATAGAAGAAGCAGCCGAAAAGCTAAAGGGCACAAAGATAACTTGCCTTGACTTCGAGAAGGTAATCACAGAACCTTCAAATAATCTGGTCTTCATGTTTATAGACCCACCCTACTACTTGGCAGACCAAAAACGTGCATACAAGCATCATTTTACCGAGGAGGAACATCAAAGATTAGCTAGAGTTCTTAGACAGACAAAGTATCCGTTTTGCTTGACCTATGATGATTGTAAACCAGTCAGGGAACTTTACTCGTGGGCAAATCTACATCCTAAGTCGTGGAGATATCATACAGCTAATTCTAATCAAGCTGTCAGAAAAATGGGAAATGAATTGATAATAACTAATTTTTAGGTTTTAACATGGAGAAATCGTTTAATTTGACTTTTGCCACATCGAAATAGAATACGTCTTTTAAATAAACATCAGCCCATTCTTTAGTTTTATTTGCATCGGGTTTTACGCCAACTTCTTTAGGAGTGGAGGAATATAATGTTTTTCTCGAGCCATTCCTGAACTTCATTGTCCATGGATACATCGTTTTCCCACTATTTTCATGTATTGGTAGGGAATCAACAGGAAAGGTTACGAAATTGTATTCGTGAGTATTGACGCCTCTTAACGTTTCGGGTATACTACCCGGGTCAAGCACCACTCCTAAAAAATCAAAGTCGGATTTTCTGTAAAGTCGCTGTGGAATCCTGCCGTGAGAACCTTTTACTTCTATACCCACAATGTTACCATTACAAAGCGTCTTAGTTCTGCCTTTGACTTGTATTCGTTTTCCGTTAACATCAACAAAATCAACCTTTATTTTTGTTCTTGTTGCAAGATTTGCGGCAGGCTCATGTAATTCAACTCCCTGCCTTCTTGCCATGTTCTTAAAATGCAACTGCCTAATGCTGCCCTTCAGATTTTGCTCAAGCACCCTAAAATTTTCGGGTTTCATCAGGGTTCCGATTATCTCAATATCCGAAAGCTCCGTTATCTTTTCCAATTTTGGAAAAAGACCAACTTTGCTACCATTTGATATGTCGGGTAAACTGCCGTTGAACTTTATGCCTAAAAGGTCGAACCTGTTTACCCATTCGCAGTCCCAGTCAAAATACGCAGGGTCAGCAAGGTATTCAAGCCATTTTCTTCCTTGGTAATTACTGTTCTTTGGAATCTTATCTTTCGGGCAAATTAATAATTTACCTTTATCAATTTTCCCAATCAAAAAATCGGCGAAATCTTCTGGTTTGTATAGATTAGCTGGTCTTTTCTCAAGCCCATGCGTCTTATGTAAAGCATATGCTACTCTACGCCCAGGTATTGTGCCATTTTTATACGGGGTTTTCAACTGGAGAGTTTTCCCATTTAATTTCCTGTCAACAGCATCATCTCCGCCGACTATCTGGATAGAATACCCCATGCGCCAAATCAGTTTGTCGAACCAGGTTTCAAAGCAGTGACCAATCACGGGTCTTGCTATCTCGGGGTTCTTTAGAATGAACTCTTCTAGGGTAACCCAATCAACGTTTCCAATACGGGCTTGAAATTCTGAAATTAGCTGCCTATCCGATGCCGTAAATGAACTGAGTCTATCGTCAGCCATATCACGTCGGTTATTCAAGGGAATTTATAAATGTATAGGGAAATCCCCTGGTTCAATAGTCGATGATTTGCAACTTTTTGGTATTCTTATCCCTTTCAACAATCACGACTTTGCATTGCTTCAATACGTCAGCAATTGCCATAGGAATGTCCTCCAGCCTATTGAACATTTTTGAAGGCGTATACGGTTTTCCCCTTATGCCCCTACTTCTATTGGTAAGTGCATATACGCCCCCTTTTTGCCATGCCATTTTTTCATTGGGCAGGTCGTTTGCAAAGAAACTTATGACTAACTTAATTGTCTTGTCACCCTGCTTTATTTCTTCTTGTGCTTCATTTTCCATTTAAATCACCTTGTTGATTATTCGCCATAATTTATTATTAATGGCTAAATTGTCATAATTAATGGAATCTGGTATATAAACCTTTTGGTCAAAAGTCACTAAAGTTGGGAACAAGCTTTATTAAGCAAAATCGGTATCCAGCAGAAGACAAGGCTGAGAAACTAATTTAAAGGGTAACTTTCAAAGTCGGGTTCAAAATGACTTACAAGCTTTCCCCATCCAGCCTGAGCCTGCTGAAGGAATGCCCCAGATGTTTCTGGCTTAGGTTCAACAAGGAGATTAACAGACCAGCCACCATTTTCCCATCGTTGCCTTCTGGCATGGACAGGATTCTGAAAGCCCACTTTGACAGTTTCATGGAAAAAGGTCTGCTGCCGCCAGAGCTTCAGAAGCTGAATGGCGAAGTCAGGCTTTTCAATAACAGGGGTCTTCTTAAAATCTGGAGGGACAACCGCAAGGGCATCCAGTGGGCTGACGAGCAAGGCAACCTTTTCAGGGGCGCAGTGGACAACATCTTGCAGAAGAAGGACAAGTTAATAGTTCTGGACTACAAGACAAGGGGCTACCCAGTAAAGGATGATACCTTCCACCATTACAAAGACCAGCTTGACATTTACAACTTCCTTTTGAGAAAGAACAGCTACAAGACAGAGGACTACTCATATCTCCTCTTTTACCATCCTGACAAGGTAAACCCTGATGGTGATGTTGTTTTCCATACTGACTTGATAAAGGTGGATGTTTCAATCGGCAATGCACAGGCAATCTTTAAAGGAGCACTGAGCATCCTGAAGGGAAGTATGCCGAAACCGAACAAGGATTGCGGGTTCTGCGGCTGGGTTGGGCAATGCAAGCTATTTTGAATTGGGCTATGAACAATGATACCCTCAGCTTGTAAAGGAGCTTTGCTTATACTCCTCCAGTAACTCATCTGAAGCTTCCTCTACTGGATTAAACCCTTCCATCACATTCATTTCGTTAACGCTGTAGAATATCTCCTTTCCTTTAATCTTCTCTATTAAATCGCCTGTGCCTTCTGTTGCACCATAACAAGCTGCGAGTTGCCTGACCGCAGAGCCAGACCCAATAAGTGCCGAACTTCCGTCTTCAAAGTGCAAAGTCCACAATTTGGACAAAGGGTCTCCAGAAATACCTGATATGGTTCCTTTCATAATTCTTTCTTCCATTTGAGAAGTAAAGAACCGCATTTTGTTTAAATAAATTTGTGACAAAAATATTCTAATAAGAATACAACCCCTGAAGCCTATGATTACCATCAAGAGCTTGCCTTAAGACTGATGCGGCAAGATAAGCGTTTAAGCCAGCCCAACAAGCAGAATATCGTAGAACTCGTTGAGGACGGCAAAAGCAGGTATAAGCCAGAAGCTTCATTTTGTCTGTTGCAGCTTGAGGACCTTGTCAACTTCTTTAACAGCTTTATTCCCGAGGCTGGATGCCTTGTAGAATTTGAAAGCCCTGTCCTTCGGGTTTAAGCAGACAATGAGCTTTTTCTGTGAAAGCTCCTTAAGCGTCCTTGATGCGTGGGACTTATACATTCCTGCGGCTTTTGCTATCTCTGGCTGGCTCATAGGCTTCTGGCACAGCATAGCGAGGATTTCTCGCCTTTTCTTGCCCCTTGCTATGAAACTGATAAGACGTGGGCTGATGCTCATATAGCCTTATCGGTTACCTTTCTATTTAACTCTGGATTACCATTTGAGTTACCAAAATATTTAAATATGGGAAGCCCAGAAGTGGCACCTAATACAAGAGGTGAACATGATGGGCTTTGTGGATGTTAAGGACGAGATGGTCTTTGCGAAAAGCCTTGCCGATGTCAAGGATGCTGTCAAGGCAACCCTCCAGAAATTTGGCTGGAAAATAAAAAGCGAAAGCGGCAATACAATCGAATGCGGGACTGGAATGAGCCTACTATCAGTGCTCGGCAGCAATCTGACCATTACCCTTTCTAATGCTGGTGGGAAAACAAGAGTTGAGATGCACTCAAAGGACAAGCTCGGAGTTGCAGGCTCAGTTGGCGGCAATTTGCAGTCCAGAAGGAACATTTCAAAGCTATTTGGCGAGTTGGGCAAGAGAGTGGCGAATTTATGAAAGCGTAATCCAGCTTGTAGAAGCGGAACATACGGGATGCAGGAAAAATGAGGAATTACCTGATTGCGGGATTTTTATTTCTGATAATGGCAATCGCTGGCTGCAGCAGCAGCCCTTCTGGCTCAGGAACAGGCACTAACGAGGAAAAGCTTGTGGAAATTACGCAAGAAGAATGGGATGCACAAAGCGAGGCGGTAAGTTACTGCAGGGCATTAGATGATTTGAACGCCTTGGAAGAAGGGTATAGCAAATGCGTGACAGACCAACTTGGAAGCGACCTTGCTGATAAAATAAAGGAATGGGAAAAGCAGTCTCCATTGAGAAGCGAAATCCAAGGGCAGAAGGATGCGGAGCAACAAAAAGAAATAGAGAAGAACTACAATCTGTCAATCGGCACGACTGCCGTAATCCCGAGTTTTAATAGGGAAATTACGCTTGTATCAATTGACATCCCGCAAGATAAAAGTGGAGTGCTCGCAAAGATTAAGATAAAGAACCTCAACAAATATTCTCTAACTATTACCTTTGACGACGAGTTTTATGCTGTTGATTCTGACGGGAACTATTATAGGGCAAGCAATCCAGTAAAGACAACTTCTGTCTGGTCGAAGATGGTTGCCACGGTTCAGCCTGATGAAGAGGTTACAAAGGATATCTTGTTCAAATTAGACCCCGAGAAAGTCAGAATTGAACATATTGAGTATAAAGAAAGTGGGAAAGTTCTGGCAACGTGGATTTAGCATAGCTCATTGTATAGCCTTCTTTAAGCAAACTTTATATCCGAGCACAAAGCACAAGGTGCTAAAGTGGCTAACAAAATCGATAAGACCTTGCTCAATACCTTGACTGTTCTTGCCCGCAAGGAGAAGAAGGGCAAGGAATTCAGCAGGCGGGTCAGGGTAAAGGGTAAGGTAGTGAAGAAAGGGCTCACGAAGAAGGGCAACATAAAGCTAATTGTCCAGAAAGGCGAGGACAAATACGGCTTCGTAATAATCAAATCCCACAAGGAAAGGTATGCGTTGGCTGAAAAGCTGACCAAGGGCTCGCTGGTTTATGCTGAGGGCATCAATAAGTTCCGAACAATCATCTGCACGAAGCTCAAAAAGATAAGCAGGATTGACGAAAGCGAGCAAACTTCACTTATTTAGCTGCTTCTTCCACTCTATCCACCACAACCTTACCTGTTCTCTGGTCAATGTCAAAGTAAAGCTCCATACCCTTGCCCCAGTCCTTGAGCTTGCAGTGCTATGTCTGAACCGTATTTGCAAAACTTTTATAAGAAGGAGTGGAGGCGACCAGCTTAATGGCAGCTAACTTGAGCAAAAGGGAAGGCGGGGCAAATGTCCCAAAGGAGAACTGGGTAACCATCCTTCAAAGACTGCAGAGAGAGGCTGAGGCTGAATTAAAACAAGAGAAAGAGGGAAAGCCCAAAAATAAAGAGGAAGAAACAATAGTGGCAGCCCCGAGAAGCAAAGAGACTGATGCCGATAACTTAAAATTGCTCGTAACTGTGCTTAAGGACTTGGCTAATGCAATACATAGCAACGAGCATAAGCAGGAAAGCCTGACGCCAGTCGACAAAAGAAAAAGGATTCTGCAAAAGCTCCAGCAAAGGATAAACGAAGCCTTCAGCGATGCGGAAAAAGAACTGGACAGCATAAATTAAGCCCTTTCTGGAAAGGTAGCGAAAAGCTTTATTAAGGCGGTAATTGGCAGTGCTTGCTATGGAGTGGGACAAGGAACAGACAGAATACTATCAGCAGAAGCGTAAGGAACTTGCTGCCATGCTGGGCTTGCCTGAGGAGGAAGTTGCCAGGGGCGTGGTTGAGCAAAGCCTTAAGCCAGAATTCCAAAGGATAGAAAAGGCACTTTACGAGCTTGCAGATGCACTTGTTGTTGCTGGCAAAAAGGAAGGCGTTGAGTTCTACGTCAAAAGGCTGAAGGTTGCCATTGAAACCCTGATTTCAGTTCATCTGCCCCTTGAAGTCCAGCTCCAGCTACTGGATGAAATCAAAAAAAGTTTGCCAACAATTAACAAGTTACTCAAGGAGGGCACTAAATGAATAAAGCTCTTTGCCTGATGATTCTGTTCTCTGCAATATTGGTTGCGGCTTGTTCTCAGCAAACTCCTGAAACAGGAACTGCGATACCTCCGCAACCTACTGTAACAACTGCTGCAGCGATAGTAATACCAGTAAGTGCCCTTAGCCAAAATGTGACTATTCACGCAATAGCAGTAAGTTCTGACAGTTTTTTCATAGATACGGCTGATTCGGACGTGCTTAACGATGCTGGAGACAAGGGAGATGCTGATGATGTGCTGTCTTCTTTGGCAGGTATAAACGCTACTAAAGTTGACGTGCTGATTCCGAGCCATCACCACGCTGACCACATAGGAGGCACAATCAAGGTAATGCAGACTTTGCCCGTGCTGCAGGTCTGGGATAGTGGTTCGGAATATACAACCGATGTTTACAAGAGCTTCATAGAGTTGGCACAGCAGCGGAACTTTATTGTTGTGAGAAGGGGCGACCAGTTCACGCTTGCTCCTAATGTTACAGTCCTTATCTTGAGTCCTGCCGATGAGCTTTTCCCAGCGAACAAGGAGAACGATAACAGCGTAGTTTATTTGCTGACGATTGGAAAGGTAAGGGTTCTGATGGAAGGCGATTGTGAAAAAGAATGTGAAGAAGACATTCTCGCCTCTGGCTTAAACATTAGTGCCGATATACTGAAGGTATCGCATCACGGTTCAAAGAGTGCAAGCACAGATGCTTTTATTGATGCTGTAAGTCCAAAGGTTGCCATTATAGGTAGTTCTCAATCAAGCCGTAATAAATGGGGCATTCCTGACGAAGAAGTTTTGGAAAAGCTGCAATCGAGAGGGGTTGAGGTTTACGATACTTATGAGCAAGGCACGTTCAGCATAACTACAGACGGTTTTAATTATGCGATTATAAAATAAAGGCATTATAGGAAGCCAAATTCATCAAAAAATACCTTAATCTCGAAGACAAACAATCTAATCTTACCATTGGCAAGATATTAGGAAAAGCTGAGAAATGGGTCTGGGGGCGTATGCAGCTTCTTAGAGCCGAAAGTAGTTATCCCGACCAGAATTTCCCCTTCGCCTTTATTCTCGGGATTCATCTCAAAGGAAGAAAATCTTATATATCACCGACGATTATTACATTCTATGACATCCCAATCTGGGGCAAAAAAAGATTCCATTTGGGAAGCCACCAATCATGCACGGGATGCACATAAATCAGAAAGCTAAATGGGGGTTATGAGGCTTATAGCGTCGGAATTTGCGGGAATTAGGTCTTAGCTGTATTCCCAGTATTAAACAGGCGTTCTTCCTGGCTTGCACATAAACCTTGTTGCGGTTGTTATTGCGGCTTTTTTCGCGGACAGCACCGTTATCAGCAGCAACAGCACTATTAGCGGCACAAGTCCTGCTTCAGCAGGACTGTGCAGTTGGCTGCTGCCAACTTGCATTATTGACCCTTTTGCAGTCGCTGTTTTCATACTTGCCATGTCAATCAGCCATGTGTTCCACGAGTTCCTGCCGTCTGTTTTCCTTGGCTTTTCAGAATCCGATGCTGCTCTGGCAGTTTTGCCGGGGCACAAGATGCTTCTTCGCGGCCAGGGAAGGAAAGCGGTAATGCTTGCAGCCTTCGGCTGCCTAACTGGCGTTTTGGCGCTTGTCATGCTTTCCCCAGTGCTGTTGCTGGCGATAAAGCCAATATTTAACGCAACAAAGGACTATGTATGGCTAATCCTGACAGCGGTTGTTGCCTTTCACTTGCTTAGGAGCAAAAACGTAAAATCTGCAGCTGCCAAGGCGCTGACCTTCTTACTTTCCGGAGCCTTCGGCGTTGCGGTTTTCAGCCTGCCCGTTGCGGTTTTCAGCCTGCCAAGCATAAACCAGCCTTTGCTGCCAATGTTTTCAGGGCTTTTCGGCATAAGCTCGCTCATTGGCGGATTATTAAACCGCTCTGCTTTTCCCCTGCAGCAGCAAAACTCTTCGATTAAAATAAAAAAACCGATGAAAATTGCAAAGCTCACCGCTGTCGGGCTTTTCTCAAGTGCTCTGATGGGAATCTTCCCGGCACTTGGCCCTGCGCAGGCTGCAATGCTCGGAACATCTGCTTTCCGCAAGATAAAGGCATCAGCGTACATTTTCCTCCTCGGGATAATAGCCTCTGCCTCCATGCTTATTGCAGTGCTGACCCTTTACTCGTTCGGAAAGGCAAGGAACGGCTCAATAGCCGTGATGGGCAACATGCTCGGCATTGATGCTTATTCAACTTCGCTGCTG
>JACPIJ010000001.1 GCA_016188145.1 Candidatus Woesearchaeota archaeon | reverse complement strand
TGCAGTTGTTTCCACGTTCACGATTGACAGCATCCTGATAGAGCTCGAAAGGCACCAACACGATGCTGAAATCATGAAAAGATTTCTTCAAAGCCTTCTAGGACATAAGGGGTTGAGAATTTATGTGCCAACAATGGATGACAGGCTCAAGGCCATCGCCCATCTGGCGCTTGGACTTGATTTTGAAGATGCCCTTACTCTTCAGAGCGCAATAGCCAACAATGAAAAAGAAATAATGAGCTTTGACAAGGATTTTGACAAGATAAAAAGCATTAAAAGGACACAACCGCAACTGGCTGCCGAAAGGTGACAGAATGCTCAACTGGAAAGACAAAAACGTGTTCGTAACCGGAGGCAACGGCTTTGTTGGAAGCTGGCTCGTCAACGAGCTTGTGAAAAAGGAAGCGAACGTCACGTGCATAGTGCGAGACCCTGTTAAAGGCTCAAACCTTGAGTTCCTAGGCATAGCTGACCAAGTGAACACGGCCAAGGGAAACATAGAGGACTACAACGCCGTTGAGAAAGCAATGAAAGAGACCGGCGCAGAGGTTTGCTTTCACCTTGCTGCACAGGCAATTGTGGGCATAGCCAACAAATCGCCGCTGCCAACTTTCGAGACAAACATAAAGGGAACGTGGAACGTCCTCGAGGCATGCAGGCAGCTCAGCGTGAAAAGAACTGTCGTTGCATCAAGCGACAAGGCCTATGGGGAGCACGAAAAGCTGCCATACAAGGAAGACTTCTGCCTTAACGGGCTCACGCCATACGAGGCATCAAAGAGCTGCGCAGACCTGCTTGCAAGGGCATACGCAAAAACTTACAAGCTGCCGGTTGCCGTTACAAGATGCGGCAACATATATGGAGGGGGTGACCTGAACTGGAGCAGGATAATACCCGGAACAATAAAGGCAGTGCTGAACAACGAAAGCCCGATAATCCGAAGCGACGGCACACCAATAAGGGATTACATTTACGTGCTGGACGTTGTAGCCGCCTACATCGCAGCTGCAGAGCAGCTTGACAAAGAAGAAGTGACTAGCGAGGCATTCAACTTCGGGACAGAAACACCGGTCAGCGTGCTGGATTTAGCTAAAAAAATAATAACTGCCGCCGGAAAAAACCTGCAGCCACAAATTCTCAACGAGGCGAAAAACGAGCTTCAAGAACAATACCTTGACTGGGCAAAAGCCAAGAAAGTTCTTGGATGGCAGCCGCAATTCGGGCTGGATGATGGCCTGAGGGAAACGATAAAGTGGTACGAGAACTTTTTCTCGAAACACAACTGAGGCACGCTGAATGAACTGGGAAATCATTGGGTTTACTGCGGGAATAGTGACCACGTTCAGCTTTGTGCCGCAGATATGGAAAGGCTACAGGACAAAACACCTCAGGGATTTGTCATACCTTATGAACGCATCGCTTACCTTGGGAATGAGCTTGTGGCTTGTTTACGGCATCAGCAAGAAAGACGTCGTCATAATAGCAGCAAACATAGCAGGAATGGCATTCAACATCATTCTGATGATTATGAAGTACCATTACGGCAAAACAGCAGGGAAAGCAGAAAAGAACAATTAGTCGTTTTCTGATTCCCAAGTCGCGTTTGACGCGACTGGACCCAGTCGCAAGTCCTGCTTCGGCAGGACTGCGCAATCGGCTACTGCCGACTTGGGGACCTCTTTAAGAAAGAGGTCATGCTACGGTTTTGGATCTACGGTTTTGGATTGACCCTTTTCTTAAAAGGGTCATGCTAAACCTTTAAATACGATTCAGGCACACAACCGCCTCGTGAGAATACTCGTCGTGATGAAAAGGTTCTCCTCGGGAAAGGACCAGATAGCTGAGAACTTCGGAAGGGAGGTCAGGCTGGCATCGGAGCTGCAAAGGCTCGGCCATCAGGTAACAATTCTGTGCGCAGACCAAGCCGGGAAGGAAAGGGCTGCAAGAAAGCTCAACGGAATGAAGGTTGAAATACTCCCCTTCACCATTTCAGGCATGATAAAATTCTTTGCCGTTGCTAAGAGAATGACAGCTGAAAACGAAATTGTTGTGGCGACTTCACATCCGCTTTTAGGACTGATCGCAATTGCAGCGGCGAAAAAGAGGCCTGTTGTCTACGACGTGAGGGACAATTACGAAACATACGAGTTCGGCAACCTTCCGCTGCTGAAAACAGGCATAATCCAAAAGCTTGCCGGCAGGCTTGTCAATAACTATGTAACAAGAAAAAGCAGCCTAGTGACGTGCGCAAGCAACATCCTGGCACATGCGGCGCTTAAGGCAAGGAAAGGGCGAGGACCCGTAGTCACGATACCAAACGGAATAGACCTTCAACTGTACAAGCCACTGCCAAAGGAAGAGTGCAGAAAACTGATTGGCCTGCCGATAAGTGATAAGATAATAACGTACAGCGGCGGGATAAGGGGGGCAGGGATAGACACGCTCATAAGGGCTTTCAGCATAGTCAGGGAAAAGGACAAAAGGGCAATGCTGATGCTTATCGGGAATGACATGGTGAGCAAATACTCCGGAGCAGAAGCTGCCTCAGGCGGAAGAATAGCCACAGTTGCCTCAATGCCTTACGAAGCGCTGCTCCGTTACCTCAACGCCTCAGACGTGCTGGTAGTTGCTTACGAAGACAACGAATTCACAAAGGTCATGTACACGCCTTACAAACTAATGGACTACATGGCACTGGACAAGCCGATAGTGTGCACAGACGTTGGCGAGATGCGCAAGGTTCTGAAAGGTTATGAGCAGCTGATTTGCAGGCCGAATGATAGTGAAGACATGGCAGCAAAGATAGATGCTGCGCTGAGCATAAAGAAAGCAAATTACAGGAAAATGCTTGCAGACTTCACATGGCAAAGGCTTGGGCAAAGGCTGAACACGGCAATCAGGGCAACGTTTAAAAATCCAGTAAAGGTGCGGTAAGGCATGCTAAAAAGCCTCAAAAGCAAAAACATCCTGATAACAGGAGGCCTGGGCTTCATAGGAAGCAACCTGGCGATGCAGCTGGCAAAAGCAGGAGCAGCTGTAACTGTACTGGATGCCATGATTGAAGGGCTGGGCGGCAACCAGTTCAACATCCATGGCGTGAAGGACAAAGTGAAGGTTGTAATTGGCGATGTCAGGGATAAAAAAACAGTTGCTGATGCCGTAAGAGGGAAAGACGTTGTCTTCCACCTTGCAGGGCAGGTGGACCACAGCAGAAGCATAGAGTTCCCATTTGAAGACCTGGATATAAGATGCAATGGAACACTGACACTGCTTGAGGAATGCAGGAAAAACAACGATAGCGCAGCGATTATTTACTCGGGAACAAGGGCAGAGTACGGAGCAGTCAAAAAGCTGCCTGCAACAGAAGAAACACCAACAAAGCCAATAGGGATGTACGCAATAACCAGCCTGGCGGCAGAAAACATGATACTGATGTATAACAGGCTCTATGGGCTAAGGAGCTGCAGCCTAAGAATAACAAACACCTACGGCCCTGGGCACCAGATGAGGAAGCCGTACGGCGTGGTAAACTGGTTCATAAGGCTCGCAATGGACGGCAAGCCAATAACAGTCATGGGTGATGGGAAAATGCTGAGGGATTACCTTTACGTTGAAGACTGCTGCGACGCTTTCATGGCAGCAGCCGAGAACCCGAAGTCAAGTGGCGAAGTGCTTAACGTAGCAACAGGAAAAGGCACAAGCTTTATTGAGCTCGCGAGGGAGGTAATAAGGGCAAATGGCAATGGGAGCTACAAGCTCGTGCCCTATCCGGAGGAAACGAGGCAGCTCGAGCCTGGAAGCTTTGTTGCAGACGCAGCAAAAATAAGGAAACTCCTTCATTGGCAGCCGAAAACATCCCTTGCAAATGGCATCAGGGCAACAACCAATTTTTATAGGCAAAACAAACGGCATTACTGGTAAAATGAAAACGCATTCGAGCTGGAAGATTGGCAAAAACGTGACGATAGGGGAGAAAAGCCTAAGAAAGATTGGTGAGAAAGAAGTCAAGATTGGAAAAAACGCGATTTTCCTCGGCAACAGCACAGTCTATGAGGGCGTAACAGCAGGCGAAGGGATGATAATGGGGCACAACGCGATAATAAGGGAAGAGAATGCCATCGGAAAAAATTTCAAGCTGTGGAACAACTCAGTAATTGACTACGGCTGCAGGATAGGGAACAACGTCAAGGTGCACTGCAACTGCTACATAGCGCAAGGCACGGTCATAGAAGATGGCGTGTTTATAGGGCCGGGCACCGTGACAACCAATGACAAATACCCAGGTAGCAGGCTAAGCAAGCCAGAGGAGGCTCAGAAGGACGGCCCCAGGATAAAGACGAGGGCGCAAATAGGCGCTAACGTGACAATACTGCCCGGGGTAACGATTGGCGAAAGGGCGCTTGTGGGGAGCGGAAGCGTGGTTACAAAAGACATACCAAAAGAAACAGTTGCTATAGGAAACCCTGCAAGG
This sequence comes from Candidatus Woesearchaeota archaeon, assembly GCA_016188145.1. GTDB lineage: Archaea > Nanobdellota > Nanobdellia > Woesearchaeales > UBA10216 > UBA10216. Next base: position 23,742 of record JACPIJ010000001.1, on the reverse strand, counting down.
CCGGTGTGCAGCATCTACGACTTAAAAAACAGACACGGAAAGCCAGTGTACGAAAAACACAAAAGCGACAAAAGCAAATGAGAAAACCGGAGCCTGTACCGTTTCTGGACCTGAAAAGGCAATACCGCGAAATAAAGCGCGAGATAGATGCTGCAATAAGCGAAGTGCTGGAAAAAGGCAGGTTCATACTTGGAGAGAAGGTTGAGCAGTTCGAAAAGGCCTTCGCAAGGTACAGCAAGGCAAAGCACTGCATTTCTGTTGGCTCAGGCACAGAAGCCCTGCACATAGGCCTGAGGGCAGCAGGCATCAAGCAGGGGGATGAGGTGATTGTGCCAGCCAACACATTCATAGCGACAGCACTGGCTGTCAGCTACTGCGGCGCAAAGCCGGTATTCGTGGACATATTCGAGGACACCTACTGCATCAACACGCAAAAAATAGGGGATGCCATAACGCCAAAGACAAAAGCGGTCATACCAGTGCACATGTACGGCCAATACTGCGATATGGACGCTGTGACGGAAATAGCAAAAAAACACGGCATAACTGTGATTGAGGATGCTGCGCAAAGCACAGGCTCGGATTACAAAGGCAGAAAGGGGGCAATTGGCGATGCCGCCTGCTGCAGCTTCTACCCGACAAAAACGCTTGGCGCTTACGGCGACGGCGGCGCAATAATAACCAATGATGAAATGATGGCAGAAAACGCCCTGCTGCTCCGAAACTACGGAGAAAAGAAAAAATACGAGCACGTCATCAAGGGATTCAACAGCAGGCTGGACGAGCTGCAGGCGGCAATACTGCTGGCAAAACTAAAGCACATTGACGAGTGGGTGGAAAGAAGGAGGAAGGCTGCCGCAGAATACAACAAATCGCTTTCTGGCGCCAACGTGATAACCCCGGCTGAAGCCAAATACGGAAAGCACGCATACTACCTTTACGTCATAAGAAGCAGGCAAAGGGACAGGCTGCAGCAGCACCTCAAGGAAAAAGGAGTAGAAACGCTCATACATTACCCAACACCCATACACAAGCAAAAAGCCTACCCGGAATATAATAGCCAAAGGTATCCTGTCGCTGAAAAAACAGCTGCAGAGATACTGTCACTGCCAATATTCCCGGAGCTGACCAAAGAGGAAACAAACACCGTCATCAGCGCAGTGAACAGCTTTAAGCCGTAGCTAAGACGAATATACGAACAGGACTAGTTACCCTATTTCTAGGATAATATTATCTTAAAAGCGGGATAATTATGGCTGGTGATGTCTCTCCAGCAAGCACAATAAAATATAGAGAACTTTGACAATTGATGATGGATAATCAAAGTTGTCTATAATTACCGATACATTTATATACTAAATCGGTGATTATAGTAAAAAGTAAAAATGGTGTTTTTTTGCCATGAAGCTTACAAAGCCAATGCTCAGAGCGTTAAGCCTGGCAGTACGGGGCAGCGAAACCCTTCCTGAACTGGCCAAAGCGCTTGGAAAGTCGCAGAACTGGGTGTCTGAGGTAGTTTCAGAGCTTGCAGAGGAGGGCTACGTTGCGAAGGAAAGAAAAGCAGGACTGCGCCAAACCAGGCTAAGAGTGAGGATTTCCGGAACGCCGTACGCTTTGAAGCTTAAGGAGCTCCTATTCCAGTACAAGACAGTTGACTTCTCACCAATCCTGTGCGGCATGCGGCTGGACCTGCTCGCGGCTCTGTGCCTGGACTGGAAAGACTTGGCACTCGCTTCGCAGCAGTCAGGAGCGAGCCTTGCCGCAGCGCGCCCCTACGCCAAGCAGCTCTTGAACAGAGGCGTTTTGCAGAGGCAAGGCGGGCTTTACCGCGTAAACCAGAAAGCGTGGCCACTGCTGCAGAGCTTTCTGCAAGAGCTCAGGAACTACTCCCTGCTGAACGGCGCTTTGAAGTGGAAGTACAAAGATGAGGGAATATTCGCGATTGACGATGAGAAGCTGAAGAGAGGCGTCTACACAGGATTTGCCCGCTACTCTGATTTCGGAATAACAATTGGGCTTGTCGGGGCGCTGTGCTACGTGCCTGGGCGAAAGCTTTCAAAGGAGGAAATTTTTGTTCACTCCCTTTTTGAAGTTGAGGACTCCAGAACCCTCTACCTGGCGCTGACCTTTTACATTAAGAACAAGCTCGCCAAGGGAAAGGCTGAAAAGGCAGCGATGAAGTGCGACCTCTACACCAAGTTCTCAGAGCTAGCCCAGTTGCTTGCTGCCAAAGAGGAAAAATTAAAAGTGGGAAGCCTTCCGGAATTTGAGCTGCAGGACTTCAGGAGAGTCGCTTCTATGTACGGGGTGGCTAATGTTTAACGCAGACGAGCTTAAGAGCTGGATAGCAAGCGTGGGCAGGCATTTGGACGAGCACTGCGCTGCTTACCTCATAGGCGGCTGCGCCATGTGCTTCAAAGGCCTCAAGCCAGCCACTAAGGACATTGACATCATTATAGCCTCAAAAAAGGAGTTTGACGCTTTCGACGCAGCAGTAATTAAAGCGGGCTTCAAGAGAAGCACAGACTTGAAGGACGATTTTTATATCACAGCCCTGGCGGTTTACGAAAAAGGCAGCTCAAGAATCGACGTGTTCCTGAAAGAAGTGGGAAAAATGCTCAAGCTCACGGACAGCATGAAGCGCCGCGCCTCTCCCTACAAACAGGAAGGCAAGCTGAAAGTGCTTCTCGCAGCCAACGAAGACATCTTCCTCTTCAAGGCCATGACTCCAAGAGCTGCCGACATTAATGACTGCGACAGGCTGATGCGAGAGAACCTTGACTACGATGCCATCTATGAGGAGTGCATGAGCCAAAGCAGCAGCGAGAAGAAATGGTATTTCTGGCTCTACGAAAAGCTGTGCGCCATAGAAAACTCGGCAGGCATAGAAAGCCCGATAAAGGGCAAAGTTTACCAAATAGTAAAAGACAGCTGGAAAGACAGGCCTTCAGACTTCATGAGCGACGTTCCCAACGTGGAAGCGCACATACCCGACAAAAAGCTTGCAGAGGAAGCAAAGCGTGGCGGGGAATGAGCTGTTGTGCAGCGCGAAGCGTTTCGCGAGCAGGCTGAACGATTTAGTGGCGTGATGGAGTTGAAAACTTATAAAAAATCCTCCGGTTCTCGTCGGAAAAACTTCCAGAAGCCACGCAAAGGTTTAAATATGTTCCGCAACTACTATGCGATGAAACATGGTTTTGGGAACGATAGATAATTGCGGAAAGCCACGCAGAAAAAATGCATTATCCTTACCCACGCTTTATCTGCTAATAAGCCTAATTATCGCCCTTCTAATAGCTGAGAGAGTGATGGGAAGCAGTGGAGTGACAATATTAACACCCAAATCAAATGAGAATGTGCTAACTTACTCTACATGGCTCAACTTTACAGCAGAAGCGAATGATGTGTGCCAGTATATCCTTTGCAAATCAAAAGAAACGCTGTCAACAATGACGGTAAATGGCGAAGCTTGGATTGTGAAAATGGGAGGAAAAAACATTGAGATGAGCGAGAGCCTTCAAAGCGGCCCGGCTAGCGCGAAGCAGGAGGTTATAAGGAACATAACAACCTTTATCGGCAAGGACGAACTGGCAAGCCTTCTTGCTGCCGGAATATTCTCAAATAGTCAGGGCGACTATGATTACAGGCAGTACATGCACTTTGACAGCAACGCCGCACAGGCAAACCCTGGCGCTTCAATGTCAGTGGTTTATGCAGAAGACCCTGACACGAACAAGGCAGCTGATTACTTCTATGCAAGGAACAGCGACAGCGTTGCCAGATACTCACTTGAATTTGTTGAACATCCTGTTTCAGTTGTGACAGACAGCTCTGGTACGATGTCCTCAACAGGAACCTATCTGTGGAACTTTGAAGGAAAGAGCATAAACATGCTCGGCAAAACATGGACTATAGTGAGAGCAAGGACTGACAGCACCAGCCATTCTGAAGTTGACATGACACTCATGAGTGGAACAGTCAAAGACACCCTAAATGAGGGTGACTCCAAGACCTACACAATCAATGGTAAGAATTACGAGGTCGCGCTCGACTTCGTCGGCTCCACAACCACCAAGATTACCATTAATGGTGAGGTAACTGACTCGCTATCCAAGGGCGATATCCAGACACTTAAGGACAGCACACATATAGGAATAAAGGACATCATCTCTCAGGACTTTGGCGGCGGTGTTAGAAAGGTTGAGTTTTATCTCGGAGCTAACAAAATCAGACTCAGGGACACAAATACGGTACAGACAGGCGCGAGCGGAGAGCAAACACTAGAATTTGCCACAGAAACAATAACAGGCACCAAGGCAGTCATAACTGGCGCCAACGCAAGCACCTCATACAACCTAAGCAGCATCCAGATAAACATGACAGCTGACGAAGACGCCTATGTGCCAGCAGGGAAGAAACTCAGCAGCCAGCTTAGAAGGCCAGGTGCATTGCTCAACAGCTGGGATATCGAGTATGCTGGCTTGAAAACGGCACGCACCGAAAAAATCAGGATTAAACCCGCAGGCGACAACCAATATAATCTGGAGTTTGCTGATGGTTCTGGCAACCAAGCAAGCGTACCTATTGCTCATGCAACAGGCGGCTCTAATTTCAAGATTGGCAACAACGAAAGCAATCTGGTTTTATCAGAAAATCAGACAATAAATGTAGGAGATTATTTTGTTGTTTCCGAAATGGATCAGAAGCAGGGTAAACGCATAACTGCTGCCTTCAAATACGTAGGTGCATCCAGTAATGCCAGCACTGAAAGCAGGAACGGGAATAAAATAAAGTTTCTAAATGTAGCACAAGGTGGTATTGGGGGTGAGCAATTAAAATTACCCTTTGCGGAAGATATTAACGGTAAAGAAAATGCGCCAGCCAAAATAAGTTTAAAAGCAGTTATTCCGGTAGGATATAAAGGAAATGCAACCTTCAGAGTATGGGCAGCCAGCAATCCAGAAAATGAAAATTTCAGCATAAGAGTAGACCTTGATGGGGATGGTTCTCTTGACGCTGGCCTCGGAAGCGGCCTTCTTCAGCCGGATGGCGGACAGATAATCAACATAACAACCAAATACGGAGCCCAGATACTGCTCATGGGCAGCCCTCCAAACTCTACCGCAAACAACTCTATACTACCAACCGGATTGAAAATATCCATTCAAACAGTTGATGCCGATGATTACGACAACATACCGCCAACTCCTATTTCATTTATGTTAAGCGCCTCAAATGGCAAATTGAATTTATTAGAAGACACAACTTACGGTGATTTCAATTACAAAAATCCTCAAAACGAGACTAACACAAGCTACACCTACACAAGCCTTGGCGCAAGGGTAAAATGGGATAAAAGATCAGGTGAGGCGGATACGGTGGAAGTTGACTACCCGGAAAGCCAACGTACACCTTACGTAATCATTGCTACTCCAAGCACAAAAGTTATTTGGGACAATGGCTCAGCCACTGAAAGCTGCGAACCAGCAAAAGACGTTAAGGCAACAGGCACGAGCGAACGGTCTGAACGTATCACTGGCTACAGCAACACAATTGATAACGAAATTACTGCTGGAAAATACACTCTAAAGATTACTTGCAACGACGCTACCGGCTCGACAAGCCAGAACAGCGTGCAATTCTCGGTCAATATTTCTGATACTGATAATGATGGCTTCTCAGATGTTGAAGACAACTGCAAAGACTATGCGAATCCAGACCAGCGCGATACTGATGGAGATGGCGCTGGAAACTGGTGTGACTTGGACGATGACGGAGATGGCATAAACGACACTGAAGACAAACTGCTTGGCGATGCGACAAAAATTAACACTTCCACTATTATAGCATATTTGGAAATCAACAACTCACCGAACATGACCAAACTCTTCAACGACGCATACGAGACCAGAATCAAGCATAACAACAAAACCCTGGTAGAATTCATTTACAATTTCAGCATAGGGATACTAGACCTGAAAAATATCACGGTTGATAGATTAAATTCTACAAAGGGAACAACAATTGTGAATATGAGAGGACTTACCATTGTTGGGACAAAGACCATTTACGTTGACAACATCAACAATCTCTCCACCCTGTGCATAAAGGACGCAGAAATTTACTCAGTCACTCAGGTATCCTCATTATGCAACGCCGTTGACGAATTTGGCATTAGCTGCCCAGGAACAGCCAACAATGGCAAATACAACTGCATATTCACAGACAACACGAACGTGACATTCAAAATAACCGGGTTGGAGCACTCTGCTATCCAGCAGCAATCATACTGCGGCGATGGCACAGTAAACGAAGGCGAAAGCTGCTCAACCTGTCCAACAGACGCAGGATCGTGCCCCGCAGCATCTAATTCAGTAAGCGGAGGTGGAGGGGGCGGTGGAGGCGGAGGCGGTGCGGCACAAAAGCCAAAAAAGGTGAACGAAACCATAAATGTAACAAAAGAATTGCAGATAAAGCAGGAGCTTAACAATAATACCTTGGAACCCTTGGCTTCAGAAGCGCTTAACAAAACAGAACAGGACCTTACAGCTCTTTTAAATTTCACAGGAAAGGAGAATAAAGCCAGAATGCCAAGCATCGGTAAAATAACGGGATTTGTAACTGCCATACCTGAAAAGATTAGCGATCCTGCCGTTGCAGCAGTAACAGTGCTAACCTTTGTTTCTGGCATTTACATGGGCAGAAAGTTACGAAAATTAGGAAAACACACAGTTAAAATCCTAATAAGGCGTAAATGAAGTGAGCAGGTTTATAAACGCAACGAAAAGCTGAAGGTTAAAAGCTAAAAGTTGAGACGGAAAAATGTCAACAATGCGAAACGCAGCATACGTATTATCGGCACAAACCGTGCTGCTTCTTTCCGGCACAATAATAAGCCTAGGCCTTGGAAGATACCTGGGGCCTGAGCTTTACGGCAAGTACGGCGTAATCCTCTCGGTAGCAACCGTAATGAACATAATCCTCACGCCAGGAATAACACAGGCTATTGCAAAGTTCGTGGCTGAGAAAAAAGAAGATGCTGGCGCCATTACGGCAGCGATGCTGAAGAGACAGCTGGCAACAGGGCTGCTGCTCACTTTGCTATACTTCGCCATGGCAATACCATTGACGGCAGCCCTGAAAGACAAGTCGCTCCTGCAGCTCCTGTGGATACTGACGCCAATGGCGCTCATATACGGAACCACAGCAGCCTACAGCGGCTACCTCACGGGGCTGGGAAAGTTTTTTGAGCAATCTGCGCAGCTGATAATTTACTCAACCAGCAGGCTGCTGCTGACGTTCATACTGGCTTACTTTTTCTCACTGGCTGGGGCAATAGCAGCGCTACCGGCATCAGCGCTGATTGCACTAGCCTACACGGCAATTGCGGCCAAGCCAAAGGCAGAAGAAAGCCAAACAGCGGCATATCCCCTCAAAAGGATATACAAGCTTGCGCTTCCAATAGCCATATTCTCAGGATTAATAACAATATTCATGAGTACAGACCTGCTAATGGTGCAAGCGCTCTTGCACGACGCAAAAATAACAGGATACTACACGGCTGCGAGCACAGTTGCGCGTATACCTTTTTTTGTGCTCACTGCCTTGGGAATGGTGATGCTGCCGACAGTAGCGAAAAAGCTTGCAAGCCGGCAGGACTCAAAAATAGCAATGGCGGAGGCGCGGATGTTCGTGCAAAGGGCAATAAGGTACGTTCTAATGCTGCTGCTGCCGGGAACAGCTGTAATCATTGCCACAGCAAAGCTGCTGGCAATGCTGCTTTACGGCTCAGGGTATGCCCATGCTGCGCAGCCTCTTGCCATACTCGCGGCTGGCACAGCAGCGATGACACTGGCTTATTTACTGGCAACTGTACTGAACGCTTCAGGAAAATCGGCAACAGCAGCAGCAATCTCTGCGGTAATGCTGATAGCCACAGTTGCTGCGAACATCATCGCAATACCCCAGTATGGAATGAAAGGGGCGGCAATCGCCATGACAGCCGCTTCAATCGCCGGAGCCATAATTTTCGCAGCAATAACCCGCATGCACATAGGAAAATTTGTCAAATACGGCAGCCTGCTGAAAATAACAGCTGCTTCTGTTGTTTTGTTTGCTATAGCAAAAGCAGTGCCTCTGCAGAACAAGTTCCTGCTGCCAGTTGAGTATGCTGTGCTGGGACTGATTTACATCATAATGCTCGCAGCCATGGGGGAAATAAGCAGCAAAGACGTAAAAGACATAAAGGCATCTACCCCTTTCTTTTCTCCCTCACAATTGAGTTAGCCTCAAACCACGCTTCAAGCGTTCCGGCGTCAGTCCAGTAGCTTTTGAGCCTGCTCCAGGAAAGCCTGCTTTCCCCGAGGTAGTGCAAAAGCACGTCAACGATTTCCAGTTCACCCCTCTTCGAAGGCTTTAAAGTGGGGATTACGCCAAAAACAGTGCTGTCAAACATGTAAACTCCGGTAACGCAAAGGTTGGATGGCGGCTGGGCAGGCTTCTCGTAGATTGCGACAACCTTGTCACCCTTCAGTTCCACTACGCCGTAGCGCTGCGGGTCATGGACCTCTTTCAGGAAAATATGGCAGCTGCTTTTTTTGTTATCCTCGAATTTTTGTGCCTCACCCTTCAGGCTCTCATCCATTACGTTATCGCCAAGGACAACCATGATTCTCTCTCCGCCTGCAAACTCCTTCGCAAGGGCAAGGGCAACCGGAATGCCATCAGCGCCCTCCTGGCAACGGTAGGTGAGATTAACGCCAAATTCCCTGCCGCTGCCCAGCAGGCGAAGGAAATCGCCTATGCTTTCGCCACCAACCACAATCATGATGTCCTTTATGCCTGCAGCTGCCAACGTTTTAATCGGATAATAAATCATCGGCTCATTGTAGATTGGAAGCAGGTGCTTGTTAGTAACCCTTGTCAGGGGAAAAAGCCTTGTTCCTTTTCCGCCAGCAAGTATAACGCCTTTCATTTTTGTTTTACTGTTGTTTCACTGCCTTTTCTTTAACGGCTTCCACCACCGCTCGTTATCCTTATACCACTCAACAGTCGCCTTAAGCGCATCCTCAAACCTGTGCGCAGGCTTCCAGCCAAGCTTTTTAATCTTTGCGCTATCAATGGCATACCTCAGGTCATGGCCTGGCCTGTCAGCAACGTGGGTTATGAGCGACTTCGGCTTACTCAGCACAGCAAGAACAGAATTGGTGACTTCGAGATTAGCCCTTTCGTTGCCACCGCCAATGTTGTAAATTTCACCTGGCTTCCCCTTCTCCATAACCAAAGCTATTGCCTCACAGTTGTCCTCAACAAAAAGCCAGTCACGCCTGTAAAGGCCGTCTCCGTAAACCGGCAGGGGCTTATCCTCAAAGGCGTTGGTAATGAAAAGCGGGATAAGCTTTTCAGGATGCTGGTAAGGGCCAAAGTTGTTGGAGCTCCTCGCCACAACAACAGGCATTCTGTGCGTAGTAAAATATGAAAGCGCGAGCAAATCAGCTGCTGCCTTGGAAGCAGAGTAAGGGCTTGACGGAGTGAGCTTATCGTTTTCAGTGAAATGCCCCTTCCCGCGGCTGCCATAAACCTCATCGGTTGAAACCTGAAGAAACTTCCCCACGCCAAGCTTCCCAGCAACGTTGAGCAGAACGTAAGTGCCCGTGAAATTTGTCCGCACAAATGGCTGGGCATCGCTTATCGAGCGGTCAACATGAGACTCAGCGGCAAAATTTACCACGGCATTGCAACCCTTCATTGCCTTCTCAACAGCGGCTGCATCGCAAATGTCGCCTTTAATGAACTTATATCTGCCGCTGTAGCGGCTGCTGCCTGAAATATCCTTCAGGTTGTTGAGGTTGCCGGCATACGTGAGCTTGTCAAGATTCACAACCTCAACATCGCTGGAGTTGCCAAGCAGGTGCCTGATGAAATTGCTGCCAATAAACCCAGCTCCCCCTGTAACCAAAACCTTCATGCAAGAAAGAAGGGTTGGCTAGGTTATTAAAAGGTTTTGGTGCGGGAAGTGCGGGAAAGAACAGAGCGGTAAAGGGAATAAAAACTGCCTGCAACACCGCTCCATGAAAAGCCCTGGGTGACGCGTTTCCGCGCAGATACCGAAAGCCTTTTGCGCAGCGAAGAGCTACCAAGCAGTTTAATAATCGCTGCTGCAAGCTGGTGAGGGCTCTTCTGCTCAACAAGCAACCCGGTTTTGCTGTGGGCAACTATATCTGGTATGCCGCCGACATTGCTTGCGACAACTGGTGTGCCTGCTGCGATGGCTTCAAGGAGCACAACGCCAAGCCCTTCGGTATCACCGCTTCTGTCAACAATTGACGGCAGGACAAAAACATCAGCTGCCTTGTAAAATGACGGGAGGCTTATGTTTGGAATGCTGCCCGCAAAGACAACGCTACCGGAAAGGCTTAGCCGCTGCACCTGCTGCTGCAACGAAGCTTTTTCAGGCCCTTCGCCAACAATAACAAGCCTGCAGTCCGGAAAGGCTTTGACAACAGCTTTCATCGCCGCAATCATGTATGTGACGCCCTTCTTTTCAGCCAGCCTCCCAACAAACAAGAGCATTCTGCCATTTTCGCTTATGCCATATTTTTTCCTCACAATGGCTGCTGCAGAAGATGAAGCAGAGGAGAAAAGCTTAAGGTCAACGCCCATCGGAATCACTTTTATATCCCCTAATTTTGATATTTTTGCAACTGCCGCCCTGGTGTAACTGCTGTTGACCGTAACCGCTGCTGCCGATCTGGTTGAGAATCCTGACAATAAACGGAATAAAAAGCTCTTGAGAGGGAAAACATCGCCAGCATGGGCAGTAACAACAACCGGTATTCTAAGGATTTTTGAAACAATAGCTGCTGTGAAGCCCTGCGGCAATATCCAGTGGGCATGGATAATGTCGGGCTTTTCTTTCTTGGCAGCCTTCCATAGCGAGAAAAATTCCGCAGCTACGAAAATTGGCAGCTGTAGCCTCGCAAGAAAGCTCTTTTTCAGGTTAGGGAGAATGCCGGCATCGTAGCACAAACGCTCCAAGCTGCCTGGCAGAAAATAGCGGAAGCGGTAAGTCCTGATGCCGCTGGCCGTTTCAAAACGCTTTGCCCCGGGATGGTGAGGAACAAGGGCAACAACCTCCATGCCCTTCTGCTGCAAGTGCTTTGAGAGGTCGTAAACAAAAGCAGGAGCCGGGTCATCCGGCCATCTTGGAAACGCGCTGCTTGCAAAAACAAGCACCTTCATGTTGACTTTCATAACATAAAAAGTATGTAAAGCGCTTATTTAAAGCTGACGCTTGGCAGGCTTATGACCACGCCAATTGAGCCATTAAGCCAGCACAAAGTTTAAAAAAAGGCAAAAGGCCCTGAATTTTTCATTCGATTGCTCGAACGGTGTTTTGATGGCGAAGCACAAAGTCCTTGTTACGGGAGGAGCCGGCTTTATCGGCAGCTTCATAGTTGATGAGCTGGTGAGTGAGGGCCATGAAGTAAGGATTCTGGATAACCTAGAGCCTCAGGTCCATGGAGGCAAGGCTCCTGATTACCTGAACAAGGACAAAAAGGTCGAGTTCGTCAAAGGCAGCGTTCTTGACTATGAAGGCTTTAAAGAAGCGTTAAATGACATTGACGTTGTTTTGCACGAAGCCTGCAGGGTCGGGATCGGGCAGAGCATGTACGAGGTTAAGAACTATGTTGATACCAACATTTCCGGCACCGCAAACCTTCTAAACATACTTGCCAATGAAAATCACAATGTAAGAAAGCTTGTTATTGCTTCTTCCTTCAGCGGCTACGGCGAAGGCGCTTATGACTGCGCCAGTTGCGGGACAATTTTCCCCCCTTTACGCTCAGAAGAGCAGTTGAGGCAGGGAAGATGGGAGCCTGCCTGCAGCAGCTGCGGAAAAGACCTGAAGCCAGCCCCGACTCCGGAAAAGGCGCCGCTGCAACCGACAAGCATTTATGCCGCTACAAAGGCCACACAGGAGCAGATGGCGCTGTGCGTTGGCAAGGCTTACGGCATCCCTTCAGTAGCGCTTAGGTATTTTTGCGTTTATGGCCCCCGCCAGTCACTCTCCAACCCCTACACAGGGGTGGTAGCCATATTCATCAGCCGCATAAAAAACAACAGCCCTCCAATGGTATTCGAGGATGGCCTGCAAACAAGGGATTTTGTTTCCGTCCACGACATTGCAAGAGCAAACATACTTGCAATGAAATCAAAGGCTGCAGATTATGAAATTTTTAACGTCGGCTGCGGCAGGTCTGTAACGATAAAAGCCGTTGCCGAAACCGTTGCGAAGCTTTCCGGCAAGAACATCAAGCCAACAGTCATTAACGAGTACAGGAAAGGTGACATAAGGCACTGCATTGCGGACATAAGCAGGATTGAAAACAGGCTTGGCTTTAAGCCCAAGGTTTCTTTTGAGGAAGGCATGAGGGAACTAATCAAATGGTCGGAAGGCACTAAGGCTGTTGACATGGCTGATAAAGCAACCAAAGAGCTCCTTGAACACGGCCTGATAGAAAAGGGTGAAAAGGGTTAACAAGGCACGAACGTGAAGCTAAGCATAGTTCTTCCGGCATATAACGAGGAAGAGATTCTGGGGAAAAATGTGCAATCTTTATATAATGAAGTGCGGAAATTTATTGGCACAGGCAGTTTTGAAATCATTGTATGCGACGACACGTCAACTGACGCAACACCCAAAATATGCCAACAGTTATCAAAGCATTTCCGCGAGGTAAGATGCATCCGTTACGAAAACGGGCCCTCGCGAAGGGAAAACCTGTCTTTAGCAATAAAGGCTGCACAGGGGGACATCATCATATGCACCGATACAGACCTATCAGTGAAGCCTGCATTCATCGCTAAACTGATATCAGGCATAGGACAGGGCTACGATATTGTAACAGGAAGCAGGTATACAAAGGGAGCATGCGTTAAGCGCACGCTATTCAGAAGCATGATTAGCAGGGCGTATAACCTCTTTATGAGGACATACTTTGGCTCAAAAATACGCGACCACCAATGCGGCTTTAAGGCTTTCAGGCGCAAGGCTATTTTCCAGCTGACCGATGAACTGGGCTACGACTCAAGCTTTCGCAGAGGGTGGTTTTGGGACACTGAGCTGCTCATAAGGGCACAACGCCACAGATTTAGAGTCCTGGAGATACCTGTCGATTGGGAAGGCGATGCGAAAAGCAGCTTTAAAATAAGCCGCGAAATAAGGATGATTCCTTACGTCTTATCCCTCAAGTGGCGCCTTCGGGGAAGAATGAAAAATGCTTAAGCTTACTCAGAAACACTGGCTTGCAGCGCTGCTTCTGGCGCTTTTTGCAGCCCTGGCAGCTTGGGAAAGCCTGCATGCCTCGGCAAGTTACGATGAGCCCGTATTCATAGCAACCGGTTACTACCAGCTCAAAACACAGGACTTCAGTTTAAACCCCACACACCCGCCCCTGAACAACCAGCTCAGCGCATTGCCCCTGCTGCTAATGAAACCCCAGCCAACCTTTCCTTACGACAACCCGGACTGCGCTGCCAGGAAACACTGGGAATGCACAGAGGCCTTTGTAAGCGCCAATAAGGAACGCTTCGGCCAAATCCTGCTGCTGAGCAGGGTGCCCCACATAATCCTCGGCGCGCTTCTGGGGCTGCTGATTTTTATGTGGGCGTCACAGCTATACGGAAACAAAGCCGGGCTGCTGGGGCTTGCACTTTACTCATTTAGCCCGGTCTTTCTCTCGTTTACAGGGCTGGCGCTTTACAACAACATACTCGCCCTCTTTGTGCTGCTCACAGCTTACACCTTTTGGCAATATACAAAAACAGGTTCCCTGAAACCGCTCGTTCTGACCGGCGTTTTTTTCGGCTTTGCTCTAGCTACAGAGTTTGCCGCGATTTTGCTGCTGCCAATCTTTGCAATTCACGCAGCAAGAAAGCTCAGGTTCGGCTTGCAAAACTGCTTGCTGCTCGCTGCGCTCATCGCAGCACCAGCCTTTGTTGTGCTCCTTGCCAGCTACGGCTTCCAGTTTTCAACATTGCCTGAATCTGTTCCTACACACTACAGCGATTACGTCTCTGAAAAAGTTTATCCGAATCTTGGAAACCTGCCTGTTGTTGGCAAGCCTGCCTTGCACATTGTTGAAAAGGTGCCCATACCTTTCGCTTCTTTCTGGAGCGGCTTTGCATGGCAATACGTGCAGACAAAAGGCGATTACAAGGCAAATTTCTTTGCTGGCAAAATCTACCACGGAGCCAGCCTCGGCCTGGGGCTCGCCTACTTTTTCCTCAACATCCTGTTTAAAACGCCAATACCGCTGATTATCTTGTTTGCGGCAGGGCTTTACGCGCTTTGGAAAGGCAGGGAAAAAATCAAAGCTTCAGGCGAGTGGATTTTACTGCTGCTCCCGCTTGTTTTTCTCCTGTTCGCCATAAGCTCAGGCAGGAATACCGGGCCTAACCACATCCTCCCGCTTTACGCTGCAATCATCATTATCGCAAGCAAAGCTGCAACGCTAAAGAATGCCAAAGGCAGCAGACTGCTTAAGGCAGGAACAATACTCCTGCTGGCATGGTACGTCACGGGAACATTATCGGCAGCCCCCCACTTCACAAGCTACTTCAACGAGCTTATCCCGGCTGAAAAATCCTACAAAATGTTTTCCGACAGCAGCAACGACATAGGAACCGAGCTAAAACACCTTGCCACATACCTGAAAGGAAAAGAAATCGGGAAAGTGAAGCTAAGCTACTTCGGAAGCGTCAACCCCTCGCTCTACGGCATAAGTTATGACTACCTTGCTTCCCCGAGATTCCAAGCGTGGATTCCAAACCCTTCATTAGGCGGCGAGCCGGTCAGCGAAGCGTGCGGACCAAGTTCAGGCATAATCGCCGTAAGCATCACCAACATCAATGGAGTCCACCTGACCAACCGCAGCTGCTACGAATGGCTTGAGCCGCACAGGCCAATTGCCCATATCGGCAGCTCAATCATGGTTTATAACATCCCATAACATAGCGGCTGCTTCAGGAAATTCAGGAAATAAAGTTTTAGAAAATTATATATACCCGGGCTGAGCCTATTCACCATAGTGAAATGGACCACGGTTTTGTAGAGCAATTGACAATAAAAAAGGGAAAAGAAACAACCAGCATACCGCTAAACGAAAAAAACAGCGCTAATGAAGCTGCCAGTGCAAAGAAAGCAGGCAGAATCCTTATGGTGTTCCCAACCCCCACCAGAAAGCAGACGATGCTAAACTGCCTGCCTCCGTTGGGGCTGCTCAGCGTTGCAGCATTTCTCGAGTCAAAAGGCATAGCGACAGACGTTGTTGACTGCCACGTCACAACAAATATGCCGGACTTCAGCAACTACGGCACAATATGCTTCTCTGCCAACATAGCAAACGTCCAGAACACTACAGATTACATAAAGGAGATAAGGGGAAACGGGGGCAAGCAGAAGATTCTAATCGGAGGCCCGCAAAATGCAACGAGGGGGGAGCACTGGATAAGGGATTGCAATGTGGATGCGGTTTTCATAGGCGAGGCAGAACAATCGATGTATGATTACCTGACTTCAGAAGACCCCTCTTCTGTCAAAGGCGTCATCATAAACAAGGACGGAAAGCCTTTCTTCACAGGCAACACGCAAGCGGTCATGAACCTGGACTCCCTTCCATTTCCCGCACTGGACAAGGTGCCGATAAGGAAATACAACACCCCAATGAAAAAGGGCTTCCCGGTTTCAAGCTTATTAACATCCAGAGGCTGCCCTGCAAAATGCACCTTCTGCAGCTCAAGGGAAGGCGTCTGGAGACAAAGAAGCGTAAAGCACGTTGTTGACGAAATAGAGTGGCAGGTAAACACGCTCGGCGTAAGAGAGCTCTGGATAGCGGATGACAACTTCACGCTAAACCGGCAAAGGGCGTGGGACATCTGCGAGGAGATAATAAAGCGCGGAATCAGGGTCAGCATGCAGTGCAAAAACGGAATAAGGGTGGATAAGGTAGACAAGGAACTGCTGGCAAAGATGAAGGAAGCCGGTGTGTGGCTCGTTGCAGTCGCGCCAGAATCCGGAAGCCAGGCAAGCCTCGACAGAATGATAAAAGGCTTTACGCTTGAAAGGGTAAAACAGGTAGTGCAGTGGTGCAAAGAGGTAGATATGAAAACATTCTCGCTGTTCATACTGGGCCTGCCGTGGGAGACGGTTGCAGACATGGAGAACACGATAAGGTTCTCAAAGGAGCTGGACACAGACTTTGTGCAGTACTCAAGGTATACGCCAATAGAAGGAACGCCGCTATACGAAGAGGTAAAAGCAGAGGGTATGCTCCCTGAAAACCAATTCCAGGAAGTGGGGTTCCACAGCGGCATCTTGCACTACAAACCCAAACACGTCAGTGCAGAAGACATGAGGAAAATTTACAAGCGCTCATTCAGAGGCTACTACCTGAGACCAAGAAAGATGCTTAACATCCTAAAAATTCTCACACTGAGGGACATTTATTACACAGCAAAGTATGCCCTGGCAAGCAGTTCCATGTAAAGCTCTATGCAATACTCTTTCTCCAGTAATCAAGCAGCGCAGAAAGCGTATCATCAAAATCAATGACTGGCTTCCAGCCCGTCGCTGCCCCGATTTTGGAATTGTCGCCGTGCAAGACAGGCACAACAGTCTCGCTAATCCTCGACTTTTCATGCACAACCCTTGCATCCAGCCTGCTTATTTTGACAAGTTTATCAAGGATTTCACCAATTGCCAATGCACGGCCGCTGCAGACATTATACGCCTCACCCGCCCTGCCTTTCTCCAGAAGCAGAAGATACGCATTGACAACATCCCTGACGTCTGTAAAGTCCCTTTTGATTTTAAGGTCCCCAACCCTGACCACAGGCTGCTGCTTCCCCTTCTCAATATCAGCAATCTGCTTGGCAAAATCAGAGCAGACAAACTCGGAAGGCTGGCCTGGACCTGTGTGATTAAAGCTTCTGGTGATTATTACCCGCATTCCCTTCCGAAAATACCCAAGCGCGACCTTCTCCTGCTCCACCCTCGACTCGCCGTAAGGGCCGACTGGCTGCAAGGGATGATTCTCCGCTGTCGGGAATTTCTTTGCGATACCGTATACCTCGGCAGATGAAACAATAAGAACTTCTGGGCTAATACCTGCAGCTGCAACTGCATCCAAAAGATTTCTTGTTCCACCAACGTTAATTTTCCTTGTAAGCCCAGGCTCTTTCCAGCTCCGGGCGACAGAGCTCTGCCCCGCCAAATGGAAAATGAAACTCGGCTGTGCTTGCTTTACAACAGCAGCAACAGCATCGTAATCAGTCACGTCACACCTTTCAACAGCGCATCCTTCAACCTTCTTCCCGGAGCGGTCAACGCCGAAAACCTCAAAGCCGTTATTAACCAGATGCTTTACAAGGTAAGGGCCTACGAAGCCGCTGACACCGGTGATTAAAGCACGACGCATAAGGACAAAGCAGAAGATGCTCTATTTAAAATATTAACGCAATACAGCAGCTACTATGAGAGTCAGGAGGGCAGAATAAACGCCCATAAGCTTGCATTCTATGCAGTTATAAGGTTCTCAACTTTGAACTCCTTCAAAAGCGATGGGTTCCGTTCTTTAACGAACAAAATTTCAATCCCAACCACGTCACCTTTCTCGTCGAAATCTATAATCGTATTTTTATCTACCTCGCTTGTGCGGTGCACTTCTCCTTCCCGCAAAGTTATGTACATTGCATCCGCATCCGGGTCATAGCGTATTTTCATTTTACAACCAATAAGCTGTTATTACCTTTATATACTTTTCCTTGATGTAAACCACTCTGAGCGTTCCACCGTTAAGCTTTTTTGTAACATAATACTTTTTACCTGTTCTTTCAGTTTTATCAGGGTACCTAATTGTTTCCTCAACCCAAACTTTCTCAAGTTTTCTCTCAGCTATCTGTTCTTCGCAATGGGCGGTGTACTGAAGTTCCATTATAATCACAAGAGAAAAACTTGTTTAAATAACCTGCCCACCCATTTGTCCAGTGTCCAGTGTCCAGTGGACACTATGCTATTTTTTGGAAGATTTTCAGCCACAATGAAAGAATTCAGTATTATTTCATAAATTGTCAAGCTTGTAGAAGCGTACAAGAGGTTGCTAATGCTTGAAACAAACAGGTATTTTTCTAGACAAAAAGTTGTGGCTTGACTACTTCTTGCCGCCATTTGCCTTCAGCCTGGCAAGGTCAGCATCAACCATCATGGCAATAAGCTGCTTAAAGCTCACCTTTGGCTTCCAGCCAAGAACCCTTTTTGCCTTGGACGCATCAGCCACCAGATAGTCAACCTCTGCAGGCCTGAACAGCTTTTTGTCAACCTTGACATACTTCTTCCAGTCCAAACCGACATGGCTGAAAGCAACCTCGCAAAGCTCCCTGACAGAATTGGCAATGCCAGTGCCAATAACGTAATCGTCAGGCCTTGGCTGCTGGAGCATAAGCCACATCGCCTTAATGAAGTCCCCGGCAAAGCCCCAGTCCCTCTTGGCATCGAGGTTGCCAAGCCTCAGCTCCTTGGCAAGGCCAAGCTTGATTCTGGCAACGCCATCACTGACTTTTCTTGTCACAAACTCCATACCTCGCCTTGGTGATTCGTGGTTGAAAAGGATGCCGTTGCAGTTCCACATGCCATAGCTCTCCCTGTAGTTCACAGTAATCCAGAAAGCGTAAACCTTCGCAATTCCGTAAGGGCTCTTGGGGTGGAAAGGCGTATTTTCATTCTGTGGCGGCTTGGCGGAGCCGAAACATTCGCTGCTGCTCGCTTGGTAAAACCTAACCTCTGGACTAACCTGCCTTATAGCCTCCAGCAGCCTTGTGACACCCAAGGCAGTAAACTCTCCAGTCAGGACAGGCTGGTTCCACGAAGTTGGAACAAAAGACTGAGCCGCGAGGTTGTACACCTCAACAGGGTCAGAGTCCTTGACAGCCTGGGTCAGCGAGTACTGGTCAAGAAGGTCTCCCTGAAGCAGCGTAAGATTGTCCTTGATGTGCGCAATCCGGTCATAGCGCTCAACAGAACTTCTTCTCACCATGCCAAACACTTCATAGCCCTTGCTGAGAAGAAACTCAGCCAGATAAGAGCCATCCTGGCCAAGGATTCCGGTGATGAGCGCGCGCTTTTTTGTCATAGTTTTGAGGGCAGGGAACTGGTATTTAAATGTTGCTCAGCAGTAAAACTAATTCCTTCTGAACCACTCAATAGTTCTTTTCAGTCCTTCATCAACGGAAACTTTTGGTTCCCACTTCAGCAGCTTTTTCGCTTTCGAGATGTCAGGACAGCGCGTTTTTGGGTCGTCAACAGGGAGGGGTTTGAATATTATTTTGCGGCTGCCAGTTAGCTTTATTATTTTCTTCGCAAATTCCAAAATCGTATACTCCTCCGGATTGCCAAGGTTAACAGGCTCATTCACTTTGGACAGCATCAACTTGTAAACGCCATCAATTAAGTCACTGATGTAGCAGAAGCTGCGGGTCTGTTTTCCATCTCCGTAAACCGTAAGGGGCTTATTGGCTAATGCCTGCATTATAAAGTTCGGAACAACCCTGCCGTCGTTTTTCCTCATGAAAGGACCGAATGTATTGAAGATACGGGCAATCTTTGTGTCGATCCTGTGGACCTTGTGGTAAGCCATAGTGATGGCCTCTGCAAAGCGCTTTGCCTCGTCGTAAACGCCTCTTGGCCCTATCGGATTAACATTACCCCAGTAGCTTTCAGGCTGCGGATGGACCAAAGGGTCGCCGTAAACCTCTGAGGTTGACGCAAGCAGGAAAACTGCCTTCTTGGCCTTGGCAAGCCCAAGCAGGTTATGGGTGCCAAGGGCTCCTGCCTTTAGCGTCTGGATTGGAAGCTTGGCATAATCAACAGGAGAGGCGGGGCTTGCAAAGTGAAGAACAAAATGAACATTTCCTGTTATCTCAAGCGGCTTCGACACGTCGTGGCTTATGAAAGAGAAATCAGTGTTGCTCCTCAAATCCTTAATATTGCCGCTGCTGCCGGTAAGCAAGTTGTCAACGCAGATAACCTTGAAATTCCTGCTAAGAAGAAACCTGCACAAGTGGCTTCCTATAAAGCCAGCTCCTCCGGTTACAAGAACCACGTATTTTGGCATACCAGTTAAGCATGCCCCAAGGAAGATTTTTAAATGTTTCTGTGATTTCTTCTGAGCAGAATAGTAAGTAATAGCAGATTGCAGGAAGAATTTACGAAAATTTATGCAATCTGCTATAATAATAAAGCTTTAATATTATGTTGTCGTTGCTTGCTCACATGCAGGAAATAAAAGTTGTGTTGTGGGACGTCGGAGGGGTGATTCAGCCTGATGACAGGCTTCCTCCAAAAATCCTTGGCGTTTCTAGGCAAAGGTTCGCGAAGGCAGTTGAAAGGCTGGAGTACCAGGATTATTTCAGGGGCAGGGTAAGGATCGCTAAGGCAGCCAGTTTTCTGCTGAAGTCGTTAGGAAAAGACGTGGACACTAAAAACATAAGACTGGCAAAGAAGGCCATTCTATCAGCATGGGAGCCTCCCAGACCAGATGTTGTTGCACTCGTAAAGAGAATCCAGCCTGGTTTCAGGAAGATGATTCTTTCCACCGTGCCTCGTGAGCTCGAGTTTCTCACCAGAAAAGCTCACGCGATGGGCGTTTATAAGCCTGAGCAACAGTACCTTCAGCTTTTCAGGCCCGAGAATGTCCTTTTTTCCAACAGGATTCATGCTACAAAGCATGAGAGGGAAGCGTTTGCCGCTGTGCGGAAGGTCTGTGGCGTAGGCCCAACAAGCTGGCTTTTCATTGATGATAGAGAAACGAATTTAAAAGTTGCAAGGGAATTCGGGGTTGGCCATGTCCTGCTTTACACAACAACAGATGCTTTGGAAAAAGAGCTTGCCAGACTGGGCGTGTTAGCGTAATTAAAAGGGCTATCACAAAATTTTTATACATGCCTTCTGTGCCGCTGACCTTCAATGAGAGGGGAATATTAATGGTGGAGTTCGTCAAAGGCTACATCGAACAGCTGAAAAAAGAGATTGACACGATAAAGCCCGAGGATGTGAAGAAGGTAGTGGACGTTCTTTTTGATGCGTGGAAGGGCGATAAGCAGATATTCATATTCGGAAACGGCGGAAGCGCGGCAACGGCATCGCATTTCGCCTGCGACATAGCAAAAGGCACCCTTCAAAGGGTTTACGACCACATGGAAAAACGCTTCAGGGTCATGTCCCTGACAGACAATGTTGCAACAATGACGGCATTCGCAAATGACCTTTCCTACGAAGACATGTTCTCCCAGCAGCTCAACCACTATGTAAATGAAGGGGATGTCGTCATTGCACTGACAGGCAGCGGCAATTCGCCAAACGTCATTAAAGCTGTTGAACTGGCAAAAAAATTCAAGGCAAAAACAATAGCCTTTCTCGGCTTTGACGGGGGGAAGCTGAAAAGCATAGTTGACCACCACGTTCATGTCAAATCAAACCATTATGGCAGGGTTGAAGACTGCCACGACATGCTGCACCACCTGGTAACTTATTATCTCCAGAAAAAGATACAGGAACACGCCGCAATTTCTCAACCTAACGGTTAATAATGGAAACTTTTAAGAAAGCGCATAATTAACCGGGCATTATGAATGAAAAAATGAAAGCCATCGTCACAGGAGGGGCAGGCTTTATCGGCTCCCACATGATAGAACTGCTCTTAAGCGAGGGCTATAGCGTTGCAGCAATTGACGACATGTCAAACGGCCAGCAGGACAACATCGACATATTCAAAGGCAATCCGAACTATGAGTTTCACAGGATTGACCTATCAAGGGAATTCGACGACACCATCTTCAAGGACGCGGCGTATGTCTTCCACATGGCGGCCCTTGCAGATATCGTTCCGTCCATTGAGCAGCCTCTCAGATACCACGAGGCAAACGTCACAGGCACGATCAGGGTGCTGGAAGCTTGCAGAAAGTACGGAGTGAAAAAGCTCATCTACGCAGCCTCTTCCTCGTGCTACGGCATTCCTGACCGCTATCCTACTCCGGAAGACGCAGAGATAAGGCCGCAATACCCTTACGCCTTCACAAAGTACGTCGGAGAGCTTTGCGTGATGTTCTGGCACAGGCTCTACGGCCTTCCTGTAGTATCGCTGCGATACTTTAACGTGTACGGAACACGAGCCAGAACCAATGACACATACGGGGCGGTCTTTAAGGTATTCCTTGCACAGAAGCTGCACGGCCTTCCATTGACAATTGTTGGAGACGGCACACAAACAAGGGACTTCACTTACGTTACCGATGCTGCAAAAGCGGCTTTTATCGCCGCAGAATCAAATGTGGTTGGCGAAATCATCAATATCGGCACCGGAAAACCGCAGTCGGTAAACTACCTGGCGAAGCTAATAGGCGGAAAAGACGGGAAGACGGTGAACATCCCAAAACGGCCTGGCGAGCCTGAAAGCACGCACGCTGACACCACAAAGGCTCGAAAGCTTCTTAAATGGGCTCCTGAGGTGTCTTTTGAAGAAGGCGTGAAGATTATGCTTGATAACATCGGTTACTGGAAAGATGCCCCCCTTTGGGATAAGAAATCAATAGAAAAGGCAACTGAGAAATGGTTCAAATACCTTGGGAAAGGCAAAGGTGATAAAAATTAATCCTGTTGGCATAAAAAAAGTGCTTATCACGGGCGGGGCTGGTTATGTTGGCTCTGCACTAGTCCCGAGCCTGCTGGCAGGGGGCTATGAAGTTGTTGTTTACGACCTCTACATTTACGGCGACGTTTTCAAGGACTTAAAAGACCCAAAGCTGACAGAAGTAAAAGGCGACATAAGGGACAGGAAAAAAGTGGCAGAGGCGGCGAAAGGCTCGGATGCCATCATCCACCTTGCATGCATCTCCAATGACCCAAGTTTCGAGCTGGATCCCCAGCTTGGGAAGTCGATCAACTTCGACGCATTCTACAATGTTATGGAAGCGGCAAGGGCAAACAATGCAAAACGGCTTATTTATGCAAGCACATCAAGCGTCTATGGGCTGAAGTCAGAGAATAACGTAGTTGAGGAGGCCACGCTGGAGCCGCTCACCGACTACTCAAAATACAAGGCAGAATGCGAGGAGGTTCTGAAAGAGGAAGGAGAGGACATCGAGTGGGTGACTATAAGGCCGGCAACTGTGTGCGGCTATGCTCCACGGCTCAGGCTGGACCTTGTGGTGAACATACTCACCATAAACGCGCTCGTGAACAGGAAGATAAAGGTATTTGGCGGGAGCCAGCTGAGGCCGAACCTGAACATCAAGGACATGGCAAGGGCTTATGAGCTTTTGCTGACAGCGCCCTGGGAAAAACTAAGGCGCCAGACATTCAACGTAGGTTACCAGAACCTCGCGGTCAGCGAGATAGCGATGCTTGTAAAGAGGATAGTTGAGAAGGGCATTGGAGGGGAGGTCAGCCTAGAAGTTGTGCCAACTAATGACAACAGGTCATACCATATCAACTCCGACAAGATAAAAAGAGTTCTTGGCTTCACTGCAAAGTACACGGTAGAAGAAGCTGTGGAAACACTTGTGGAGGCGTTCAAGAAAGGGCTTCTGAAAGACCCGCTTAACAATCCATTATACCATAACATAAAGCTGATGCAAAAACTGAAACTAAAATAGCTGGCAAAGCTTCCTGTCAAAAACCACTGGTCA
>JACPIJ010000036.1 GCA_016188145.1 Candidatus Woesearchaeota archaeon | reverse complement strand
GCTTCTTATCGGGTTGGCAACAACAATTATGTCTGTGGCTTTGAAAGAGGTTCTGGGAACTCTGAGGTCGTTAACCACCCTGTCAAAGACGCCGTAAGGGCTGTCGCCGTGAATTGTTCCTGCAACAACGTTTGCAAGGGCGCCCACCCTCATTGCTTCATAGAGTGCCGATGCTTCGGTCGATCTGACTTCACCAACGATAAGGCAGCTGTCGCCCATCCTCAGCGTTGTCCTTATGCCCTCGTCAGCGGGAACCTCTGTGGTACCTTTTGTCAGGGCGCTGGCAACTTTCATAGGCTGGATGTTGTAGCCAATCTGTCGCAGCGCAGAAATAGGAAGTTCTAAGGTGTCCTCAATACTGATTACCCTGTACTTTCTCATTATCTCAACCATCACTGCACCCAGCACAGAGGTCTTTCCTGCTGACCTTGTTCCGGCTACGAGCATTGTCCTTGCGCCGTCAATCAGGAAGCTCAGCAGCCCGCCGGCCAATGGCGTCATCATCCTGTTTTTTATGAACAGTGGGATGGTCCACGGCTTGTCCCTGTGCCTTCGGAAGGCGTAGGCAAGGCCGTTCGGGTTTAGCGGCTCGCCCACAACCGCAACCCTCGCTCTGGCATCAGGCACGAGAAGCTCTGTATCAAGTATGGGGTTTGCCTCGTCAAGTGGCCTGCCTGACATCAGCCTCAGCTTTGTCGCCCAGGAATCAGCATCGCTTACTGTCGGAATGATGTTTGTCCTGCAGTCATCGTAATCCTGATGCACTATGAAGATTGGCTGCCTTCCCATCGGGCTGTTTGCAGTTACGTCCTGGATTTTTTCGTCCTTAAGCAGAACCTCTATGAGTCCGAACCCGATGGTGTTCCTGACTAATATTTCAGCCAGCTCCTCGGTCTCTTTTGCCCTCAGCTTAATCTGTTTCCGGCCGGAAAGCTCCTCAATAAGGTCGCTTCCCACGTTAAAGAAGACCTGCCTTACCCTTTCCGGGTCGATAAACTCGCTTCGGGTTGGCTTGTGCTCTGAAATTATCCTTTTGGCTGAGTCCAGAAGCTCATACTTGTCTTCTGAAAGCTTGAACTCTGGCGGCACAATGTGGTATAGGTACTGGACTGTTGATGGCAGCTTGAATATAGTCACGTCCGCTCCCTTGACTGTGTAGCTGTCAATCTCCTCCCCATCCTGCGGGAATGCTGCCATGAGCCTCGTGAACATAAAGTCAGGCTTTACAATCGGGTTAAAGAGCGAATGGTAGACGCCCCTGTCCCCTTCCTTGTACTCCTGAAGGTGCGGCTTTCGCCAATGGGGCCCTGGAACATTCCGGCTACAGATGACATGGATAGGAGAACCTGCTGCTTGATAATCTGGTTTCTCAGCTTGCCAATTTCCTCAAGCATCCTGACCTGCTCGTAGTCATATTCGTAGTCCCTTTTCTGCGCGAACACCACCCTTGTAATCCCTGGGCTTTCGATGAGCTTGCCAATTACTGCCGACATGCACATTGCATTGTCCTCAATTGACGGGAAGAAAGGGCAATCCTCTGAATCAATCCTCAGAACTACGTCCTCGCCTTCCTTGTACATCTCGTAACTGAAGCAGTCCCCTCTTTTTTCTGCCATTTTTGTGAGCCTGTGTTTACAAACGTATTTATATAACTCCTTCTTTATATAGTTTTATGGACAACCGCCCTTTCGGTGCATCCAAAAATAAGGCTCAGGACGTGCCTTTGCCTTCTTCCTTTAGCCGGGGCATAGCAGAGGTTGAAAGGAGGCTCAGGGCGCTTGAGGAGCGGTACTCAACTATTGAGCGGAGAAGCCAGGTCACAGAGGAAAACATGCTCTCAAGCGACCGGAAGATAAGGGCAGATATAAAAATTATTAACGGGGAGATTTCTGAAATCAAGGGCCAGGTCGCTGACCTGACTGATAAAATCAAGGCGCTTATCATGGAATTGCAGGGCTTTGCCAAGGTTGAGGACGTTGACGTCATAAGGAAGTACCTTAACCTGATTGAGCCGCTGGGCTTTGTAACCCAGAATGAAGTAGGGCGCATAGTCCGGCAGGCTGTTGACGAAGCCATTGCAAAGCAGGTTAGCGAAGAAGGCAGCGAAAAAGGGCAGGAATAAGTTTTTAAATCAAATAATCAAAGTTGAATGAAAAAGTGGTGAGCATGGGACTATTTGACTTTGGAAAGAAAAAGGAAGAGCCCCTTAGGCAGCCGCGAGTGCCTGTTGATGAGGTTTTAAGGATGAGAGCACAAGGCCTGTCGAGCAACCAGATAGTCCAGGCGCTCCAGAGAAACGGCTATCAGACACACCAGATTTTTGACGCGCTTAGCCAGTCTGACCTGAGGGTGCCAGCTGCTATGCAGGGAATGCAGGGAGTACCTGGCCAGCGACAGCAGCAGCCGACTCAGGGAATGCAGGCGATGCAGGGTGCACAAGGCGAAAGCCCTACCCCAGGCACAGGCGCAGGCACACTTGGCATGCCACCTGACCTGCCTCCAATCGGGGAAGGAGGCGAAGGCATGGAAAATGAGAATGAGGCGAGCATTACAGGCCCTCAGAGCCCTGAAGAGCTGGCTGGTTTTGGCGAAGAAGGGCTGATGCCTGAGAGCAACCGGGGCAGCGAAGGCGGTGAAGGTTTTGGTGCAGTTGCATCTCCCCAAAGTTATGGCGGCTACGGAGGCCAGAACGTTTCGGCAAAGGTTGAGGAAATAAGCGAGGCCATAATTGAGGAGAAATGGCAGGACCTCATGAAAGACTTCAACAAGCTCGTGGAGTGGAAAAGCGGAGTGGAGCAGCGCATGTCTGTTCTGGAGCAGCGCTTTTCCGACATGAAAACAGCCTTTGACAATCTTCAGAAGGGCGTTGTTGACAAGGTAAGCGATTACGACAAAAGCGTGAAGGACGTTGGCTCAGAGATGAAAGCCCTTGAGCAGGTGTTCCAGAAGATAATCCCGACCCTGACAGAAAACGTCAACGAACTCTCACGCATAACAAAGGGAATGAAAACAGCGCCAAAGAAATAATTTGCAGAATTTGCAGCTATTTAACAGCCCCTCCTCCGCTTGCCATGAGCGTTAACGTCATGGCCCCAATCGTAAGGATAAGAACAAGGCCAAGCACTTTTGGATCTGTCAGCACGCCAATGAACGGCCTCTGCTCCTGTACCACTTTTTCTGCAGGTATTAACTCGCCTGTTGCCCCGTCTGTTGCAGCCCTCGGCTCAGGCCCAGGCCCGGGCCCGGGCCCGGGCCCCTGAGTCCACGCCACCATTAAAATGACAAGCAATGGCACTAAGACGTACCATATAAAGCCCCTTGTGCCAAAGTTTGACAGTATCTGGTTGGTATCCAGCCCTGCAAACTGGCCCAGCATCAGGATGAATAAAATCAAAGCTGCCAGAACAACCACCCAAGGCAGCATGGCCGTTATCAGGTTTGTGCCTCCCCCTGTAAGGACTATAACGGCTGTTATTGCAAACGCGAAAAGGGCATGGAGCCCCCTGTTCTTGAGCAGGTTGGTTACCTCAAGCGCTCCATAAACAATTACAAAAACAAGAATCCACACGAAGATGTCAGTAAAGCCTTTCAAAAGCCCGAGGTCCAAAACCGTTGCCATTTTTTTATTTTTATAATATATATCCTCGCTCATTCCGGGCTTGTTTCGCCGTAATTACTCTATTACTCCGGATGTTTACTCCGGATGTGTTGCGTACTGTTACGTACTGTTACTTTCCGCCGAATAGTCCCTTCAGACCACCAAATATTTTTTCACCAGGCGATTCTGCGGTTATCAAGAATATCACTACGGCAAACACGAGGATTATCACTATAAGCGCCTGCATGTCAGGATTTGCCAGGAAGCCCAATGGTGCTAAAGTTTCCCACCATTCTGCCGCAAGCCCGAATATGTAAATGATTACGCCAACGCTGATGAATGCAAAGACTCCTCCTCCCGGAACCCCAGTCTGGGTTGGGTTGAATATGCCCATGAGGATAAGCGCCGCAACTATTATCACAATAACTAAAGCGATATTAGGCAGGGCGGTGTTTATTATTTGGACCACGTCCTGTCCTTGGGGATATGTACCCATCACATGGGGAAGGACAACCAGCAATGCTATGACCAGGGCAACAAGCATGTGCACGTTCTTCTTGTCGCCCAAGGCGTGCGTGGTCTTTAACACGGTGAAAATAACAGCAAAGATTAGGATGAAAGGCAGCACTGCATCCAGCAACCCGAACTGCTCAAGCTGGACAAGAAAGTCTGGCACCGTCCTTACGCTTGAGAATGTCTGAAGCACAACAGGCAGCATTTTTGTTCACCCTTTTAGCCATTAAGTTCTTATTTTCCTTTTTCCTGATTCCATGCATTCTGCTGTTTTTATATCTTTTTATGTTTTTGCGGCTGGCGACTTCTCACCCCTTGTTATATACGTCATGGCTGCAACAACCAGCCCTATGAGCACGACAGTTGCAACTGAAACGTTGCTTGAGAACTGGGAAAGCCAGTCGAATACCCACTGCAGCCATGTCTTATCGCCCGTCTTAATTGCGTTGAGGAATATGCCAAACAGCCCCACAAATATTATGAGTATGAAAAGCGTTTTCCACGCCCCTTCAAGCGCAAATCCCTTATCATCAGCCTGGTGGTGGAATGAGCCGACAAGCATGAGGAAAAACACGGATGCTAACAGGAGTACGACAACGTTTGCCGATATCTGCGTTAGCGCCTCAACAAGCCTGCTCGAGGCCACCGTAAGGAATGCAACGACGAACGCCGCAAGTGAGTTAAGGTTCTTCTTTGTGTAAGTCTTCCCCTCAACAACCTCTGTGCCGAATACCCTTGTCTTCTCAAGTATCGCGAACATTATGGTGAACACAAGAAGGAACGGCAGCACAACGTCAAGCACTCCAATCTTCTCAAGGAAGCTGAAGGTCCCTCTGAAAGCTGATTCTGCCATTTTACTATTTCACACCCTGCTTTTTTACCAAATGCGCTGAATGCTGCAAATGCTGCAGTCCTGCCAAACAGTCACGGTTTAATTACAAATTGCCGAAAAGCGTTTATAAATGTTTCGCTAGGGATTAATGGGAAGTTTTCTCTCTTATGCGAACAGCAGCTGGTAGTTATTGTAGATTACGTTAGCAGCCTCTTCAGCAACCAAGCCTTTGATTTCTGCAATTTTTGCCACTGCCGCAGCAACATGGGCAGGCTCGCTTTTGCCATTTTTGTCAGCAGCCAGGAAGGGCGCATCCGTCTCTGTCAGCAGCCTTGACAGCGGCAATGTTTTCGCGATTGCCTGGAAATGGCTGCTCCTTCCGATGTTGGATGGTATGGTAACGTAAAAACCAGCGGCAGCCGCAGCCTTGACCAGCTTGATGCTTCCATGAAAGGCGTGCAGTATCACCCGCTTGCAGCCGCAGCGAATCAGAGCATCAACCACTTCCTTTTCCGCCTTTCTTGAATGGGCAATGACAGGCTTATTCAGCTCAATCCCAATCCGCAGCTGCTGCTCAAACAGCCGCTGCTGCAGCTGCCTTTCCTTTTCGCCCTTGGCTTCCTGGTAATCAAGGCCTATTTCGCCGATGGCAGCTATTTTATTTTCGTTGCTGCGGATAAAGCCAAGTTCTTCCTCTATCGCTGCCGCAGATAATTTCACAGCTTCACTAGGGTATAAGCCCAGGGCTGCCCTCACGATTTTGAATTGTTGCTGCAGCTCCAGGCTTTTCCTGTTGGAGGCAGGATCGATGCCGTTGGTTATTATCGCCTTAACTCCGGCAGCGGCTGCCCTCTCAACTACAGCACTCCTTTCTTCTTCATCGAATGTGTCAAGGTGGGCATGGACGTCAGCAAGCAGCATTTTCAATGCGCCATAACACAACCTTTAAATATTTACCCGTGGAGCTGTTTTTTCCATGACAATAGCAGGATTCACATTCACAAGAATGCTTGTGGAAAGGAAATCGCAGGCAAAAGGCGCTGTTGACATAAACAGCAACATAGGCGTTGTTTCAGCAGAGGAGATAGACTTTGTAATGGGCCAGACCAAGCAGAAAGGCATAAAGGTCATATTTGACTACAGAAACACGTATACCCCCGACCTCGGCATCCTGATTCTCAACGGCGAAATACTCTACCTATCAGACCAAAAGAGGCATGACGACCTCATGAAGTCATGGAAAAAAGACAAGAAGTTTCCTGACGACGTTATGGTTGAGCTTTACAACATCATTTCTGTGAGGGGCGCACTGCAGGCAATCCAGCTATCCAGCACAGTCGGGCTCCCGCCTCCAATCCCGCTGCCAAAGTTCACGAAAGGCCAGGCACAGCAGCAACAGCAAGGCAAGGGGAAGAAAGGCTGAGGGAAAAGCTGAAAGCCTAGCCCCGCGAGTCGTATGCAGGTTGTTCTAAGCGAAACATTTATCTATTGAATTTCGTTATCTGAACCAGGAAGATGGCAGAAACAGAGCTTAAGCTGAAGGTTGCGGAAGCGGTGCAGGACGACGTCAACAAGGGCATAGTCAGGATAGACACCACGCTGATGCACGAGATTGTCGTGAGGCCTGGCGACATTGTTGAGATAGAGGGCAGCCGCGTTACAGTAGGAATTGCAGACAGAGCTTATCCCGGAGACATTGGCCTTAGCATAATAAGGATGGACGGAATAATAAGAAGAAACGCCAGAGCCGGTATTGGCGAGCTCGTCAAGATAAGGAAGGCTGACATAAAGGGCGCAAAAAAGGTCATCATAGCGCCTGCAAGGAAGGGCGTCATGATCAGGGCAAGTTCTGATATATTCAAGCAGGGGCTGCTTGGAAGGGCTGTTGTCAAGGGCGACATAGTTGCTCTTGGCGGAACAACCAGGAGAAGGACAACCTTTGTCCACAGCCCGTTCGAAGAGATATTCAAGATGCTTGACGAAGTCGATGAGGACGTCATGGGCCTGGGCTTCTCTGACATCAAGTTCATCGTTGTGGACACGCTGCCAAAAGGCGCTGTAATAATCACAGACCTGACAGAGGTTGTTTTCAACCCAGAAGCTGCCGACATGGCCGAAGAACCCAGGCTGGACATAACCTACGAGGACATAGGAGGATTGTCAGAGGAAATAAAGAAGGTAAGGGAGATGGTAGAGCTGCCACTCAAGCACCCTGAGATTTTTGAAAGGCTGGGCATAGACGCCCCAAAGGGCGTGCTGCTTCATGGCCCGCCTGGAACAGGAAAAACGCTTGTCGCAAAAGCCGTTGCCAACGAAACAAACGCGTACTTCACTCACATCAACGGCCCTGAGATTATGTGCATAGATGGCAACACTCAGGTTTTAACCAACCCTGAAGGCTTTGTTAAGGCAAAAGACGTATTTGAAAAAGCAAAGAACAAAACAGGTGCAAAGAAAGAAAACGGCTATGAAGTTATTAAGCTTACAGAACCGGTTAAGACTTACTCTTACAAAGATGGAAGAATAAAGAAATCAAGGATCACGCACGTTGTAAAACTACGAGCTAAATCCTATAGCCTTGCCCTAAGTGATGGCGCTGAACTCATAACATCCGCCAACCAGCCGTTCCTCACTTATGAGAAAGGCGAGCTCGTCTGGAAACGCGTAGCCGAGCTTAAAAACGGCGATTTTGTAGCGAAACTTAGCAAGCTGCCCGTTCATGGCAAAAGCTACCGGATTGACTTGTCAAAATCAGGCTTGGACCTGATAAACAGAAATGGCAAGACGGCAATAAAAAGCAGGAATCTCTCAAGAAGCAACTTTATAAGGATTCCAGAAAAAACCAGTGAAGGGCTTATGATGCTCCTTGGCTTGCTTTATTCTGATGGCAATATAAGCAAGGAGCGAGATGCCATAATCTTTGCAAACCAAAGTAAGGCATTAATTAATCATTTCAAAAGCCAAATAATCAAGTCGTTCTCAGTTGCCAATACAAAGGTGAAAGAGTACAGGTCAGGCAAAGACGCCAGAGTCATGATTTACTCCAAAGTTTTGGCAAGGCTGTTTGAACTGCTTGGCATACCTTCCGGTAACAAGGCAAAGGTAGAACAGCACATACCTTCATATATGTACTCCCTGCCAAAAAAAGAGATAGCCGCTTTCGTAGCTGGTTACTTTGAAGGCGACGGTACGGTCGCGTTGACAAAAACAAAAAATTTCAGTTACCCGACGCCGAAAATTTTCTGCAAATCCAAAGTTTTCCTCCAAGAAATGCAGGCTTTGATGCAATTAAGGCTCGAAATAAGCACCAAACTGAATAAACACAACACACCATTGGGAGAAATGTTCGAAGTTGCTGTGCGAGGAAACTCAGGAAGGGTTAAATTCGCCAAACTTCCGTTAATAACAAAAAAAGCGGCAATCGGTGAGGTGCTGAAAACAGGCAGAGTAAAGGAGTTTGAGAACATTCCATATCCGGATGCTCTGATAAAAGAAATCAGGGATAAATTGAATTACGATGCTTACCGGAATCGTGATTATTATGTTTATAAAAATGGCAGATTCACCAAGCACGCTTTGAATAGGCTATACCAAATTGCAGTTTCTAACGGGCTTTCCAGCCCATCTATTAAAAAAGAATTTGAGATTCTAACCAGAGAAGATATTTCATGGGAATATGTTTCAGGAATTACAGATATTGGCGAAAGAGACCTCTACGATTTTACAGTTGATGACGACAGCTTCATCGGTCATTATTATTTACTGCATAATAGCAAGTTTTACGGACAGAGCGAGCAAAACCTCCGCAAGAAATTCGAAGAAGCCGAAAAAAATGCGCCATCAATAATTTTCATTGACGAGATAGACGCCATAGCCAGCAAGAGGGAAGAGCTGCACGGGGAGGTTGAAAGGAGGGTCGTAGCGCAGCTTCTTGCCCTGATGGATGGGCTAAAGGAAAGAGGCAAGGTTGTAGTCATAGCAGCAACAAATGTTCCGAACCTATTGGACCCGGCCTTGAGAAGGCCCGGAAGGTTTGACCGCGAGATAGAAATTGGCGTTCCTAGCAAGGAAGGCAGGCTTGACATCATGAAGATACACACAAGGAACATGCCGATTGGCAAGGAAGTCCCAAAAAACAGGGAAGGAACCGGAACCGAACTGAAGGCAAAAAAGTTTGTGGCCCTGGATGACAAGGAAAGGGAAAGGCTGTTGAAAGACATCGCTGCACACACTCATGGCTTTGTGGGCGCTGACCTTGCAATGCTCTGCAAGGAAGCCGCCATGATTGTCCTGAGACGAGTTTTGCCAGAGCTTCTGGTCAAGGACAAGATTAGCGAAGATGAGCCTATCCCGGAAAACGTGCTTGAACAGCTCATGGTAACTGGAAAGGACTTTGCCGAGGCTCAGAAAGTTGTCAGGCCGTCAGCAATGAGGGAGGTTCTCGTTGAAATTCCAAGCGTCAGGTGGAAAGACATTGGAGGGCTGGAAGACGTGAAGCAGCAGCTGATTGAAGCTGTTGAGTGGCCCATAAAGAATCCTGAAGCCTTCAGAAGGCTTGGCGTCAGGCCCCCAAGAGGCATACTCCTTTACGGAGCGCCAGGCACAGGCAAAAGCCTCCTGGCAAAGGCAGTTGCCACAGAGTCAGAGGCCAACTTCATACTCGTGAAAGGGCCGGAGCTGCTCTGCCTGTCTGGAGAAACTCCCATATTTACTGATTTTTGCGGTGTTAGACCTATCGAAGACTTTTACGAAAAGGTGAAGGGCTTCAGCAGCGTAGAATCTGCCAAGGGAAACCTTGAGGTAAGAAAACTTGACAAGCCTGTTTACTCTTTCGCACTCGGCGAAGACGGAAAACTAATCAAAACGGAAGTGAGAAGGATACACCGTCTGCTCGTGAATGAAGCTTACAAACTCAGCTTCGGCGATGGCAACATGTTAACGGTTTCGGCAAATCAGCCTTTTTACGCCTTTAGGAAAGGAAAGCTCGCCTGGGTTAGGGCTTCTGAATTGCAAGCATGGGATTACGTTGCCAAGCCATCAAGACTGGGAGCTTTTGGCAAATCAGTAAAAATTGCGCTGCCTCAGTATAAAAATTTAAGGCTTGTGAGAGAGGACAGCGATTCATACTACGTGAAAATTTTCAGCACTAAAGAGGTAACTAAGCTGCCAAAGAAGCTAACGCCAGAGCTGGCAGAATTCTTGGGGTGGTTTGCGGCAGAGGGAAACGTGTCAAAAGAGGGGGTCAGCATTTGCAATGAAAACGCCCAGTTCAGAAACGAAATAAAGAAACTGTTCCTTATGTTTGTTGAACAGGAAAGGATTAAAGAATACAGTGATAAAATAATTACTTATTCAACACCATTAGTTAAATACATGGAGGAGCTATTTGAGCAGAAACTTGGCAGCAAAAAGAGTTACACAATAGGGATTCCAAAAATTGTTTCTAAGGCATCTGAGGAAGTCATTGCAGCCTTCCTGCGCGCTGCTTACAAGGGGGATGGCCACATTGACGGACAAAAAATTGAATACGGCACCATGAGCAAAGGATTAGCGCATGGAATGTCATATTTGCTAACAATTTTTGGCATAAAATACAGATACTGGCATAGGAAAGACGGGATGAACATGTTAACCATATCTGGAAAGCTTGAAATGTCCAAGTTCAAGAAAAAAGTGTATAGCGCAGGCGCCACGGGCACGG
Organism: Candidatus Woesearchaeota archaeon; assembly: GCA_016188145.1. Lineage (GTDB taxonomy): Archaea > Nanobdellota > Nanobdellia > Woesearchaeales > UBA10216 > UBA10216. The sequence continues at coordinate 6,792 of JACPIJ010000036.1, read as the reverse complement.
CCGCTGATGTTAAGGTAAGAAGGCATTATAACGCCAGATATGTGCTTCCGGATGTTTCTTTGCTTCTTAGAAACATCAAGGACAGCTTAAAGCTCAGGTATGGCAAGGAGCTGCCGGAAGGGCTTTTTGAAGGCGTAATTAGCGGAAGAAAGCGCTGCGGCTTGCTCAGGCTGAAGAGGATGCTTCCATACATTGACAAACACATAGAACGGGCAGGCACTGAATTCAGGTATGCAGAGGCTTACAAAACGCTCAAGGTATTGGCCTGTGGCGAACTGGCTTGGACACAGCTAACTGGCAAAACACAGGCTCAAGCCCAGTGGATGTACGACTTAGAGACAGAGCATTCCTCTTTTATAGGCGGTTTCGTTCCGCTGCTGCTTCACAACTCAAAATGGGTTGGCGAATCGGAAAAAGCAGTAAGGGAGGTTTTCAAGAAGGCAAGGCAGACCGCCCCCACCATCATATTCTTTGACGAGCTTGACTCATTAACCCCTAAAAGGGGGATCAGCCATGACAGCCACGTAACCGAGAGGGTTGTCAACCAGCTACTCACCGAGATTGACGGCCTTGAAGAGCTTTACGACATAGTCATCATTGGAGCAACCAACAGGCCTGACATGATTGACCCTGCATTGCTAAGGCCTGGAAGGTTTGACAGGCTCATATTGACATCGGTGCCTGACGTCAAATCGCGCTTGGAGATATTCAAGGTCCACACAAAGAACATGCCGCTTAAGGACGTGAACCTTGAGAAGTTCGCCCAGCTAACAGAAGGCTATGCCGGGGCTGACATTGAGGCTGTCTGCAGGGAGGCAGCGATACTCGCCCTGAGGGAAAGCATGACAGCAAAGTCAGTTGAGGAAAGGCACTTCATGGAATCCCTCAAAAAGGTAAGGCCATCTGTCACGAAAGAGATTGAAAAGGCCTACGAAGACGTCAGGGAGAGCCTGAGCGTTGCCAGGGCAAAGGAAATCAAGGAAGAAAGGCCCATGTATATGGGATAAAACTTGCATATGACGAAAGTGCACCATATTGCAATAACTGTAAAAGACTCGGAAAAAACAGCTAAATTCTATAAGGACAGTTTTGGATTCATCGAAATCAACAGGTTTACTAAACCTGGCTGGGATGGTGGGGCGATTGTCCTGAGGTTAGAAGACTTGCGGCTGGAAATTTTTCAGTTTAAAAGCTCAATAGGTAAAAAAGACAATTTATCCAACCTCAAAGTAATAGGTCTAAAGCACATAGGAATACAAGTTGACGATGCCAGGAAAAAATACGATGAATTAAAGGGGAAAGGGATTGATGTAGATGAGCCTGTAAAAGGCACAACCTGTGCATGGTTCTGCTTCCTGAGAGACCCTGATGGAATACCAATAGAGCTTTACGAACCCAATCAATTCTCAAAATAAGAAGAAAAGGCAGAATCTGGTACTGCCTTAAAGGTTCCGAAGCCTCATTACCGGTTATATAACGAGACATATATTTAATCCTTTCTATTTTACTATTTTGCCCCCCAAAAAGTCTTCATTAAAGTCATAAAATATTCGCTAACTTTTGAAATATTTGAAAGATTTCAAACAACTCTTGAAAATTATCCAAACTTTGTGAAAGAATTATGGGTTTTCAGGCAAAAGGCATATCAAAACTGCAATTCTGTTTTAGTTGGGGCTGCCGCAGACGCAGAAGAAGGTACTGCACCTGTCTGAAAAACAGGGGAGGTCCGAAGCCTTATCCGGGTTCAAAATCCGTTACAAGGCGGATGGAGTTCCCGGCTGCGGCGCAATTCCGCTATGCGGAATGCGCAGTCGGCTAATGCCGACTTGCGTCCCCCTTCTTATCGCGATGATGCAAGCAAAAAGTTTTATATACACATGTTCTGAAAAAGAGTCATTATGGCTAACCTGTTACTCATAGCTGCTGTGGTTATCGGCGGGTTTGTCCTTTTGCGCATTCTGATGGGCTCCTCGGGGCAGTCAGAGCAGTCAAAGCGCGAGGCAGAGAGGAACTCCATTCAGTCAATGGCTAAGGTAAGGGCGTACGAGCAGCAGGTCGAGGCCTTCAACAGGAGAATGAAGGCTGCACCTGACAGGCAGCGCGAGCTTATGGCAAAAAGGATGGAGCTGCTCCTGAAGCAGAAGGAAAGGCTCAAGCACAAAACAGAAAGGCTCGTAAGGAAAAGTTAATATAGCAACGGTTTTCTTAGCATTATCAGCTAAATGAGTCGCTTAAACCAGCAAAAAAATGGCAAATCCTAAACCGGGAGACTTTGTTGAGGTTGTGGCTTCTGACGAGACAGTAAAGGGAACGCTTCTTCAGAGCCCTGAGCTGGAAAAAGACGTTGTCATAATAAAGCTGCCAAGCGGCTACAACATTGGAATTGATAAGGGCAAAGTAAAGAGGATTTCTCTGCTTCCGCAGCTGCAACAAAAGGAAAAAAGCGAAGGCGAAATAACCGCAGCAAAACCTTTTTCCGAAAAAGGTTTATCAAAAAACGAAAAATCAAAAGTGCCGAAAATCTCAATCCTCCACACCGGGGGAACCATTGCGAGCAAGGTGGACTACAGGACTGGCGGGGTCACAGCCGCTTTTTCAGAGGAGGAAATGCTTGGGCTGTTCCCTGAACTTAAGCAGATTGCAGAAATAAAGTCCAGAAAAATCGCGCAGATGCAATCTGAGATGATGCGGTTCCCCCACTATAATTTAATCGCAAAGGAAGTCAAAAAGGAAATAGAGTCCGGAGCTGATGGCGTAATAGTTACGCACGGCACGGACACCATGCATTATACTTCTGCCGCCCTCGCTTTCATTTTGGATAACCTCCAAGTCCCTGTGATTTTGGTTGGCGCGCAGAGAAGCTCTGACAGAGGCAGCACAGACGCTGCTTTGAACTTAATCTCGGCAGCTTACTTCATTGCAAATTCAGATTTCTGCGGAGTTGCGATATGCATGCACGAGAACATGAGCGACACGAGCAATCTAATATTGCCTGCCACAAAGACCAGAAAGATGCACACCAGCAGAAGGGATGCATTCAGGCCAATAAACACAATAGCAATTGCCCGGGTTGATTACGAGGCAAAGAACATCACTTTCTTCGGCAGCCACAACAAAAAAAGCGCAGCTGTGAATAATAAAAAGCTGCAGCTGTTTAACGAAAAAATCAAGGTCGGCGTAATAAAGACCCACACCAACATGTTTGCTTCAGAGTTCTTAGCCTTCAAAGGCTTTGATGGTTTGGTTGTCGAAGGTACAGGACTTGGCCATTTGCCTAACGAGGAGATAGACAAATTTACCGCGGAGAACAAAAAAATATTTGCTGCAGTGAAAACCCTGATTGGCTCCGGAACAATCGTTGTGATGGCTCCGCAGACAATCTACGGCAGAATCCAATTGAATGTTTACACACCACAGCGCGAAATCCAGAGCATAGGCGTCCTTGGCCACCTCAGCGACATGACGCCCGAAACCACATTCATCAAGCTCGCATGGCTCCTTAGCAACTACGGCAAAAAGGAAGCAAAGGAACTCATAACAAAAAACCTTCGGGGAGAGATAAGCGAGAGGACTGAGCCGGATGCGTTCCTGGTGTAGGCAGAACCTTCTGAGACTGGCTGGGCGCAGCAGCGGGATGCGGCAGCAACCCTTATAAATATTGAAGTTCTCCTATTGGCAGAATGGGGGACACGATTGAAGCGAAAGTTGACGCAGAAGCGGCAGCCCTCATGAATGCTTACAGAGTGCTTGATGAGCAAGGGCTTATTGAGCCTTTGAAAAGGGTCTTTAACCGCGATAATTGCCGCAGCCTTGAGACTGCCATTGCAGCTGTAAACGGCTCAATTGGCGACTTGGCGCAGATTGCCGTGAAGGCAAACAGCCCCTTGTCCGACATCATTGAGGCATTATTCGCCTACAACGAGATACCTTTTAGCACGTACCTTGCAGCAGTAGTGGCCCTCACTGCAGTTTCAAAAGCTGAAACATGGGACGTAGGCTACAGCGCCACGGACGCTTTTCTTTCAACACTTATCAACACATCAGAAATACGGGGCGGGGCGGTTGACCGTTATCTAGCGCAAGAAATTGTGGCTAAGAAAAGTTTAGGAGATGGCGTGTTCAGCATGCAAAAAGCGGCGGGCATGACTGATGGAGGAGGCGGTAAGCTGACCGCAGACAAAGCTGTAGAAATGAGCGGACTGCTAGAAAAAGCCAATGCCTCATTGGAGCAGTGCGTGGCGCAAATCGCAGAAGCCGGCAAATGGCTTCGTTATTGCGTTGGAAAAGGCCTGATTACTGGCCAGCTGCTTGCAACGTATACGGAACAGTGCATCCTTACGCACGAGGCTGCAACCTCGTTAAAAGGTGCTGTAGGGACTTATAAACTACGTGCAGATAGCATGGAGAGAGCATGAGAGAGAATCCAACTGCTTAATCCCAATTAAGCCATTCACCGCCTAAGCTGCTGCATCTGCTGCCTCGCGCTTCTGCGCTGCGCAGCTGCAAACTGCGGTACGTTGTTAAGGTCATTAAGCTGCTCCTTCGCATCTTCAGCCAGCGTCGGCACTTCCTTCAGCTGTTCAGCGTACTCGCGCACCAGACGCCCAGCCGCTCGAAAAGCCTTAGCGAGGTTGTTTTCCAGCTGCACAAAGTTCCTGAGCCCCTGCCTGTTTATCTCAGCTTCTTTCTGCGCAATGGCAACGTCTTTAGCTAATTCCATATTTTCACTGGCAAGGACGTTCGCTTGGGCAACAGTTGCGCCGCCTGCCATTGCCGCAGGGTTCGCCATCCCTGCTATCTGCGTGCCCCTTTGAGCAAGTCTCTGCATAACAGCTGCCGCGCTTTTGAAGCTTTTCAAAGCCCTGTAAGCCCTTTGGCTGTTAGCAGCAATCCTTTGCTCAATCGCTCTCCTGTTGTTTGCAAGCGTTACGATATCTCTGATATACCCACTTTCAAGGCTTTCTTCGGCCATAAAGCGTTTAAAGAGCTGCTCCTCATTGCTTTCCGCTTGCGAGGCCGCTTGCGCTTCCACATGCTCTGCCATAGCTTCTTGGCCAATAAGCTGTTGACTTGCCTGCTGCTTCTTTCTCAAAAAGTCAAACATTCCCATTTTCTTCACCTCAGCTTAGAATGGGCGCTGCTTATCCTGTCCACGCGTGCGGCAATGCTGCCAAGCCTTTTGTGAATCCGCACCGCAGCCTTAGGGACAAGGAGCTCAGAAAGGTTAATCCCCGCCTTAATCATGTCCTTTGCAGCCCTGTTCAAGTCGCTGACAAACTTCCGCACAGCATTTCGGTAAGCCCTGCCAAGCCTGCGACCATTCTTTTTCATGCGCAACACCTCTTTGCACTCATTAACCCATGCCCTTTTTCCGCTTCGCCTTATTTAAACTTTTTGCAAAAAAAGTTCGCAACTAGAGCCTATTTTCATCGTCAACCAGTTATCACCAACTATGAAGTAAGATAAGCAGCGTTAGCATGTCAGAGAATTAACCTGCGGTCACGTGTGCTCCTTCAGCACGACCTTTATGCGGTCATGCACGAACTTTGCAGCGATGGCAAGAAGTATCAGCATAAGAAACCTGAAGTCGAAATAGTCTGTCCTTGGGAACGTCATTGTATTCCAGAGGAGGACTGCTAGGGCTGCGAAAACGAAAACGACGACTGCGGTTGCGGCTACGAATAGGGTTTTCATGTTCTATATGCGCAAGGTTAAAAAGGGTGCTCATATAAGAAGGTTATCCAGACCTTTATGGACAATGCCATTGCCAGTTCAGTTGATGAAGCAGTCATAGAGATGTCTGCGGATGCCTTGCTGCACGTCGCCTTGAGGTCCGGCTCGCCATTCCAGACCATACACTATGCGATGGAGGCAGCGGCTGCATACTCCCTGGCAGCTGAAGCCCTGAATCAGAAGGGCTCAGGCAAGGCGTCCATTACCGCTAAGCTGAACGCTGCAAGCAAACTTGAAAACATGGCACGGCAGCATCTTCTTGAAAAGGGGACTGAAGCCGCCATGGTGCAATACGTGCTAGCCCATCAGGATGGCAGCGCCTCAGCAACTTATCTTAGCCGGATAAGAAATCCAAAAAAATCTGGCGATGCAGCTTTAGCTTTAAGCGACCTTGTCGACTTGCAGCAGCCGCCTGACAAGGAGCATGACATTGCAGCGATTGCAACTTTGGCTCTTGAAGCTGAGGGAAGCGTTCCGGAAATTACCAGGTATGGTGGAATGGCGCAATACTATGGCGGCTTGCCTGTTGAAGAATACAGGGCTTATTTGCAGCTATTAAGAAAAACAAATGACCATCTTAATGCGCTTTTTCCCTTATACGCGCAGATATCAACAGAAGAGCCAACTGCCGCAGAAAAGGTAAGCACCCTTCTCGGGCCAAAGATGGCTGAACTTGCGCAGCTGCAAAGCCGGATTGGCCAGGTGCTAGCCACGACTTGACTACGCCTCATTCAGCACAATGGCTGTCTGGGTTTTCTCAACGCCCTCAACATTCCTCAGGTAGATGGTAACGAAGTCGTTGAGTTCACGAACTCCAATGTTTAACTGAACACTTCCAAAACCTTGGCTTTTACTTCGTGCGCTTTTATCAGCCTGAAAACATCGCTTTTATACTGGACGGGCAGCATTACACAGCTTTTGCCTACCCGCCTGCCGCCGAATTTCAGCAATATGCCCGGATAGTGCCTGCCTTTAACGGTAAAGCCGTAGAGCTTGTTAAGGAAAGCACCCCTGTTCCTGCCTATCTTTTCCCAGAAAATAATGACAGAATGCTTAGTT
>JACPIJ010000030.1 GCA_016188145.1 Candidatus Woesearchaeota archaeon | reverse complement strand
AGATAACCATTGCTGAAGATACTGTCAGCAATGCGGTGAAAGGCGAGCTGAACTTTCTTAGCGCGCTCCTCACTGTAACATTTGTTAGCGCGAATGCAATGGCTCTTACTATTGCGAACAGCTCTGCCGGGGGCATGCGCAGTCGTGCTTCCTAAACCTTTATAAACATTTGGACAAAACCTGAGCAGTGGCGAGTAGTCTCAGCGGGGATTTGCCGAAAGTAAACCGCAATAGGGCAGATGCTGGCAACAGTGTGTGCCGGGAGCCAAACCAGGAGTGCCCGATGTAGCTTCCAACCTAGTAGGTCGCAAGTTCAAATCTTGCCCCCGCTACTCGCTATCATTTTCTAATTAAAACTTTTATTGATGTGGTATTTTATTAACAATAGCCTAAACCTTTCTCGATGGAATGGTAAGCTAAAGCCAATATTGCAAAACCTTTCGAAATTTTCCCTGCGGTATATGGATACTCTATACTGCAATGTCGGAGGGGTTCCTCCGATTCGTTCAGTTATATGGCTCTCTATATCAACGCTTTTCAGTAATTTTTTGATACTAACTGCAAACAGGTTATCTTTTGTTATGAACCTTATTTCGTATAAATTTTTAAGAATAGTCCCTTCCATTGCAAACGCTTCTCTCAAATAAGCATATTTTACGCTATCTGGTGAGTTAAATACCCATTGCGGCACATTCATCTGTTCATCCGATTTTGGAATTTTTAGGACATGATAAAAGAAATTTGCCAATGTTGTTGAGTTTATGAAAGTCCGATACTCTGCATTGCCTCTGCCTACAAACACTTTATTATTAGGTGAAAACTTTTTGATTAATAAGTCTCTAAAAAGATAGATTTTAGACAAATCTTTGTCTTGGCCAAAATAAATTCGCCTTAAATCTTTTATTAAGCTGCCATCAGGCATCATACCAGCCAGCTTGGCTACATCTTCATCAAGGATAAAAGGAGAGTGAATTTTTATCGTATTCTTTCCTCTTAAATGTTTGAGGGTAATAAACTCTCCTTCGTCGCTAAGAAGTTCAAAATCCTTGTTAAGTTCTTTGGGCTGAATTGTTTTATATGTTGTTTCTTTCATCTTACCCACACTCCGAAGCCCCCAATCAAGCGTTGAGGTTTCTTCCATTCAGGAAAGAAACCTCCGCAGTTTGGCGAGGAGGATACTGAGCGGAGCTGCCTAATTGCTTTTAGGCGCTAGCCGACCCTGCTTTGCAGGGGAAAAGCATAATGTCAGAGGCAAAAGCCTCTGAGCACACAAAGGCGCAGCCTTTGATGTTTGGCAGCTCTGCGGTCCTCCGAGCCTTTCGAAAGAAGTAGTTTATATACCCTCGCCGGGCACTTGTCCAGTGTCCAGTGAAACCTTCTTTGGCGCGGCAAAGAAGCTTTACTAAGAAATCCGCTAACGTTTTGAAAAGTTTACGAAATATCCTTATAAATTTTCAATTTTTCAGAAATATTTCCGGGAAGCTGCATGGGAAAGAATTTAAAGCTTTCCGCTTTTCACTCTATTTATGGCAATCATAGAGGTAGCGAACGTTTCCAAGCAATTTGGCAAGCGCCGGGAGAAAGGAGGAAATAAGGAAAAGTTCTACGCGCTGAAGGACGTTTCCCTGAAGATAGAGGAAGGTGAAATTTTTGGAATTCTTGGGCCTAACGGCGCTGGGAAGACCACGCTTCTGAACATCGTGATGGGCATCGTTTATCATGATGTTGGCTCTGTCAAGGTTTTTAGTGGTGATGTAAAGCGTGGCGAAGTTGTAAGGAGCATCGGCTACGTGTCAGGTGAGGAACGTTTCCATTGGGCGCTCACACCCTTTGATGTCCTGACGTTTGGCGGACTCCTTTACGGCTTGGGCGGAAAGGAGCGTAAGGAGCGGACTGCCGAGCTTCTACGCGTTTTCGGGCTTGAGGGCGTGGCAAGCAGCAAGTTTGACGTGCTATCTACAGGAGAGAAGATGCGGCTGGCGTTTGCGTATGCGCTTATCAACAAGCCGAAGCTGTTGCTGCTGGATGAGCCTACGCTGGGTCTTGATCCTGACACCGCGATTAAGGTGCGAAAGGAAATCAGGCGCATCAACAGGGAGCTTGGCACTACAATTGTGTTGACCAGCCATTACATGCGCGAGGTTGAGCAGCTTTGCGGCAGGGTTGCATTCATCAATAAGGGAAGAATCATGCATGTTGGAAAAGTTTCAGACATAAGGAAGAAGCACCAGAACCTTGAAACGTATTTTGTTGAGATGACAAAAGCATAAGAGTGACCAACAATGAACATTCACAGGATTGCAGCATTGGTGTACCGTGACTTGCTTATAATCATGAGAACGAAGTGGCGGCTGGCGGAGATTTTTTATTTTCCGCTTACAACTATGATAATATGGGGTTTCTTCGCATCATATTCAAAGTCATTTGCCGCTGAGGCGGGACTGCTGGTGCTGGTTATAAGCCTGTTCTGGAATTTCGCTTATGTGGCCCAAAGCACGGTGAGCATGCAGATGATGGAAGACAGCTGGTCAGGCAGTCTGAAGCAGCTTTTTCTTTCAGGTGTCTCAGAGATTGAGTACGTAGTTGCAAGGATGGTGACTGCCATATCAGTATCACTGCCTGTGCTTGCCATGATGTTCGCAGTTTCCTTAGCTTCAGGATGGGATTTTGTTGCTGTGCTTCCAACTGCCGCAATCATTTCACTCCTGACCTTGCTGACGTCATTGGCGATGGCGGTGTTCATTATCGGTCTCATCGTTGTCCTGGGAAGGGGCTACGGCTTCCTTGCGTGGACTGCGCTTCAGGCTTTCATTCTCTTGTCTGCACCTTTCTTTCCCAAGGAAGTTTTTCCTGGTGTCCTGCGCTTAGTATCTGAAGTTATGCCTTTCACTTACATATTTGAGGCAGCCCGCAGCCTCGCCACAGGCGCACCCGTATTCCTGTCCAAGGCTGCCATCATCACTGCAGCTTATTTTATCCTTGTCTGGCCTTTCTACTTGTACTGCTTCAGGCTGGCAAGGAAAAACGGCAACCTCGTTAAGCTGTATTAGTGCAAAACCGTCAACATTAAAAACAGCATCCGCGATTGTTGCGCCATGGTTTTAGTTTGCGCCATTGACGAAGCAGGCCGCGGTCCCATCATCGGCCCGATGGTAATGTGCGGCGTGCTGACTGACGAGGAAGGCGCTGCCGAGCTGAAAAAGGTTGGCGCTAAGGACTCCAAGCTTTTAACGCCCAAGCAGCGGCAGCAGCTGTTTGGCAAGATAGTCAAAATTGTCAAGGACTACAAAATCGTCATTATAAGCCCAGCCGAGATTGACGCTTCTGTGAAGTCGGATGACGGGATGAACCTCAACTGGCTTGAGGCTCACAAGTCTGCGGAGATTATCAATGCACTGAATCCCGAGAAGATTATTATCGACAGCCCCAGCAACAACGTTGCAAACTACAGGAAGTACTTGGTGAAGCTTTTGGACAACAAGAAAGTTGAGGCTGTTGTTGAGCACAAGGCTGATGTTAACCATGTTGAGTGTTCTGCAGCATCAATACTAGCGAAAGTGACGAGGGATGAGGAAATAGAAAAAATCAAGAAAGTGGTTGTTGAGGACTTTGGCAGTGGCTACCTGGCAGACCCTAAGACGATTGAGTTTTTTGACAAGTACTTTGAAGTTTACCCTGACATTTTCAGGAAGAGCTGGGCGCCTTACAGGAAGCGGCTTAGCGGAAAGTGGCAGAAAAAGCTTGGGGATTTTGAAGAATAGAGCCATTTTGGGCGGCTTGTGCCCTGGCAACTGCTATTTCTGCAACTGCATCGCATATTGGCCCGAAGACGTTGGGATGTGCTGAAATGATATCTGCAGGCATCACCCCTGCCGTGTTTACGCATTCAAAAACTCCAAAAACAGCGGGATTGGATTTGATTAAAAGTCCAGTCAGGTCTTCAACTGTTAAGTCAGAAGTCTTATAGCCGTGAGGCAACGCGTAGCTAGCTCGTAAAACATCTAAGTCAAGGTCAAAAAGACCGATTCGCGTAAGTTTTTTGTTTCTCAGAACCTCTCCGATTGGAACGCGTATGCCGAAGTAGCCCTTTCCCCAGCAATAGTTATCAAGGTACTTCACACCGACATTATGCACCTCTTCTGGTTTTTTAAGTCCGAGTTTGTTGACATGAAACACGTAAGTTGCCCCGCTTACCACATAATTGAAAGGATCGTACTTATCCACGTAAGCGTCTCCGTGGGCGTCTGCCCTTACAACATTACCAGTAAGGTAATAAAGCGGGAATGCCCCGGAGTGGTCTCCGCCGATAGCTAAAACTATATCGGCTCTGCTTTTTTCAATGGCATCCTTAGCGATTTTGCCTAAGTTGCCATAATCAATACCTAAATTGGTTGCAGCTTCTGATGGTTGTGATAATGGCTGAGGCAGTAGCTCGCCCATGTCCACAACTTTTACTTCCAGAGGACTTTTAATGAGCATTTCCTTAAGTTCACTTCTGGGTTTGTCTGTAATTCCTCCACTTACGAAGGGTAAAGAAGGTGGCTCTTCGCCTCTCATCATCATTATCGGTATTCCAAGCAGCGCTACTGTTGCCATAGCAGCATGGCAACTGCGTTTTATTTATAAAGGTGAATAGAAAACAATAAAAACCACAGTTACGGTAGCTGCAAAAAGTTATACAGAACCTGTTGTTTTTGGTGGTGTTTCATGGCTAAGAACGAAGAAGATGAAGTAGTAGAGGGCGAGGAGCCTGAAGAGGAAGACGACATCTACGAAGAAAAAGAAAGGGATGAGCTTGAGGAAGAGGATGAAATCTCTCCAACAGAAGAAGCATTTATGGAAGGCTACGAGGAAGAGGAGAAGGTTGCGGAGTGCGCAAAGTGCGGCAAGGCGCTCCTTGAGATTAAGGGCGCGGTTGAGCGCGAGTTCAAGGGCAAGCATTACCGCTTTTGTTCAGAGAAGTGCGCTAAGGGCTACAAGTTCACAGAGTAGTCTATCACTCTTTTTCTTCTTGTTGTTTCTTTTGCTGCCACAGCGATTGGCGAAGGCTGCTGCGGTTGTCTTAGCTAATAGATGTGTAATAGATGTAAAACTTTTAATACGAGAAGTAAAGAAGGGTATTACCTAATTAAAAGACGGTGCACATTATGCCTTTCAAGAACCCTGCCGGACTGTACGCGCTCCTGGCGCTGGTACCGTTCATAATCCTATACCTCCGCAGGCCAAAGCCGAAGGAGAAAACCATCCCGAGCCTGATGTTTTTCATAAAAGAGGGCGGGGTCACGAAGTTCGCCAACTTTTTCAAGCAGATATTGAGGAACCTTCTTTTTTTGCTGCAACTGGCCATAATCCTGTCTGCTGCCTTTGCGGTGGCTTCCCCCTTTTTTACGAGCGAGAAGGCGGCGTCCGCCAAGCATACGGTCCTCGTTATTGACGGCTCTGCGAGCATGAACGCCTTGCTGAGTGATGGCTCAGGCACAAGGTTTGGCAGGGCTGTTGAGGAAGCTGGCTCAAGGCTTGAGGGCAGGGTCAGCGTAGTGTTGGCTACTAATATCCCTGTTGTTGTTCTGGACAAGGGAACATCGGCTGATGCGAGGAAGATTCTTTCGACCATGAAAGCAAAGGCGACAAAGACGCATGTTGGCGATGGGATGCTTGCTGCTGGCGAGCTTATTGATGACAGCTCAGGGAACAGCAGGGTCGTTGTCCTGAGCGATTTCCAAGCTGGTGAGGGCACTGATGCCATTGTTGCAAAGCGCTCCTTGGCAGCGAGGAAGATTGATGTTGAGCTTGTTAACGTTTTAGGTGGCAGAGAAGGCGGCAACGAGGGGAAAGAATCGTTAAAAACCCTGAGTAATGTTGGCTTTGTTGGCTTGGACATCAACAAGTTCCAGACAACGGCACTTGTCAGGAATTACGATGACGCACAGCACAAGGTGGAGATTGAGGTTATGAACAACGGCAACCTGGTTGCGAAGGAGCAGCTGGACATGGGCCCAAGGTCTGTTGAGCCTTTCAGCTTTGACACAGTGCATGGAAACACCCAGCTTGACATACTGCGCAAGGACGACCTTGAGACAGACAACAGCCTGTTCATAAGCTCTCCTGTCAGGAAAATCAGGGCTCTGCTAATCACAAACTCTGACAGCAGCTATCTCATGGCAGCCCTCAAGTCATCCCAGAATGTTGAGCTTGACATGGCCTTTCCTCCTGTCATCAAGGCCTTCAATTATGATGTCATAATAATCCATAACGCCTCTTCACAGTTCATGCTGCCCGGCTTTTACAGGGAAATCAACAAGGCTGTTGCCAATGGCACAGGTCTTATTGTGACTGCCCGGCAGGCCCGGCAGGATTTGCCTGTTTACGTAAAGCAGTTTGACATGCCCTTTGACCTTTTTGGCATGGGCAATTCCTCAAGGGCTTCTGTGAGGATTGATGGCTACCTCACTAAGGGCGTTGATTTTGGCGTTGTTGCAAGCTACAACGTTGCAAGGCCTTATGGTGCAGAGAAGTTTACAAGCCTTGTAGTTGCTGATGACAACAGCTCGCTGCTTGGCTCTTATTCAAAGGGCAGCGGCATAGTTTTTTACTACGGCCTTCTTGATGATGCAAGCACATTCAAGAGCTCATACTTTTACCCCATATTCTGGGACAACCTGCTGAGCTTCCTTACCAGGAGCGAGGACCTCGCAAGCTTTAATGTCCAGACAGGAAGAGTTGAGGGCATAAGCGAGCAGCAGGTCACAACTCCATCAGGCAGGGTTAAGACGGCGCGGCTTTTCTTTGACGACGCAGGCTTTTATGCCATTGGCTCAAAGACGATTGCTGCAAACCTCCTTGACAAGGGCGAGTCAGACATTTCCTCTGAGAAAGCGCTTGAGCGGGCCAGCTATGATTCCAGGCTGCTATCCGCTGCCACAACAGCAAAGAACGAAATTGAATTTGGGGGCAAGCTCGTTTTTGCAGCTCTTGTATTGGTCCTGCTGGAGCTGCTCTTGGTAAAGATGCGGGGTGACCTGTGATGGCTATGGCTGTTTTTAGTCATCCACAACTGCTGCTGCTAATCCCGGCAGCGATTGCAATAATGTTTTTGGCAATTAGAAAGGATTTTGTCAAATTAAAAGGCGACAGGTGGGCCTTTTACCAGAAGGTCAAGATCAGAAGAAGGCTGGCCATTTTTGCCCTGCGGTCTGTTGTTGTTGCCTGCCTCCTCGCTGCCCTGGCCCAGCCAGTAGCGCTGAGGCAGGAGCTGTCATCAGGAGACCCCTCGCTCACAATACTTGTTGACAGCTCAAGATCGTTTGACCTTTTTGACAGGTCGGTTGTTGACAAAATCAAGGAGGAACTTGAGGGCGAGATGCCTGTGAGCATAAGGCAGATAGCAACGCATGACGGGTCAGCGATTGGCGACGAGCTTCTCGCAACAATTCTGGGCAGTGACAACCTGCTGCTGGTCTCTGACGGCAGGGTTACCGGAGGGAGAAGCCTGGGCGACGTGATGGTGGTTGCATCCTCAATCAATTCCACCATTAATTCGCTGTATCTCGAGCCGGTAAAAACCGACCTTGCGCTGAAGGTTGAAGGGCCCCGCATAACAACAGTTGGCATTGACAATGAGTTTCTGGTAAGGGTTGATGAGACAAAACCGCAGGATTCCTTGCCTGTGGGCTATAACGTCGTTGTGACAATTGATGGCGAGAAGGTTGTGGACGAAACCTCTTCGGGCACTAACGCGTTCAAGTTCAGCAGGAAGCTCGATGAAGGCTACCACACGATTGTAGCGCAGCTCAACGCTGCCGATTTTATACAGGATAACAACATGTTTTACAGGACGGTGAAGGTTGAAAAGAAGCCGAAGGTGCTTCTCATTTCTAAAAAGAGCTCCCCTCTTGAAGGGCTTTTCTCGCCGCTTTATGACCTGAGCACAGCCGCAAGCATGTCCGGTGTTGACCTCTCAGGCTACTCTGCTGTTGCCCTTAACGACATCCCGGCAGATGAGACTGATTCCAACAAGCTTTCCTCCTTTATTGATGACGGCAACGGCATCGTTGTTATTGGGGGAAGAAGCTCATACGACAGGGGCAGCTACAAGGGCACCTTTTTTGAGAACCTGTTGCCTGTCAATGTAGGCTCAGGCGAGGAGGCTTCTAAGAAGTTCGTCAACGTTGTTCTGCTCATTGACATCTCAGGCAGCACAGGGGAAGGCTTCAGCACAACCAGCTCGGCGACTGTTGAAGAGGTTGAGAAAGCCTTGGCAATTGGGTTGGTAAGCGACCTGAGGCCTGAGGACAGGGTGGGAATCGTTGCCTTTAACGTTGAGCCGCATACTGTTGCTGAACTTGGAAGGCTGTCAGCCAACAGGAACGATCTTCTCAGCAGGATTCCTAGGCTTGTCTACACAGGCAGCACACTAGTTTCAGAAGGGTTAAGGGGGGCGAGGCAGATGCTTGCAGGTATTGACGGAAGCAAAAACATTGTCCTGCTCTCTGACGGGAAGTCAGGCAGCATGGGCGAGGACTTGGTTGCAGCGAGGTATGCAGCAGAGCAGGGCATGAAGGTCTACGCCGTGGGGGTTGGCGAGGGAACAAACAGCGAGCACATGCAGGCAATAGCCAAGGCGGGCAATGGCGTGTATTTTGAGCCTACTGAAGCTCAGCAGCTGAGGATAATCTTCGGCTCTGCAGAGGCTGCTCCTACGGACAGGATGAAGCTTGAGAAGCTCAACAACAACCATTTCATAACCAGGAACGTGAAGCTCAACGCAAGGCTTGCTGGCTTTAACCAGGTTGTTCCCAAGCCAAACGCTGATGTGCTGGTTGCAACAGCTGAGAACAGGCCCGTAATCACGGTCTGGCGCTTTGGCCTTGGCAGGATTGTTTCCCTTACAACAGACGACGGCACAGGCTGGGCAGCCGAGCTCCTCAACAGGGAAAACTCAGTGCTTGTGACAAGGACCATGAACTGGGCCATTGGCGATTTGGGCAGGAACAAAAAGTTTGATGTTACAGCCCGTGATACCTTCCTCGGCAATGAGTTTGAGGTTGAGGTCACGGCTGACAGCATGCCCAGTGATGCCCGGATGGCATTTTCAAAGGTTGGCGAGCGCCTTTACAGCTCGCAGCTTGAGCCTGAAAAAACAGGCTGGTACTCGTTTTTCGACGCAACAGCAGCAGCAAATTATCCCCTTGAGCTTTTGAACACAGGCTATGACCCTGACCTTGCTGTTCTTGTCCAGGTAACAGGGGGCCAGACCTTCAGGCCTGAGC
The DNA here is from genome assembly GCA_016188145.1 of Candidatus Woesearchaeota archaeon. Lineage (GTDB taxonomy): Archaea > Nanobdellota > Nanobdellia > Woesearchaeales > UBA10216 > UBA10216. Next base: position 1,795 of record JACPIJ010000030.1, on the reverse strand, counting down.
AGACTGATGAGATTCTGCAGAAGGTAAAGGATGACTCAAAAAGGCTTGTGACAAGGCAGAAAAGCCTTGCCTGGATTCCTCTCATGATCGCCCTTGTTGTTTTCCTGCTCGACATCGCAGTCAGGAAGCTGTGGGAAGGTGCTGAAAACAGGGCAACATAGCCACGGCAACATAATTTTTTATATAGTAGCTGCGGCATATGCTATTGTTAAAAAGCTAATCCGGTGATAAGGATGTACCTGAAGAAAAACGTGAATTTTACTTTGCTGGCATTGGTCATAACAGTCCTTGTTGGAACTGTCGCAATAACAACATATTTTCAGTCAACTTACAAGGACGTGTCAACGGACCTTAAGGAAAAGGCAGAGCAGCTTGATGTCATAAGCAGCAATTTCACCACCAAGATTAAGGAGCTGAACAAAACCTACGGCGAGCTTCAGATTAAGCAGCTTGACAAGGAGAAGCTCGACCAGCTCTACACTGACCTGGTAAATGAGAAGGAAAAGGTTGATGCGGAGCTCACAGTGACCAAGGGCAAGCTCACAGAAACCCTTGTTGAGCTTGAGCGCAAGAAAGATGAGTTGTCTGACGCAAACTATAAGCTGCTGCTGCAGGAAGACGAGCTTACCGACCTCAGGGTAAAAGTCGACAACCTGGGCAAGACAATCAACAGCCTGCAGGACCAAGTTAAATCATTCGAGAAGCGGCTGTGCGACGAGAAGACAGCGCAGAGCAAGCCGTGCTAGCGGAAAAATGGAAAAGTAAAAGGAAGAAGGCAAAATGGGAATATTCGCTGAAGCTCTAAAGGAACTCAAGGCATCGCTGCTCAAGGTTTACATGTTTGAGGAGCTTCTTAACGCAATACTTGTTTTCCTGGCTGTTTACCTGGTAAGCTCAATATTCAGGTTTGGCCTGCTTCCGCCTTTTATCGCTGGGCTGGCTTACCTGCTGTTTGCCGTTTACCGTGAGCTTCGCTTCAGGCCTGACAAGGCTGTTGAGTCAAAGTACAAGGATTTGAGGGAGAAGCTTTCAACAGCAGCTGAATACGCCGGTGTTGAGAGCAGGGTTGCGAACGAGCTTAAGTCAGAGGTGCTTCACGGCCTGAGGAAGGTGGAGGAGTCGTCCTTTCTCAGCGAGCGCAGGATTTACGTAAAATCCATTGCTGCAGTTGTCCTGTGCTTTGTGATACTCCTGCTTTCGCCTGTTTCAATCGGCTTTTTCAAGGCAAACCTTGCCGACCTTTTCTCGCCTGACAAGTCAAAGCAGCTGCCAACAGGTGACTTCAGGGTTGGCAGGCAAAATCAGAAGGGCGAGCTGCCAATCGCTGTCCAGTCTTCAAGGAAGGACATCTATGGCCAGCCGTCAGTTGCAAAGCTCGGCTCAGAAGAGCTGAAAGTCATACTAAAGCCTGCAGGCACCGAGCTCAGCACCAGCAACGTCAAACCTCCGCAGGAGCTCCAGTTCACAGAGCAATTCCCCGAAGAGGTTGTACCTGTAGCCGCCGAGAGCATGGAGGAACGAATTCCAAAAGAGCAGCAGGAGCTTGTCAGGAGGTATTTCAGGAACGTTGTTGAAGCAAACAGATAACATTTATTAATATGTTCTTCAGTTAATGCCACAGTAGCTGTTAAGTAGCTCTCAAAAAGGAGGTCGCGTTCAATGCTGGCTTACAAGAAGCTGTTTGATGACGTCTTTGACGAGGTAGGAAAGGTAATAGTAGGCCAGCAGGAAATGGTCACCCAGCTGCTCTCAGCCATAATGGCAGACGGAAACGCGCTTCTCGAGGGCTATCCTG
>JACPIJ010000002.1 GCA_016188145.1 Candidatus Woesearchaeota archaeon | reverse complement strand
TCCTGTTTCATATGCCAAGCCTCTTCGCCCTTTTCGCATACTCGGCCCTCATTTCCCTCACGTACTTAACCGAGTCCTCAACACTTTTCCAAGTGCCGGCTGCAGCTTTAACGACGTCTTCTTCAAACTTCTTAATAACCAACCCCTCCTCTTTTTGGCTTGCCAACAGAATATCCCCCACCTTAATGTTCAAAAGCTTTCTTGAGTCCTTCGGCAAGGTTACCTGGTAGTTCCTTGTCACTTTCATCATTCCCATACTAATCACCTGCACCCGCTTATTTTAACTAAACTAATCTAGTAATATTCTGTTAGGAAGATTAGTAAACTTATATTTAAACTTTTTTGTTAAGTAGTCAACGACACAAGTAATGCATAAAATGTCAGAATTTTCCACTAGTCTTTGACTAGTGGCAGAACCTGTTGTTCTGCCAAATTCCATTGAAAATTCTGGGCACTAAGCAGCATCGGCTCTGCCGATGCTGAATTGCAATGGGAAAGTTTGAATATTTTTGCAATTTGCTATTACATATGGCATGGCCTGTTTCTGCGCCAACGGCTGAAAAACCCGAAAAACAGTCACTTCGCGACTGTTACGAAGCGAGTTTGCCGCTTCTCAGTCTGCCAAAGAGCCTTGCCGCCCTATAAAGGAGCCTTGAGCCGTGCACTAGGCCGTAAGCAGCGCCAAACAAAAAGCCGCTCCAGCCGTCACTCCACAGTTTCGCAGCAGCGCCAACAACCAAGCCGTAAAAAGCCGTGCTTGCAATCACAGCCAGGGCTTTGTACCTTTCAAAGTCCACTAGTGCTACAACGCGGTTTAGCGCCATAAGCTTTTTCCTCTCGAATTCTGAGGCTTTTTTCCAGCCCGCAGTGCGGGAAACTGCGAACAGCCTGGCTGCGTTGGCAGCTTCATGGGCAGCTGCGGCGACAGCAATTACAGCCATTCCCTTAACAGGTTCTCCAACAGCTAAGCCCGCAAGGCCGCCGGCAATTGTGCCAAACAGAATGTCTTCCATGCTTTCTTCAAGCACGGCTCTGGCGTTGCTCTTGTAGTAGCTCTGAGAGCAGGCAGCGTCAGCCGCGTACGGCAACGCCAGCCTGCGGTACTTGAGTGGCATGCGGTCAAAATTCCAGCTTAGGAACAGCAGCTTCATTTTACGCGTTTGATGCAAATCTCAGGAAAATCTCAACACTCTGCCCCTTTATCCTGGCAACGACTTCCGTGTCAAACGCGCCCTTGTCCGGCCTCAGGTCAGCAAGCTGCAGCCTGAAAGCGCCAACCTTTGACTTTATGTCTGACATGTGCTCAGTTAAGGCGCCTTTTAGCAGTTGAAGCTGCTGCGGCAGGACAATCACCAGCGAAATCTGCTGCTCCTTTGAAAGCCCTGCCTCCTTCCTCGCCTGCTGGATTCTCCTCACAAGCTCGCGCTCGTAGCCCTCCAGCTCCATCTCCTCGGTTGTCTCGGTGTCAACGTAAACCTCGCCATACTGCGACTGCGCGAAGACGTAATTGTTCGGAACTTCTTTCCCTGTTATCAGGTGCTCTTTCGTGATTGAAATCAGCTGGCCGTCAACCTCAAGCCTGAAGCTGCCCTCGGTTTCAATGTGCTGCAATACGGCTTGTGAACTGTGCATTGCAAGGTTTGCAATGATTTTCGGGGTAATGCTTCCAAACACGGGCTCAAGCTTGCTGTAATCGGCCTTAACCCTCAGCTTTGCCTCCTTAAAATCATCAGCCAGCGTAAGCTCCTTGATGTTGCCCTGCTTCTTTATTACTTCGGGAAGGGCCCTTACCGCCTGCTTTACCTTCTCGTCCTTAGTAACAACAGAAACCCTCTTCAGCGGCCATTTCAGGCCGCGCTGAATCTGATCACGGGCAGAGAGCACAGACTCAACCAAGCCCCTTGCAATGGCCATTTGCGATTCAAGCTCAGCGTCTGAGGCTTCCGCCTTAGGCCACTCGGAAAGGTGAACACTAACCGGCTTTTCCCTGACAAGCAGTTGGTAAATTTCCTCGCTCACATAAGGCGCAAAGGGCGCAAGGAGCTTTACAACACGTGAAACAACGTACCTGAACGTGTACTGCAGCGCATCGTCATGCGCCGATGCCCTCTCCCTGATAATCCTTATGTACCACCTTGAGAAATCGTCAATGGCAAAGGACTTCAGCGCCTGCACGCAGGCGTGATACTCGTGCCTGCCAAGCGCATCCTCAACAGCAGCCACAACAGAGTTTGCCCGGGAAATTATCCATTTGTCCTCAATTTTCAAAGGGGAATCCCCTCCTGTTACTGCAGTTTTCTTCCCTAAAGTTTCGGATGCAAAGTAGCAGCTGTTCCATAGAACCGTTAAGAAGGGCATCACGTTTTCGCTGACAATGCCGTAGCTGAAACGCTTTGGGGCTTCCGGCGATGTGCTGCAGAACTGCAGCCTGACAGCGTCAACGCCTACCTTTTCAAAAACCTCCCACGGGTTTAGGACGTTGCCCTTGCTTTTGCTCATCTTCTCGCCATTCTCGTCCACAACATGGCCGGCGCAGACAACACTCCTGTAAGCGATGTCATCAAAAATCAAAGCGCCCAGAACGTGGAGGGTGTAGAACCAGCCCCTCGTCTGGTCAATAGCTTCAGCTATGAAATCGTAAGGAAAGCTTTTGCCGAGCATTTCCTCGCTGCCCTTCGCAAAAGGATAGTGAAACTGGGCAAATGTCGCAGCCCCTGAGTCGTACCAGCAGTCAATCACGTACGGTACCCTGGACATTTCACCAGCGCAGCTGCCGCACTTGAGCTTGATTTCGTCAATGAAGGGCTTGTGAAGGTCAATTATAAGGGCACTCCCTTCGGTCGCGCCCTCAATGTCGCCTGCTGGCGACAAGCTTCGCCTCTCCAGCGAAGTATCAACCCTCGGAATCTCAACAGCCTTTTCTTTTAATTCCTGGATGCTGCCAATCGCAACTTCTTCACTGCAGCCGCTGTTGTCGCACTTCCATACTGGCAGGGGAGTGCCCCAGAACTTGTTCCTGCTCAATGCCCAGTCCTTGACATTAGCAAGCCAGTCGCCAAACCTTCCGTGCTTTATGTGGTCAGGATACCATGCTATTTTTCCATTCAGCTCAAGCAGCCTATCCTTGTATTTGCTAACAGCAATAAACCATGACTTCAGGGCATAATAAATCAGGGGTGTTGAGCACCGCCAGCAGAACGGGTAAGTGTGTGTATAGTTCTCTTTGCCAAATAGCGTGCCATCCTTTTCAAGGCGCTCAATGATAAGCGCATCGGCATCCTTGACGAACAGCCCGGCAAAGTCCTCAACGTCTTTCGTGAACGTGCCGTTCTCAGCTACAGGCTGCACAAAGGCAAGTCCGTGCTTCCTGCAGTTTTCGTAGTCCTCCTCGCCAAAAGCTGGTGCCTGGTGCACAATGCCTGTTCCTTCCTCTGTCGTTACAAAACCGGCCAGGGTGATGACCCATGCAGGCTTGTCAAGCTTGCCAACAAAATAGTCAAACAAAGGTGCATACTCCTTTCCCTCCAGCTCTGTTCCCTGCATATTCTGCACAATTACCGGATTTTTGAAGTATTTGCCAACAAGGTCGTTGGCCAGAATGAACTGCTTGCCTGGATGGGCGCCTGCGCTGTCCTCAACAACCGCGTAAGTGACATCAGGATGGACAGCCAGCGCAACATTCCCCGGCGTTGTCCAGGGTGTAGTTGTCCACGCGAGAAGATAACGATTAGGGCTTTCCTTTAGCTGAAACATCGTTGTTATTGCCGGCTCTGTTACCTCCTCATAGCCCAAAGCAACCTCGTGGCTACTCAGCGGGGTTTCACACCTTGGGCAATATGGCAAAACCTTGAAATCCTCGTACAACAAGCCCTTTTTGTGCAGCTGCTGAAGGCTCCACCAAACGCTTTCAATGTATTCGTTCTTAAGGGTAATGTAAGAGTCCCTGAGGTCAATCCAGAAAGCCATCTTGTCAGTGAGCCTGTCCCACTCGCTAATGAAAGAGAAAACATCGCTCCTGCACAGCGCGTTGAACTTATCAATTCCGTAATTCACAACGTCCTTCTTTGTGCTGAGGCCCAGCTTCTTCTCAACCTGCACCTCAACAGGCAGCCCATGGCAGTCCCAGCCTGCCTTTCGGGGCACTGAAAAGCCCTTCATGAACTTATACCTGCAGACGAGGTCCTTTATCGTGCGCATCTCAACATGGTGGAGAGCTGGAGGGGCATTGGCAGTCGGAGGCCCCTCAAGGAAGCTGAAAAGAGGCTTCTTTGCATCATAAGAAATTGCCTTCTCAACAACGCCCTTATCCTTCCACAGCCTTGTAACGCTTTCCTCTATGCGCTTGAAGTCGTAAGCACGGGGAAAAGGATTGGCAGCCGCTGCGGCTGTAGTTTCAGAGGCCATGTTGGTCAAATTTCAGGCACAAAAAGAGCATATAAATAATTTTTGCAAGGAAAGCCTGTGCCTGCATTCATGCCTAGATGGCGCGCATGAGCATCGTAACGCCCCAGATGAGAAGCGGGACGGCTATCGCAATGGCTATCCAGTTGGACATGTCCCTGAAGTCCACAACCAGGAAAGCCCTCCAGTTCATTGAATCAGCAAATGGCGAATTCAACTTAAAAACATGCCTCGTCACTGTTAAGTGGAAACAGAAAATTTTATATACCGCCGCGGCAAAGCTTGTGGAAACGTTGTTGCTCAAGAAGGTCAAGAATGAAACGCAAAGTGCCGGCAGCTCTTGCCAAAAGCATACTGGCAAAGGTGCCTTTTCAGATAAGCTTCTGGTTATGCACAAATGAGAACCTGAGAAGCCTTTCAGCTCTTTCTGCGGCCCTGCAAAAGGCTGATGATGAAGTCTTCAGGTACCACGTCAACAGGGACAAGAACGACTTTGAGGTGTGGATAAGAGAGGTAATCAAGGACAAAGACCTGGCCAGGGAAATAGCCAGGGTAAAAACCAAGGAAACACTAGTAAGGAAAATAACAGAGCGCGTTGAGGACCTGACTGGAGTGGTCAAAAGGGGCGGAGCAAAGAAGAAGCGCAAACCGAAGCGGTCGAGGCAGTCAAAAAAGCGTCAGGCAAGACCCCGAAGGCGCGGCTCAGGGATGAGGCGCAGGGTGGCAAGGCAGTAACCAAAACTGCGCAGGAAAAGCACACGGCACCGAAAGGCACACAGAAGGCGCAGGTAAAATAAAAAAGGCAGGCGGTAAAGCCAATTCTAAGCATCCATCTTGAAATATATTTTTAGTACCCGAAAAGCTTAAATCTGAGTTAGTGCCCTAAATTAACTCTATGAGACTACTTTCTACCAAAAGCCGAGCATACAAAGACAAAGAATACAGAAAAAGCTTCATCATACTACCAAACAAACTCCTCGAGAAACTCGGCTGGAAAACAGGAGAAGACCTAGAAGCAGAAGCTAAACAAGATAAGCTCATAATAACAAAGAACGACAAAATAAGAGTGGATTTAATAGAAGGGAAAAGATAGCAAAATACTACAACAGTATACTGGTGAATACATAAAAATATTAACTAGTACATATATGTAACTACACTAGTAGTAATAGTAATCATTGTAAAAATACTGCTAGACCAATGAGGTGTGACACTAGTAAAAGCTAGTGAAAATGGATAGCAGGTGCTGAAACGATGGATGATACGATTAGAGTTGAGTTACCACTGAGGTCGCCTTCTAAGGTCTTAAGGGAATACAAAACGATGGGAGACTTAAGAAAAGCATATCCTAAACTCGTTTTTCATAAATACATTTATCTTGACCCTGCAGATAATAAATTGAAGGGCGTAAATCCGCCAGATAATTTACCAATTGTCGAAAATGCATATATCACATTTGTAGGACCTTATGAGGAGGTAATTAAATTTACCACGGCAGCTTCTAGGGAGTGATTTTATACTGATGTTACATGAAAGTTGTTTGCATTTTTCCGGTAACTAATAACGTGGAAAAAATGCCAAATATTGTGGCTACTTTTAGAGAAAACATTGCTCCTCAACTTTGCATTATGGGTGCGTTAAGCCCCGAGATAAAATTTGCCGGAACCGACTACATTTTTGTTGAAACAAATCAAACTTTAGAAGGGAAGCCAAAAGGGGAAGGCATATTATCCTGTCTCAAAAATGTAAGCAAAGCCCCAGATTTCGTTATCTGTTGTGATGGCTCTGATAAAATTCCTTATTTATACATAGTTGATGTTTTCAAAGAGCTTACTTCAGATTCCACTATTGCTTGTGTAATGGCAAATAGAATTGAGAATAAAGCAATTTCTCCAGAGCGCTACATTATAGAAAGATTTGAAGTTTTTTGTCTAAAAAATCACAATAACCACCCAAAAAACGTACTTGATGGGCAGTGCGGGCTTTGGGGATACAGATACGGAAAGTTTATTGTAAACAGCGAAGAAAAAGAAATAGTTTTATCAAGTGAAGGATATGAAATTGAACTAGACTTATTAAGTGAAGTTTTATCAAAGAATTTGAACTACTCTTTTATAGACGTCAAGCTTAATGTTCCAAAAAACGCTAAGACTGGCTTTTCCCGCCAAGACCACATCAAAAAAATGTTATTCATTTTTAGAAAACATCAGAAAATAAAAAGTTGCCTTTCTGACTATCTCGATTCATTTGAAAAAACAGATGAATTCAAACAGTTATTCAAAGATGAGCTTAAATCAGAGTGGGAAAGTTACAAAGATGAATTATTAAAATTAGCTAAATCTTAGTAAAAGCACTTTATAACATAAAATAAATCCTGCTACCACCCTCTAACCTTACAGCTCACAAAAAAGCAAGCTTTTTATAATACTGCCATGTTTCGCCAGTCGGAATGGTAAAGCGGGTCGGAAGTTCAAGGCGGAAGTCGAGGCAGCTCTTCTCTGTTCCAAAAAAATTGAAGGGAAAGCTTCCTGTAAGCAGGTTTGTCAAAAAAATCGCGGCTGGCGGGCACGTGCAGCTTGACCTGCAGCCGTCCGTAAATAAAGGAGCATACTTCAGAAGGTTTCACGGCCGAACTGGTGTGGTTGTTGGCATGCAGGGAAGCTGCTACAAGGTAAGAATCAGGGATGGCGGCAAGGAAAAAACACTCTTGATAGGCTCGGTCCACCTGAATCTGGTGAGGAAGTGAGCAAAAAATGGAACCGAAGACAATAAGCCAGACGCCACTGTCGCTAGTGGAACTCAAGCAGGAAATTGAAAAAATAAGGCAAAGGGAGAAGGAGCCAAGCATCAGGGTCACGAGGACAGAGGACTACCTCAACGCCTTTGCAGAGCTAAGCCCTGAGCAGGGGAAGGAGCTGCACGCAGCCATAGGCAAGCTGGCAATAAACAGGCTTAAGGAGGAGCACATCTGCAAGATAGTTGACCTGCTCCCAAGGACAGCAGCAGAGCTAAAGCTGTTGATGCAGGGCTACGCCGTGAGCCTGACGAATGAGGCAAGCAGCAAGATAGTTGAGATGGTTAACGAGTTCTTGGCAAAAAAGTAGTAAAAGGCAGCAAATCAGCCTTACATTTTTTAAATAATCTTTCATTACCCTGTTCGCTAATCACAGCCATATCTGCCGCAGCAATTTGAGGCGAAAATGGAACCGCTTGACATACTCGTTGAAGAAGAGAAAAAGGCGCGTGAAAGGCAGCCTGAAACAGTAGCGGAGGAGATGCTGCCATACCTAAAACATAATCCCTTCGCTAAGTGGCTGAGTGATCAAGGCAGGCTCATAAGGTATCAAAGTTTACCCAGCCCGCCGCTTCTGGCAGCAGTTGAAGGCGGTGAAAACAAGCTTGCACAAGCCTGGCAGAAGATTTGCCAACAGCGCGATATAGAGGTTGCTCAGGCAGTTGAGCGCATGCAACGCCAATATGGCGCTGTGATACCTGAGGATGTCCTGAAATCGTATATGCTGCAGCTTGCCGGGAGAATACTTGACTATGCAAACAGACACCTCAGAGGGCTGCAAATAGAAACCCCCACGCACGCAGATATAGCCTTAGAACTTGCACGGCCAGAAGTCACAATAAGCGAAATTGTAAAACGGGCAAAAGAAGGAGTAACAAATCCAGATATAGTTGTTAGGGAGACAATAGCAAACGTGTCCTTATACTATCACCAGCACACGCTGTAAGCAGCAAGATAGTTGAGCTGGTTAACGAGTTCTTGGCGAAGAAGAAGTAAAAGTTTTGCAGCCACTCAGGCGATTCGTTCATAAGACTGTTCCTGTAACGAAGATTTTATCTCCGTTTTTAACAAAATTTAGCCTGAAGGTGGAGTTTTCGTTAAGCGCCAATGCTGTCACAACGTATTTTGGAAAAATAAGC
>JACPIJ010000029.1 GCA_016188145.1 Candidatus Woesearchaeota archaeon | reverse complement strand
TACGGTCACAGCCGTAGTCAGCGGCAAAAAGCATTTCTTCTGCAGCAGCGAGTGCAGGGATGAGTTTTTGAAGAACAAGGGCTAAGTGCGAAAATGGCCAAGGATGTTATTTGCGGGATGTATGTTGACGAGGCAAAGTCACGGTTTTCCGCCGAGCAAGAAGGCATGAAGTACTTTTTCTGCAGCGGCAAGTGCCTTGAAACGTTTCTTGCCCCTCAGAAGGAGCTGAAAAAGCTTAAGCTGCTCACTGCTTTTGCGTTTGCCCTTGGCATCCCTACGGCAATCTTTGAATACTTCTACAAGGTCAGCTGGCTGCTGCCTAACAACATCTGGCTTTTCCTGCTTGCAACGCCTGTCCAGTTCATCGCTGGTTGGCGCTTTTACCGAGGAGCGGTTGATGCGTTAAAGGCAAAGCAGGCAAACATGGACAGCCTCATTGCGCTCGGCACAACCGCAGCGTGGCTTTACAGCACGATTGTCACGTTCCAGGGCATTCTCTGGCCGCAGCTGTTCCGGTCAGAGCACGTCTACTTCACTGAATCAGGCCTTATTATCGGCTTCATCCTTCTTGGAAAGTACATGGAGCATAACATGAAAGGCAAGGCCTCTGCCGCAATCAGGAAGCTGCTTGACCTGCAGCCAAAAATGGCGACTGTAATCAGGCATGGGGAAGAGGAGAAGATACCTGTTGAGAAGGTTACGGTTAACGACATTGTTGTGGTGAAGCCTGGCGAAAGCATTGCTGTTGACGGCGTTGTCATATCCGGGCAGTCAGCTGTTGATGAGTCTATGATTACCGGCGAATCGATGCCTGTTACCAAAAAGCCGGGCAGCGCTGTCATTGGGGGAACAATCAACAAGAGCGGCCTGCTGAAGCTCAAGGCAACGAAGGTTGGCTCTGATACTGCCCTTGCCCAGATTGTCAGGATGGTGCAGGAGGCCATAGCCGCAAGGGCTCCCATGCAAAGGCTTGCCGACACGGTGTCAGCCTACTTTGTTCCTGCTGTTATCCTTATTGCCGTTGCTGCCGCAGCGTTCTGGTATTTCATTTACGGCTTGTCCTTTCCGCTGGCGCTGTCAATACTTATCGCAGTGCTCATCATTGCCTGCCCCTGTGCGCTCGGAATCGCAACCCCCGCAGCGATAATGATTGGCGCGAGCAAAGGCGCGCAGAACGGCATCCTCATCAAGAGCGGCGAGTTCCTGGAAAAGGCAAGGAAAATCCAGGCAATCGTTTTTGACAAGACCGGCACCCTGACAAAGGGCAAGCCGGCAGTAACTGACGTAGTGCCGATAGCCGGCAGCTACGACAAAGGAAAAATACTGCAGCTTGCAGCAGTGGCTGAAAAGGGCTCTGAGCACCCGATTGGCACTGCAATAGTGGAAAAGGCAGCGGCATTGGGCATAAAGCTGCCGCAGGGAAAGCTCCACCAGACCGTTGCAGGGAAAGGCATAAAGGCTGACTACAACGGCAAGAAGATTTTAGTGGGCAACAGGAGTTACATGAAGGACAACAACATTGCCGTAGCAGTTGTAACTGAGGAAAAAATAGCTGGATTGGAAAAAGCAGGCAAAACAGCTGTGATTGTAGCCTTTGACAAGCGGCTTATTGGCGTGATAGCAGTCGCTGACACTCTGAAGGAAAACTCAAGGCCAGCCATTGGGCAGCTGCAGAAGATGGGCAGGGAAGTGATAATGATGACAGGAGACAATGAAAGGACAGCAGCGGCCATAGCCCAGCAGCTGGGAATAACCCGCGTTCTTGCCAATGTCCTGCCAGGCGAAAAAGCCGCAAAAATAAAGGAGCTTCAAAACGAAGGCAAGGTTGTTGCCATGGTAGGAGATGGCATTAACGACGCGCCTGCCCTTGCACAGGCTGACGTCGGCATTGCGATAGGAGCCGGCACTGATGTTGCGAAGGAAACAGGGGGCATAGTTCTGATGAAGGATGACCTGCGGGATGTTGTTGCAGCCATTGACCTCAGCAGAAAGACAGTGAGCAAGATGAAGCAGAACCTTTTCTGGGCGTTCTTCTACAACGTTGCACTGATCCCGGTAGCAGCAGGTATTCTCTACCCGTTCACAGGCATCCTCCTGAACCCTATATTTGCCGCTATTGCCATGGCTTCAAGCTCGATAACAGTTGTTGGCAACTCGCTGCTTCTGAACAGGTATAAGGTAGGGAGGTAAAAGCAGTTTCTTGCGCCGCTCTGGTGCCGTAGTGCGCGGTGCCGCAACAAATTTAAATCCGAAAGTAACACCAATACGGCTATGGCTGACAAAGTTTTGGAGAATGAACTGCTGGAGTATGGGCATCTGAACTGGGAAGGGCTTCATTTTTATGCAGCTGGTGACATTCGTCCTGCAGGGGAAGCGGTAGTTGCTCTTGGCGGCGAGCGGGTTGTCTATTTTTGGAGCACTTCACCGACAGGGCAACTTGTTAACGTCACCGTGCCCGGCGTTTTAGTTAAGGAACGCTACAGAACTGACGGCAACGGAAACGTGTATTCGCTTGTTAGGCCAGTAGCTAATGAAATGAAGCCTTCACTCGAAAGGACCGTATGGTTCGAACTGACTAAGATGTCTGGAAGAGTATTGCCGGAGGAAATAAAGTTCAATTACTTGTCTTCTTCAGACGCTGCCCAGAGCTCTCAGCAGCGTGAATAGCCCTATGCCGATGAACAGCAGCGCAGAAACTATCCGGATGGCTTCTTCGCTCAGGTGCCTGCTGATGAATTTCCCTGCGTTGAGCATTACAGCCAGCACGACTGCTATTCCGGAAAGCGCCCCAAGGAGCGACAGCAGCAGGTTGTATTGGGCTCCGAACAGGAGGGCTGCGAACTGCGACTTGTCTCCGAACTCGCTGAAAAAGAACAGGATGAAGGCTGCAACTAATACTGAGCGCTTTGTCATGCCTTTTGCTTTTGCGCTTTCGTTTTCCTCTTTTTTCAGCAGCGTATAAATCCCGAACAGTATAAAGAGGGCTCCTGCTGCAAGCGAGATGGGAGTTTTGGGCACGTATTTGGAAGCGTAGTTACCAAGGGCAACCGCTGAACCATCAACAACTACAGAAGCAGCCATTGCTCCAAGGAATATCTGCATGGTGTGCCTGTATCTTGCGGCCATTGCCATCATTGCAAGCTGCGTCTTGTCACCAATTTCAGCGAGGGCGATTGTCACAAAAGGCACCAAGAAGTCCTGCAGCATTTTTGCACCCTCCCGTTTTTCCTTACTTTTCCTCAAACTTTTGAGTTGTGAACCTGTAAATCTTCACGTTCCTGTCGTTCCACATCCCGGGAGCCAGTCCGGCTTTGCGCAGCGTGTTTTCGACCATCTCCCTTGCGCTCCACTTGAACTTTTTCGCGTCTTCCGGCAGCTGCAATGCCTTGAATATGCCGTACTCGATGAAGATGCCGTGCTTTCTGGGCTTTATGCCGCTGATTCTGGTCAACTGGAATTTCGACAGGACATCAATCCTTATCCGGAGCTGCCGCAGCTCGCTTTTCCTGACAGCCTTAAATCTTGGGTCTTTAAATGCGGCGTCCCTTGCTGCCATTATCACGCCATCAATCAATGGGTAAGTGCCTTGAGGGTATCCCATGCTGCCGCGAAGCTCCCCGTTTTTGAGAAGCGTCACGAAGACTCCCTGCTGCTGTGAGAATGCCCTTTGCCTTCTGAGCATTGCCGGAACAAAAACGCTCTTGTGGTGGAAAGCTTCCTCAATGGCTGACCTTGCTAGATGTAGGAGAATTGTGCCTTGTGACTTTGTAACAGTGCCAGCCATAACCGCAATTCTTGGATAAGGTGTTTAAATATGTTTTGGGCTTACCTGAATTGTGCGCGTACGGTTCTCATGAACTCTTCTACACGCCTACCGTCAACAGGATTGTCTGTGATGCCGCCAGCTTTGAAATAAGTGCCAACTATTGCGCCGTCAGCATACTTCAGAAACTCGGGAACCAGTTTTGGCGTCATGCCGCTCCCGACAAGGACTGGAAAGCCGCGGGTGGAGGTTTCTGCGAATCTCTTCACATCATTAACTGCTGCCAAGGTTGGGGTAGACCCAGTTGCATAGGTTACAACTACGCCGTCAGCGCCGTAGCCTATCGCTCTCTTTGCAGATTCTGTGAGTGGCTCGTATCTTCCCGAATCTTCCAATGTCAATTGCTTGTCGCCCTTCGTGTGTATGTTGACCAGCAAAGCGGCACTGGTTCCCTCGCGGTATTTCCTGACGTCTGCAGGGTCTGCCACTACGTCAAACTGCACGCCTTTGGTTTGTGTTAAGTATGTCCTTGCCCTGTCGGTGTAGACGTCCAGCTGCACAAAGGACAAACCCTGCTCTCGCGCAATCCTGAACGCCGCCCTGTAGTCGTTGTGAAGGACATTCACGCCTATGACCGCATCTACCTCGGTGACTATTGCGTCTATGACTGACGACATTCTCTTTGCTGTTTCTTCTGCAACAAACGGGCTGTTGGACTTTTCTTCCCGGTTTTCGACAAGAAGCGCGTCAACGCCTTTGCCTTCGAGGTGCAGGTTGCACGCATCAGCCAGGGCTCTGGAAATTACGTAGTCCAGCCCCTGCGGCGAGTAGAGGTCGGCAAGGTGAACCATTCCTATTATCGGCTTCTTAACTTGAAATGTGCTTTCCAGCATAGCTGCAGAAGTTTTATGGCAAGCTTTAAATATGTTTTTGCTGGGAGTTGTTTCTAATGAAAGCCCTGCGCAGCCTCCTTGGCTCAATGTACTCGGTTACCATTGCCCTTTTATTATTGCTGGCTGCTGTTGCCAGCTATAGGCAGGGAGCCTTTCCGGGAAGCCTTTTGATAGCAATACTTGCTTGCAGTATTCTGGATTTGCTGGTTGCAAGGTTTTTCCTTAAAAGAAAAGAGTTCAGGTTTCCCTATTCCGGATTCATCAGCGGCACCATTATCGGCTCGATAGCGCCAACGAATGCGCCAGCAGCTGCAATTCTTGTTGCTGCTGCTGTTGCAATAGCGTCAAAATACGTGATAAAGCTAAAAGGGCGCCACATCTTCAACCCGGCAACACTTGGCTTGTTGGTCTCGCTTTGGCGCTTCAGCCTGGGTGATGTTTGGTGGGCCGCATCCCCGATAGTATGGGTTGCGGGCTTTGCCTTCCCTCTTACTTTGCTTCTCATAGTTGCAAATTACAAGGCTGGCAAGCTGATGGCTTCGATACCGTTTCTTGCTGCTACGGTCGTTCTATACGCTGCCACGCAGTTTGTTACTGTCCCTTTCACTGCTACCGGCCTGTTAACTTTCTTCAGCAGCCTGCCATTTTATTTCGCTTTCATTATGCTGTCGGAGCCGAAAACCTCTCCCAATGCACACAGGGAGCAGCTTATTTTTGGCATCTCAGTGGCAGTGCTTGTCTTTGCCCTGGAACATGCCCACGTGAAATACCCGTTCTTTACTGCCCTGCTGGCAGGGAACCTCGCTTATTCGCTTTACAGAAGCTACAGAAGCAAGTTG
This sequence comes from Candidatus Woesearchaeota archaeon, assembly GCA_016188145.1. Taxonomy (GTDB): domain Archaea; phylum Nanobdellota; class Nanobdellia; order Woesearchaeales; family UBA10216; genus UBA10216. Next base: position 15,531 of record JACPIJ010000029.1, on the reverse strand, counting down.
GGTGTTGCAGGAAAATAAGGCAACAAAAAGAAGCATGAAGAAGATTAAAAAGTTCTTACTCAACAACTATCGTGCCGAAAAATGCCGGGTCGCTGCAGCAGTTCAGGTGGTCGTGGTATTTCCAGCTGCCCTTCTCGTTGAAGACGAATGTGAAGCTTTCGCCTTGTGCCAGCCCTTTGCATGCGTCGAATTTGCTTCCTATGCATCCATCGGGCTCAGGGTAAACCGCGTGAGTCGGGTGGACCGCTGACGCCGGCCAGTGCTGCGCTGTGTCTTTGTTCACAAACGTTACCGTCTGCCCTGCCTTAATCGTTAGCGGACTGGGGCTGAATCCTGTAGCTGTTATCTCAATAGTTTTTTCGCTTGCTGCTGCAGGTTGCTGCGGTAGCGCTGGAGGCGCAGGAGGCTGAGCCGCCTGATTACCGCCATCGTACTGTGAGCAGCCGCTGACAGCAACTACAGCAATCAGAAGCAATGTTAAAGCAAAAATAACGTTAATGCTCTTTTTCATAGCAGCCACACAAAATTGACTTATTTATAAAATTTTTGGTTAAATTTTGCTAAGTTGACTCACAACTAGAAGGAAAAGGATTTACCACCTGAACTTTTTGAGCTCCTGCTTGAGCTCCGCAACGTCCTTTCGCAGGGCTTCGGCAGCGTCGCCTACAGCCTTTCTAGGCTTAACCTCGCCGTCCGTCTCAACAACCATCTTTGGCACTCCAACCAGCGGATGGGAGATTGTGTACGTAGCCGTTTTAACGTGCTTGTTCTCCCAAAGCTTTGACTTCAGACCATTACACAGGGTATGGCCCTGCCCTTTTACCTCAAAAACAAGCCGTTTTGGGTTTTCCTCAAGAACAGTCAGCTCCATTTTCCTATCACTGCCATGCAATTCAGGGCTTATTTAAATTGGTTTCGGTAGCCATTAAATTTTCGCAAACCCATAGCCAAGGCATATTTAAATTTTATATAAACAAAATGTTTATAAGTGGGTCTACGCTCTTGTGCTTATAGTCGTGGGGAAGTCGTGGGAGGAGTGATTGTGCATGGAAACCCGTAAGGTTCAGCGCTCAGGGAACACATATTATCTGTATTTGCCTGCTGCGTGGTGCAAGTCCAACGGCATAGGCCATGATACCCAGCTTACGCTTGACACGTCCAGCGAGGGCAACCTCATCGTTTCTTCTGCACCACAGGCGGCTGAGGAAAAACAGCTTGCCCTCAGCCTTTCTGAAACCAACGGAAAGCTTGACAGAAGGCTGGTTAACATGTTCATTGTTGCTTCCTACCTTAACCCCGTAAGGTCGTTCAGGATTAAGCTCGACAAGCCGATTTCATCGCTTGAAATCCTGGACCAGAAGAGGCTTCTGAGCAGCATAGAGCTTGTTGAATTTGGCGAGGACCACATAAGCTGCGAGTCTTCCATATCAGTTGAGGACCCGGACGTCATTCTGAAAACAATGATAAGGAAGATCACCAACATGATCAGGGTAATGCAGACTAAGGAGGCAAAGGAACTTGTCCAGAGGTATGAGGAGGAGATAGACCGCAGCAACACATTGATACAAAAAGCGGTGATAAGCACGCTTATGTTCAAGCGCCCCTCAAAGCTGCGGCATATCGAGCTTTTTTACGTTGCCATGCTTTCAAAAGGGCTTGAGGGCCTGGCAGACCAGCTTGTCTCGTCCACTAGCAGTAACAGCAGGCACAGCAGGAATTTTGCAGAGTCCATGCAGGCGCTGCTGCTCAGCCTTCTGAAGTACCTGGACGCCCCGGATTATCGCTCAGCCTCGGCATTTGCCAATGAGGTTCTGGCTGTCCTTGACAAGTTTGATGAGAAAGACGCTTATGCTGGCAGGGTGAAGGGACTGTTGCAGCAGCTTTCTGAAACCGTTATCGACTGGTCTGTTACGAGTGAGGTTGAGTCAAAGGCCGCTGCCGTGCAGCAGAAGCAGCGCTGAGGCTTGCTCAACAATTATTAATAATAGTCGCGTATTTTCCGTATTTTACTGCTTGCCATTTTAAACATGAATTTCTCTACAAACTCAGGAAAGTAAAGCAGTACCCGTAACATGCAGCATTCCTTGTAGCTTGTGAAACTTCTAAAAACAACGTGCACAGTCTTCTAAAATATCCCTTGGCTTCTGTCCATCATGGCAACAGCCGCAGACATCCTGACGTTCGTGCTTGTTTTTCTTATCGGCTTTGTGTGCGGAAAGCTGTTCGCCTCAGTCCAGCTGGCTGCAATGAGAACGGTAGCCAGAATAGACCAGCCTGAGGCTGCCACGAGAAGGAGCGTTGACACGCTGATGCGATTGGGGAAGCGGTTGTAGAATATTACGTTTTCTCAATCCTGAAAAGCCCAACGTCAACCCTTCTCATCCTTGAGCGGTGAAACTCATACGTTTTCTTCAGTTGCAGCCGAAGCGGCACAACGTTGGTGACATCAAAGCCATTATCAGCCGCAACTTTTTTGACGAAATGGGCTGTTTCTATTTTGTGGAAAGAGTAAATAACGCCCGCTGCCTTGAATGCCTTGATTAGGAACTCCCTGTCAGCGTGCTTTGCCTTGGTTCCGAAAGGCGGGTTTTGTACGACAGTGTCAGCTTTTTCGTTGAATTCAGAGATATCGGCAGCAAGAATTATTGCTTTCTCGTCTTCTACACCGGCAGAGGCAATGTTTCTGCGGCAAATCCCAATTGCCTCTTCATCGCTGTCAACAAAATAAACCTTGCTTGCGCCCAGCAGCAGCGCAGCAATCCCCAGCAGCCCTGTGCCGCAGCCAAAGTCCGCAACAACCTTTCCTGCGATGTCGCCTTGCATATATGCGAACCATATTGCTTCGGCAGCAGACTCGGAGTCTGTTGCGTATTGCTCTTTCAGCAGCTCTTGCTTTCCGAATTTTTCGAACACTGCCAGCTTTGACAGCAATATTGCAAGCCGCGATTTTGATTTTGGCATTTGATTCCTGTTTTTGGATTTCATTGTGGTCGCATCGTGTTCGTTGCTGTTGGTAGGAACTGGCTGAAAAAGCTTCCCTATGGCGCTTCACGGTAATGCCGCGCTTTGGAAGCTTATGGCGCCATTACCGGCGTTAACCGGTTACTAATTGTATGGACATGGTCATGAATCTTCTCCCAAGCATCAGAAAGCACGCGATTTATGCCGTCCTCAGTTACTCCAATGTTAAAACCTCTCTTCTTATTCTTGTCAAGAACATCATGCTTATAAGCCAGCAGCAGCTTGCCGACAACTTCTGCACTCTTGTCTGGCGGCTGCGCGTATTCTTGCCGCTGGTTCGCTGAGTTTACTCGTTCAATAATCACAATCCTCTTCATTGGAAAATCAATGATGAGCTTAAGCTGTTCAGGAGGGAAGCTGTGCTCCTGCCTAATCGCCATATAAGCTTGAAAAACGTGCTGCGTGAAGGCTTCCTCTCCATAGTTTCTCATTCCTGCTTTTATTAGCTCCAGCTCCGATATCGTCAGTCCATTAACTAGTGAAACGTGCGGTGAAACGTCCTTCATAGTTAGTCCGGCAGCTCCGAGGCTTTGCAGTGCATTCACTGCGTAGCTTAAAACATTCACAAGCCGCTGCGCAGTTTCCATTTTTGCAGCGTACTGCGGCAGCCCCTCAAGCTGCTTTCGCAGCTGAACGTATTTTTCAGCGCTTACCCTTCTTCTGCCAGATGCAAAGTGGGTCTGGGGCTGATTAATAAAGGCTGCGAAGCCATTGCCTGTATGCTCCATTAGCGCATCAATAACGGGCTTCACAAGCCTCCAGCTTGCATAACTGCCAATGTCCCTGTTTATCCGGTTAGTATGGGCGCCTGCGTAGTTCACAAACTCTTCAATCTCGTCAAGAGAGGAGAACCTCATGCCATTTGCAGCGTTGAACATCTCTGCAACTACGTCAGTTATTAAGGGGTCAATGCTCTTATTCCTTCCGCCAGTGATATTCCTTCCGCCAGTGAAAAGCGTTTGGTATAACTTGACCCTACTGGGCTCCAAGCCATGCTTTTTTACCTGTTCTGACACCTGCCTCGCAAACTCATGATGCCCAACATCGAAGAAGTAGCAATGCCAGTCCGCTATTTTGCGGGCAAGTTGTGGTGGCTCTCTGAAGATCAGTTTAATCAGTTTATCGGGTTCTTTAGTTGTTATTGCCTTGTAAAGTTCGTAGGGAACGGTGTACTGATTACTGCTCTTTGCTCCGGCAATGATTATTCTCAGAAGAAGTCCCTCATTGACTTCCACAGCATTATTTTGGTGCAGCAGCTCACTAACGCCTCGCCATGTTCTGTCACCCTTCAGCGCCAAAAGAGCCCTTTTCAAACTATCGTCTATTTCTACCCTCGCTTCTAACCCTGTGGGCATTCTAATAAATGGTGAATCTTACTATTCTTATAAATTTTAGTATTAGGGCTTATTACGTTTGTGGTAAGCCTTTGCCAAGAGGAGCTGCGGCAAGATGCGCAGCTGCCAAGCCTGCAAAACCCAGCATTAAGTTATTATGTTATCACTTAAATTTGGTAAAAATAGAGAGATTTAAATATAAGTACGCCAGCACTATGCGTAACAAAGGGTGATGACAGATGACAAGCGTTGAAGCAAGATTAAAGACAGGAACGCAGGGATTAGAGGCGCAGGAAAATGTGGCGCAAGCAGCCTTAAGAGGCTTTATTCGTGAATGCGAAAAATTTCCGCGCTCTGGACGCTACGGGGTTAGTGAAAATAGAGATGCAGCAATTTTGAATTGGGGGCAACAGACGCTACTTGACCTTGCAAATGGCATAGTGTATTCGACGCTTACAACGCACACGTCTGAGCTAGTGAATCCTGGTGAAATTCCAAATGAGCTATTTGTGAGGCCAACCGAAGTTTTGGGTCTAAGACGGGTTTTGGAAGGGCAAGCGACGCCAGAAAATATGAGGAACGCTGGAACAATTATGTACCAAGGCGGTGTGTGGCGGTTTGGCAGAAAACCCCGCGCACCCTTAGAAGAAGTGAGTGGTTTGGTCAGGAAACTAGCTGAAGGTGGCATAAACGTAAAGGACTATGTTTGAAATCTTTTGACTTATTCCGCTCTGAAAACGTGTTTCTGTCTTCTAGCCGCGGTTAAAGCACTCAAGCTAAAAATTAAGCGAATCATCTTGCAAACCTATCTTTTCCTTTACAGAAAACTATTTAAAGATGCTTTCGGCAGGTCAGGGGCTCCTCGTGAATTCGGGGATTCATTGTTGGTTGGAGAATTTAGTGGGGATATACGGACAGCAAATTTTTGGCAGCATGTTGCGTTTGTTGCATTTTAGTTTAGGGGGTGGAGAAGGTGGAGAGAAATCTGTTAGGGAGAGCTAATGCTACGTTAAGCGCCAGCAGTGATTCTGCAACTGAAGTGCTTAATCAGAAATTCGATGCGGCCCTGAAAGGCATAAGGGAAGAGTTTGACGACCACCGCGAGAGCATCAATGACAGCACTAATGAGATAGAGGGGTTGACAGGCTTCAGGAGCAGGTTGAGAAGTTTCACCTTTCCCTGTCGCGATTTCTTGGGGATTCATCGCAGCAGCAGCCGTCTATTGGCTCTATCGAGCTTGACGAAAGGGAAAAAGAGGTTTTCCTTGTGCTGTATACTGCCTCGGACCAGAAGCCGCTTGCTTACAGGGAGATTGCAGCAGCCATCAGGGAAAGCGAGTTCCTTGTCAGGGGCTACGTGACAAACATGGTTGAGAAGGGCATTCCGATTGTGAAGCGCTACATCAACGACGTTGCGTATATCTCGCTTGACCGCTCATTCAAGGACAGGCAAGCAAAGGAGAACATCGTGAAGCTAAGCCAGAGGACTGTCAGGGAGTTTGCGGTTTAAAATAAGGCTACGTGCCACCTTTCCGTGCGCTAATGCCAAGAAGCTTTTCCTTTATCAGGTGAACATCTGTTTTTATATTGGATATGTCTGTTTTAATTTCGCCTTGACCAACTTCCAGGTTACCAATCCTTTTCTTCATTGGATCAAGGTAATATTTCCATATGCCGAAAGCTCCGCTCATGCCAGCAATTATAAGCTGCACCTCTGGGGAAAAGTTTTCAAGCAGCGGGTCATTAACACCCAATGCTATTATGAGCATCAGCAGCTGTGCCACTATCAGCAGCGTCACCCAAGATTCCATAGCCTTCTTCGCTTCAGGCTTCTTGGCAAAAAAGCTTATTGCGGCTAATGCTGCTGCAATGCCAAGGAGTGCATACGAAAGCTGCAATGGCAAACCCATCCTTCATTACCTCTTTTGCCTCTTTACACACTGAACAGTTGCCGGCTTATTTAAACGTTTTGCTGCCTAAGCTGCCGGAGGGGCAGCTTCATGTTGCCCCGCGCCGTTTGCCGGCTGGTAATTTTTCCCCCTCAGCAGCTCCACAGCCTGCTCGTAAAAGGTCGTCTTCTTGTCCGCCCTTTCAAGCAGCGACCTTTGCTTGTTTACCTCGTGCTGAACAGCCGGCATTATTGTGTAATCCACTGTCCCTATGACGTTCACGAGCTTTTTTACGGCCTCTGTGGTTGCTGCGCTTCCTGCCTGCACTACGCCTGTAAGTATCTGGTACGCGTCAGTAACTGCTGTTGCTGTCTCAACAAGCTGTGGCAGCAAATCGTCTGCCTGCCTTGTTCTCTGGACAAAGGTCAGGAACCTCGTTACGTAAGAATGCACGAGCCGGAGCTCATGCAGCCCCATGCGGACAACATCCTCCTTCGCCCTTACCTGCGAGCTTTGCTTATAAGTGTCAACAACCTGCTGGCCCAGGATTTCCAGCGCATTTTTCGTTTCCTTCTCAGCCCTTAAAAGGTTGTTAAGCTTTGCCTGCAGTGGAACGTACTCGGGGCTGTCCATTTGCGTTTGCGCAAGCTGGTTGGACTTGGTTTCAACGGCCCTTTGCGTTTTGGCTTGCTTTTCTTCCTCTTCCGCGAGTTGCGTCTTGGCGCCGTCAAATTCCTTCAGAAGGTCGCCGTCATAATCCTTGAGCTTTCTGACTATTCCTTCCGAATGGCCTACAGCCATTCCAACCTGTTTTTGCATTGCCGCCATGACAGCTATCTCTTTGCTTACGAGCGTTTCGAGCGATGGCACAGGCTGTGGAACCATCCCGTGGAATGCTGTTAGCAGGCCGCGAGAGGTTGCTTCGTAAAGCGCTGCTTTTGCGCTCTCAACTGTTCTCAGGGCGCTGCTTTCGTTCAGCTTTGCATGGTAATTAACCAGGCTTTGCAGCCTGCCAAGCTCAGCCATGTGCTCCATTGCTGCCTGGTAACAGGCCGGTGCCTTGTTTGCTGACTGGCCTTTTCTGGGGCTTTCTTCGTAGGTGTCAGAAAAATCCGCATCAGGCTCAGCGCCTGCATTTCCTCTGGCTATTACCCTTGTTGCACCAGGGAAGCCCTTCCCATGGCCATTATGATTGCTCTTGCCTCTTAATCCATTAACCATGTTTCCCACCTCTTTGTTGAGCCTGCCTATGCTGTTCACTGCCTGAGCTACTTCCACAAACACTCCGAGGTCTGACATTTTGACGCACTCCCTTCCATTAGCGAAGCCTTAACGAAGCTCACTTCTGGCTCTGCTGCCCGTATTGCTGCTGCGGCTGTTGCTGTGATGCCTTTTGAACGCCATTAACTCCGTAAAACGCGTCAAGGATTTTTTGCAGCTCCTTGCTCATGACACCGTACTTTGCGTCGTTGCTGATTGCAGCCCATTCCCCAACCACGAGCTCCTCCCTCTGGGCTGTCCCTACGCTTTGCCACCAGTACTCAACAGTGCCGCACAGAGGGCCTTTCGGCCCATCATCGCATTGCAGCAAAGCATACCCTTCACCAGATTTGTATTTGAGGTAAAATTCGATGTTGCCTGCCGCGTCTTTCATCTCCACAACTGAAAGAGGCTTCGGGTTTATCTTCTCCATAACCCAGCCGCCACCTGTAAGCCCTCCCCAGGCGATTGCACCTGCAAGCGCAAACCGGGTTACTAATCCTCCAAGTCCCATCTTCCTCACCTCTCCTGTTCCTTCCGCCCTTCTTAGCGTTGCCATTTTATTTCACCTCAGCAAAATTCCATTGCAATCGAATTTCTGTTAATTGCAACGAATTTCAGTTGCTGCACTATACTGTATGAGCTGGTTTTAACATGTCTTTCGGTGAGAAATACGCAAAAAATGCACGGGTTATGGAAGATTTGCGGCATCTGCCGGGAATTTTTTCAAAAAAGCCGCAGTTGTTGAAAATTTTGCGGTATGACCGGAAGAAAATAGAGCAGTAAAAAAGGCAGTAAAGAAGGCTAAAAACCTGGCAAGGAGCAACGAAAAGATTAATAAGCGCGCGTTCCCCCGCCATCACCATGGGCCCGGACAAATTCAGGGAAGCCATTGCTGGCCTGCTGAAGCCACACATTAGCGCCAGTGCCGGTTCTGAAGAAATAGGGCTGCACATAGAGATTCCTGCAGACGACAGCCTTGGCGATTATGCCTTCCCGTGCTTCTCCCTGGCTAAAGTAAGGAAGAAGGGCCCGGCAGCTATTGCTATGGAGCTGGCAGCAGCGATTGGCAACGATAGAGGCAAAAGCGAGTTGATAGAAAGGGTGCAGGCAACAGGACCTTATGTCAACTTCTTTGTTAACAAAAAAGAGCTTGCAGCTGCGGTGATTTCGGAAGCCAATATGTCCAAAGATTCCTATGGGGGGGGTAAAAAGGCAGGCAAAACCGTAATGGTGGAGTATTTTCACGCAAACACGCACAAGGCAGTCCACATTGGCCATGTGAGGAACATATGCCTTGGGGAGTCGCTTTGCAGGATTCTGGAATTCAGCGGCAACAAAGTGGTAAGGGTGAATTACCAGGGCGATATCGGGCCTCACGTTGCGAAATGCCTGTGGGGCATGCTGAATTTGAAGGAGAAAGTTGGCATTCCTCCGCAGCAGAATCGGCTGCGGTGGTTGGGTAACGTTTATGTCGAAGCCAACACGCTGATTGAAGGCAACGAGCAGCTGGAGAACGAAACCAAGCAGCTGCTGCTAAGGATATACGAGGGTGACAATGAGCTTAACAAATTGTGGAAGGAGACGAGGCAGTGGTGCATTGATGAATTCAATGGCATGTACGGGGATTTTGGCGTAAAATACAACGAGTTTTACTTTGAGAGCGATGTTGAATTTGAGGCGCGTAAAATATCCCGGAAGCTGCTTAAAGACGGAATTGCAAAGGAAAGCGACGGCGCAATAATTATGGACCTGAAGCAGTACAAGCTTGGCGTCTTCGTCCTGCTCACAAAAGACGGCACTGCGCTTTACTCCTCAAAGGACATCGCCCTTGCCAGAAAGAAGATATACAAATATAAGCTGGACAGGTCCATCCACGTTGTGGGAAGGGAGCAGGAGCTTCACTTCAAGCAGCTGTTCAAGACGCTTGAGCTTATCGGCAGCAAGGAAAAAGAGTTCGCTGCTAAATCATATCATCTAATCTACGGCTTGGTCATGCTGCCAACTGGCAAGATGTCCTCAAGGGCGGGGAGTGTCGTGTTTTATGACGACCTCCGCGATGAGCTGCTATCGCTGGCCTCAGCCGAAGTGAAAAAGCGCCACAGCGACTGGAGCGAATCCCAAATCGCGGCTGCAGCCAAGAAAATCGCCTTCGCCGCGCTAAAATTCGGAATGATTAATAGGGACAACGATAAGGAGCTTGTTTTTGACTGGGAGCAGGCAATGAAGCTGGAAGGCGAGACCGGCCCTTACGTGCAGTATGCCTACGCAAGGATTTGCTCAATCTTCAGAAAGTACGGCAAATCTCTCCCGCAGCCCAACAAAATCGACTATTCGCAATTAGCCACAACCGCTGCCGAAATAAAAGTAATCAAACTAATCAGAGAATTCCCCGCTGTAGTTGCCGCAGCCGCTGAGCAGTTGAAGCCAGCGCTTTTGTCGCGCTACCTGCTTGACCTTGCGCAGGCGTTCAGCAACTTCTACAACGACCATCAGATTCTGAATGCGGAAGAAAAAGTGCGCAATGCCAGGCTGCTGCTGTGCAACTCAGTTAAGCAGGTGCTTGAGAACAGCCTGAGGCTTTTGGCGATTGATGTCTTGGAAGAGATGTGAACCTCAAGCATTCAGTTGTAGAAATGCGTTACGGGCCTGACGTGCGCAAGGCCAGCTACCATGACCGGGTTTTTCTTGTCAATGAGCGCATTCATCACCATTGCCTCAATTGGAGTGCCCTCGCCTCTTACCTGCACACTGATGCTTGTTCCTGGCTTAAGGGGCCCTGTTGAATAGCCCATTGCTATTCCCCTCCTTCTCATCTTTGCCGGTTCTTCCTTTACCATTTGATTGCCTTCATACCTTACCATTGGCGCCACAGTAGAGGATGTTACCTCACCGATTACCTTGCCATCCCTGATTAGCTTCGATGTCTGCCCTCCCTCCTTTGGCTCAATTTGCCTTGGCTGCGGAAGCTCGAGCAGCACTGTGTACCTTCCTATTGTTCCTTCTTTTTGCGCTTCCATTTGCGCAGCGTAAAAGTCCTTTCCGAGCATTGCATGTTTTTTTCCTGGCTTGACGAAGTCTTGTATGCCTACTCCACATTGCACGCCTGCTTCAACAGGGCTCACCTCAAGAGTGATGTCGTGCCCGAACAGGAGCAGGCCTGCTTCTATCCTTAGAGTGTTCCTTGCTCCTAATCCTGCCGGCGTGGCCCCTGCGCTGACCAGCGATTCCCAGAAACCCGGTGCCTTTTCAGACCGCACTATTACTTCATATCTTGTAAACTCGCCGGTGTAGCCTGTGGCTGCCACAATGACGTCGTTTAATTGCGCAAACCTGTTTGCGCCTTCTATGCTTATTGGGCCAACAATCTGCTCCAGGACGATTTTGCTTTTCGGCCCTTGGACTGCAATCAGGCACGTCTCCGTGGTTATGTCTTGTATGCCTACTCCGTATTCCTGGGCGTTTGCCGTCAGGTGCTCGAGATCGGCAGTTGCGTTTGCAGCATTTACGATTAGGATATAGTCATTCTCGGCAATCATGTAAAGGTAAACGTCATCTAGCGTAAGTGGCTTTTTGCCCTCGCCTTGCTTAAGCAAAAAAGAATATTGGGCTTGACCTGGCTTTAGCCTTGAGGCGTCGTTGGCAAGGTAGTATTGCAGCAGCCCCAACGAATTCCTGCCTGTGATGTGAAATCTTCCCATGTGGCTTACGTCAAAGATTCCTGCAGAGCTTCTGACAGCAGCGTGTTCCCCGAATATTCCTGTTGGGTACTGCACAGGCATGTCCCAGCCGGCAAACGGCACCATCTTGCCACCATGGTCTTTATGCCAGTCGTGGAGAGGTGTTGCAAGCAGCTTTGCAGTTGTCATTTCTAATGCCACCTCCAGATAAACACGGGATTTCTGTTCGCTTTCGCTTCCTCAAACCTTCTTGCAGGGGTATTGTGTGGTGAGGCAGCCAGCCATAGTGGATCCTGTTCTGCGTGCTTAACGATTTCAGCCACGTCCTGCGCAAACCCGTCAATTGCTCCCCTGCTTGCGCTGTGCGTTGGCTCAGTGAGTATGCCATTGCCAAGTGGGAAGCTGACTGTTGGCGCGTAGTAGCCGAGGTCGATAATTCCCTTGACGAGGTCCATGACTTTCAAGCTTAACTTGCGCAGTGGCGTATCCAGGACTATGCCTTCGTGCATTACAAGCCCAGGGAAGGCTGGCGGAAGCACTTCGCTCAGCATTCTGTGCATGTAGTTTCCTGTTAAAACTGCAACGCCGCTCGCCTCCCTAAAGCCTTCAGAGCCCAGCAGCTGTATGTAAGCGTAAGCCATCACGTCAGCGAGGAAGTTGCCATAAGCTGATGAAAGTGTCCCTATCGACTGCGGATGATCATGGGACAACTCAAATCTTCCATTTCTTTCCTCAACCCTTGGCACTGGAAGGAACGGAACAAGGTGCTCTGCTGCTCCCACAAAGCCGGCCCCGGGCCCCCCACCGCCATGGGGCACTCCGAAAGTCTTGTGGAGGTTGAAGTGGAAAACGTCAACTCCAAGGTCTCCAAACTTCACTCTGTTAGTGAGTGCTGCGAAGTTTGCTCCGTCGCAGAAAACCTGCGCTCCATGTCTGTGCAGCAATGCTGTTATGTCATTTATCTTTTCGTCATAGATTCCATAGGTGCTTGGCTGGGTTATCATGAATGCAGCAACAGATTCTCCCTTCTCCCGCAGCACTTCTTCAAGCCTCGCATAGTCAAGCCTCCCACGCTTGTCTGAAGGAACTGTTTCAACCGCATACCCGGCCATCGCTGCTGACGCCGGGTTAGTGCCGTGGGCGGAATCAGGAATGAGAACAACCCTTCGCTGCTTATCCTCTCCTTTCGACTTGTGGTAAGCTGCTATCATGAACATTGCTGTAAGCTCGCTGTGAGCTCCGGCAGCAGGCTGGAGAGAGCCGGCAGCTGCCCCGCCCATCTCTGAGAGTATGCGCTCAAGGTCGTGCATCAGCTTCAAAGCGCCCTGCGCTGTCTGCGCTGGCTGCAATGGGTGGAGCTGTGCGAAAAGCTCGGGTGCCTTCCTTGCGGCGATTGGAGTGTAAATCATCGTGCATGAGCCAAGCGGGAACAAAGGAGAGCCGTCCACTGAAGTGTTGGCGTGCGACCTTCCCATAAACTCCCTTATGACATCATGCTCTGTGAGCTGTGGCAGTTTCAGCTCAGCGCGCAGATAAGACTGCGGCAGCTGCGGCTGGGGAGGCACTTCCAGCTTTGGAAGCCTGTAGCCTCCTGCTCCTTCCCTGCTAAGCTCGTTCAACGGCTTCATACCTTAGTCCCTGACTTATTATATCCCAATCTATATCCCAATCCGCTAAGCGTCCTGTGTAAGGACGAAAGACTGCTGTTGGCTTCAGTTGCTGCAGTCAAAAGGACGTAGTCAGCTGCCGAGTGCATGCGCGAAGGCGGAAAAGCTTTGCTTGCAGCCGCGACACCAAACAGCGCAGACTGGAACTTCGGAAAAGGGAATGCCCTTGCAATAGGAACCCCTGCGAGAACCCCTTCTGTCGCGCGCCTGTCAACTATTGTTGCGGCAGGCACTGGCGTTGCAACTGCAAACTCGTTGAAGAAAGGCTTGTCAGGATGCAAAAGCCTAAAGTTTGAAGTTTTGGAAATCTCAGCGGCAATGTAATGCGCAACGCTGTAGGACTGCTCAGCAGCAGCCCTAAGCCCCTTTGGGCCCATAACGGCAGCGTAGGCAACCGACATCACAGCTACCAAAGTTTCTGCTGTGCATGCGTTTGAGGTTGCCCTTTCCCTCCTTATGTGCTGCTCCCTTGTTACAAGCCCAAGAATTGCCCCTTTTTTCCCGTCAACGTCCTCTGCCTGAATGACCAGCCTTCCCGGCAGCTGCCTGACATGCCTCCCGTCGGCTATGCCGAGGACTCCGACGTGAGGACCCCCATAACCAACTGGCACACCAAAGTGCTGCCCCTCGCCAGCGTAAATGTCAGCGCCGTAATCTGAAGGCTTCTTCAGCAAAGCAAGCGACAGCTGGTCTCCAAGCCCCGCAGCCATGTAAAGCGCGCCTTTAGCATGTGCAGCCTCTGCATGGCCATCCATGCCATCAAGCAAGCCCCAGAAGTTGGGGTTCTGCACAATCACAACAGCAGTCTGGTCATCAACGAGCTTTTCAATGCTTTCAGCAGCCGTCACTCCGCTATTTGCCGGTATGGTGACAAGCTCCTTCCCTGCAGGCGCAAGATAAGTTTCCAGGTTCCTGACCGCAACCGGGTGCACAGCTTCTGAGACAAGGACTTTATCCTTCCCAGTAATCCTGCAAGCCATAAGCGCTCCCTCAACAACAGCGTTAACGCCATGGTAAAGCCCTGCGTTAACAACTGCCATGCCAGTAAGCTCAGCCATTATGCTCTGGAAGTCAAAAAGGGTGTAAAGTATGCCCTGCGAAACCTCAGGCTGGTAGGGAGTGTAAGGCGTCATCCACTCTCCCCTAAGCACAACTTCCGCAACAGCCTTCGGAATAACGCGCTGGTAATGCCCAGCGCCGATAAATGAGTCAGAAGGCTTAAATGCGGTGTTTTGCGAAGCAAGCTGCCGCAGCAGTGCTTCAACATCCTGCTCGGTTTTCGCGCTGCTCAGGCTTTTCATGCTTCCGGAACGCTGATGGCCTGCTGGCACGACGGCGTCGAAAAGGCCATCTATGCCGCCAAAGCCCAAAGCAGCAAGCATCTCTTTTTGCTCAGCTTCAGTAGAACCTATGAATTGGTTTCCCAAAAGTGACTCCCCCTTAAATTTCAAATGCAGCCCGCCCGCCAGATATAAAAATATTTTCATTCCAGCTTAGGGATTGTCGTCACTGTTAATTACAAAAATCTAAGCTGTCATGCGTCGTATCATGAAAAAATATTTAAGCGATGGGCTTGCACCGAGCCAGCATGGCAGAGCAGACTCTTAATCTGGAAGGAATGCTCTTTACAAAGGAGCACGAGTGGGTGGAGCTTGATGGTGATGGTACTGGCACCACAGGCAGGATAGGCATTACCCAATATGCCGTGGACCAGTTGGGCGAAATAGTTTACCTCGACTTGGCGGCTCCAGGCACGCCGCTTGCCCAAGGCAAGAGACTTGGCGAGGTGGAATCTGTAAAGTCAGTATCCGACATTTTTTCTCCAGTGTCTGGACTAGTAACAGCGATAAATCAGGCCGTCGTTGACCACCCTGAACTAGTAAACAAAGAACCCTACGGCCAGGGATGGCTTGTCAAGGCAAGTGACATCAGACATGATGAGCTAACCGGCTTAATGACGCATTCTCAATACCAAAGCTACCTGGCTGGCCAAGCTCACCACTAAGCATAATTCTGACATTTTGCCTTCACACAAAAAAAGAAAAAGAGCCGGGTTCCGAAATGTCGCCGGAGAGGCGACAGTCATCGGCTCTCCGCCGATGAAACCGGCAAACGCGCTTGTTTTCACAAGCGACCCCAAAGTCATACGGGTTCAAACAATGGAGTGATGCGCACTCCGTGTGCTCAGAACCTTACGGTTCTGACATCCCGTCCGCGGCGTGCATCGTTTTTGGATCGAACCTTTTCCTAAAAGGGTCGAACCCAAAGCCTTTTATACAACCAAAGCATTTTCTGGATTGATGGCACGGGCTGGCAAGAGCAGAAAAGGGAAAGCTGTTCACGTGAAGGAAACAGCTGCTGTTTCTCATGCTGCTGAGTTCAATTTCAGGACAACAAAGGAGCTGAAAGTCTCCCAAGTCCTCATTGACCAGATTGTTGGCCAGGAAGACGCTGTCCAGATCATAAAGAAAGCTGCCAGGCAGCGGAGGCATGTCCTTCTGATTGGCGATCCCGGAACCGGGAAGTGCGTTGGGAAAGATTCTGCTATCCAACTGTCTGATGGAAGCTTGCTGACTGCGGAAGAGCTTGCTCACCAGCTAAGTGAGGGAAAACAGCCTTACGCCCTAGCAGTTAACCCTGACCTTTCCCTTTCCCATAGCAGGATACTCAGGGCAGGGAAA
>JACPIJ010000027.1 GCA_016188145.1 Candidatus Woesearchaeota archaeon | reverse complement strand
TTCGCTGTGCTTCTTGTCGCTTTCCTTTACAGGAATACTATTCTTCTTACAGCCATAATCGTTGCTGCCTGGCTTTTCGCGACGAAAGTATGGCACAGTAAAACAGATACTATCCTTTTCGTTGTAGCCGCTGTTGCCGGCGCCAGTGCAGAGATTGTTGCAATATTGTTTGGCGCCTGGAGGTATGCTGACCCTTCCTTCCTTGGCATACCTATGTGGCTTCCGTTTTTGTGGGGCTCAGCAGTGGTTTTCATCAAGAGGGTTTCAGACACGATAAGCAAACTTGTTAATATTAAGGGTTGAGAATCGTGATGCTAAAACCAGAATCCGAATGGCAAAAGAAACTCACTCCAGAGCAATACCATGTGCTGCGGGAGAAAGGGACAGAGCCTCCGTTTACCGGCAGGTACGACACGTTCTTTGACAAGGGCAGTTACAAGTGCGCAGCCTGCGGCAATGTCCTGTTCACTTCAGAAACAAAATATGACAGTGGCTGCGGCTGGCCCGCCTTCTTCGCAGCCAACGAGAAAAGCATTGCAACAAAGGACGACGTCAGCTTCGGCATGCACCGCATAGAAGTCATGTGCAGGAAGTGCGGCTCCCACTTGGGGCATGTCTTTGACGACGGTCCAAAGGCAAAGGGCGGGAAGAGTTACTGCATTAATTCAGTTGCTTTGAGATTTGAGAAGCTATAGCAAGGAGATAACCATTTACTTGGTTGCAGTTCTGATTCTGTACTTCCTGCCTGTGCTTATAATGAGGGCATTCTTTACTTTTTCTTCGGTAAGCATTTTGTTCATGTGCAGGAATTCTATAATCTTCCCCTGAGTTTCTGCCTTGTATGATTTGAGCCGCAGGACTATGATGCTTACCGCGCCGTTATAATGCCAGTACCATAGTTCGCCAAAGTCAAGGTCGCCTGTTATTATGGCGCTGTTGTTCTTTTGCGCCCATTCAATTATTTGGATATCTGAACACCCTTTCAAACCAGCTTCTCTTACAGAGAGAGCATCGTACCCAAGCCTCTTCACGAAAGTTGCGAGCTGAGGCGATAAGCTTTCATCTATCAAGAATTGCATTACGCTTCCACTTCTTCAAAATTTGTGAATCTACCTGCAAATTTTATTGCTGCTAATATGTCCTGCTTTGTGATGTCTGGATACTGGCGTATGATTTCCTCAAATGCAAGCCCTTCTCCTAAAAGGTTTAAAATTATATAGACTGGGATTCTTGTTCCTTTGATTACGGGTTTTCCAATCATAACTTTCGGATCTATTGTTATCCTTTCGTTGTGCCTGTTCAGTTCTTGTTTCATATTGCTTCACCGTTTTATGCTTATAGTAGAAGCTTTATTATTTAAGCTTTGCTCAAGGGAACAGGAAAAAGGCGGGAAGAGGTATTGTATTAATTCCTTGGCGCTGAGATTTGAGAAAAAAGCTAAAATAATTTGAACATTTTAAGTAAATAGTTCACGATTATTACTGCAATTATAAACGCTATAACCTTCAACAGCATTTTGAAAAATGACCTGAGCACATTGGGTCCTTGAGGAGTGGCCAGTAACGTCAAAGCAGAGATAAGTAAAGCTGTTAAAGAAACCAACAGTATTTTATCTGTAGAGGACTTGCTCTCTTGTACAAGCGTCTCACCATTTTTTATCATATCCTTAATAGAATCTAGCATTCTCTTTTCTTCTGGCTTCCTGACTTCAAAAAATAAAGGAATTGAATGGTCCTGTCGAAAAGCCCTTTCTTCTCTTAGAAAAAGCATAACAGATTTAGAGGTTAATTTCAGCTTGTAAACGCCAGGAATATCTGCATAGATAAGCCTAAGTAAATCGTTATCGGCAGAACTATTCAAAGAATGAGTTTGATTGTTAGTGAAATTGAAAGTGAAATTTTTCTCATCAATGATATTGCCATTTTGGTTTATTATCTGAACCTGTATCTCTTGATTTTCTAAAGGGTTAGTACCGTTATAATGAAATGAAACATCATACATAATAGAAGAGCCAACGTATATTGATTCATCAGATGAAACCAAAGAGGAGGAAAGTGGCTTAACTTGGAAAGCATCAATAATAAAAAAGTCCTCAGCAAAGACAGTCAAAGGAAGCAAAAGGAACACAACAAAGTATACAAAGAGTTTCATTCAAAACTCCCCCTTAAACTTCTCGATAAATCTTTCAAAGTCCTTCTTGTTGACAGAGCCTCCGCAGGCGTTCTCGTGGCCTCCGCCATAGCCGTCAACGCCTTTTAAGGCTTCAAGCACTGCCGGCAGGACAGCGGTGTGCCTGGCCCTGAAGCTCAGCATTATGTACTCCGGCCTTTCCCTTCCAACAACGATGATTCTGTCAGGGTATAGGAAAAGGAGCTCGTTTGAAAGGTCTCCGCTGAAACTCTGCTTCCCTCTATACGTGAAGATAAGGAATTTCTTGTCAGTGCTTCTGTCAGCTGCCGCCTTTGCATCGGTCAGGAGCTTTTCGTACTCTGAGTTTATTCCCTTGAATTTGCCGTAAATGAACCTGCCGTGGCTTGTGGTTCTGTCAAGTATCTCATGCGGCTCAGTGACCTTCTCAAGCGCCCTTATGCAGGCCATCGCTTCAGAGGTTGGGCCCTTGAGCATGAACGAGAAAATCCTGCCAAGCTTTCCAAGCCCTGTAGTGAAGAGGGCTTCTTCAGCTGTCATGGGCTTGGGCAGCAAATCAGGGCATTCTTTCATGAACTGGCCGGCAAACTCTGGCATGTGCCAGTCGCTCACTATGCCCACCATTGCAAGCCATAAATCCTGCCTGCTGGCGGCGTTGCCCTCAACCGTTTTCCAGCACAGGTAGCTTGCCGGCGGGTTGTTCTGTGGCGAGTGCAGCCTCGGGTTGAAGTATTTGACACCGTTTAATTTGACTGGCTGGTGGTGGTCTATCCAGACAATGTTCTTTACGCCAAACGTGCTGCTCTTTACTGTGTCAACGAAGGACTGCTGCATCAGGGCAACGTCAACTATGAAGATTGTGTCCGGCTTGTTGCTTTTCACCGCTGCCAAGAACCTGTCGTTGACGTTCGGTTCGGCTTTTACCATCATGCCATAGCCTTTGCCAATGAAGCGCTTCAGCAGGAGAAATGAAGTCAGCCCGTCAGGGTCATCGTGGAATAGGAAGAAAGGCCTTTCTGAAGCCTCAAGCCCAGCTCTTATGGTTTCGTACTCGTTTTTCGTTAAGTCCATTTGGGGGTAACAGACTTGCAAGTAGTATTAATTGGTTTTCCTCAACGGAGCAGAATTAACGAGAAAAATCTGAATAGCTATAGCAGTATAGAAAATCGTAATCTTTATATAGTGGTATTGGGCTCGGAACGGCAAGTGGGGGTTGGTTTGTATGAGGGAAGGAGATGAGCAGTTATGGTAATCCTGTTTGACCAGTTTCATCTGCCTGAAGACATCTTTGAGGTAGTTTTTGCTACAACGCAGCAGAAGATAGTTGCCAAGGTTCTCATAAAAACGATGAAAGACAAGAATGGTGAAATGAACAAGACAGAGATGTCTTACTTCGCGACAAAGCTTCATGAGGGCCAGTTTGTGACAGAGATTGATGAGCCGGGCTATGAAGGCAAGAAAGTGAAGCTGGCTTACAACAAGAGGCAGTTCTACGACCGCATTTTGACCCCGATGAAAAGCATGGGCATGATTGATTATGACTTGTACAAGAAGACTTACAAGGTTTCTGACGCTTTCAACAAGGAAATGATTAAGATAGGCCTGCTTTGGCTTCGCGAGCTGAAAAAGTCTGCTTCGGAATTCAGGATTAAGGAATCCAGGTCCTGAAGCCAGGGACAGAGTAACGGGAAAAGAGGGAAGCATGTTTTTTTCAGTTGGTGCGGCACTGGCAACTGCTCCGATAAGCACCCCATACTTCTTGCATTACATTCTGCCGAGCCTGTGGGAAAGGTTTTCAGAGATAGTCAGCGCACCTCTCAGGACTCCGGACATGCTCTGGATTACACTGCCCCTGCTCATAACGCTGGTTATGATGGAGGTCTACTTCGGGAGGTACAGGAAAGAACAGCTTGGCTGGAACACGGCCGTTGGCAACAACCTCGTGCTTCCTGGGAAAACGATAATAGCTGCTGGTGTGGGGCTGAGCGGGCTGCTGATACTCTATTACGACTTTTTCCATCTCCTGCCCAAGAGGTTCGCTTTCACCATCTCCTCATCGCTTGCTGCCAACCTTACAGCTTACCTGGCAATAGCGCTTATCTACACGAACTTGGCAATAGACTTGTACACGCTATTTGCATCGCTTATGCTTTTCCTCATTGCGGCAGCGTTCTTTGCCGTAATTCGCAGGATAGAGCCAAAGCCTGCAGAGCGTTACTACATAAGCAGAGCCGAGCGCATAGTCAGCTCAGTATTGAGGCCTCTTGAAAAGGAGCATGAAAAGAAAAAATGGAAGCGCAGAAAAGAGAGAATGCGCTGACAGCTTATGAGCCCACATAACTTGAATAAGACGCTTTTGCCTCTTCAGCAGAGCCAGCTTTTATCAGCGCTCTTCCGTCCCTGAACAGCGTGATGTTCCTGAAGCTGATGCATTCTCCGAAATCAGCAACTTTTTCGCCAATTCGCTGCAGCCGCTTCTTCAGCTTTTCCAAGTCAACGGCATTGCCTTTTATCTGGTAAGAGTTCCTTCCGCACAAGCTAACCATTTTAGAGCCTTTTTTCCCGCTTAAATATTCGTATTGAGGGTTGATAAGGGCGTGAGCAGTGCGAGTGCCCTTATTGCCACAGCTACAGCATTTTTTATTTTTCTTAACAGCGATTTCTGTCATCTTATTTTGCCAAGCGTTCAGCCGCAAAAGCCCTTTCACTTTTTCGTTTTCCTTGCCAACCAGTATTTTCAAGGCTTCAGTCGCTTGCATAGCCGCAACCGCAATTGTCGCAGAAGCCAGAACTCCAACAGTATCGCAAGTTTCAGCAGCTGATGAAGCCCCGAATACGCACGCAAAACACGGCAAATTATTGCCACCATTACGAAAGTCGAAAACCATAAGCTGCGAACTTTCTCGGATTGCCGCAGCATGAACCCAAGCCAACTTGTTTTTCAGGCAATACTCGTTAATAAGAAACCGTGTTTCAAGGTTGTCGGTGCAGTCAAGAATAACATCCGGCTTTCCGACAACAGCCATTATGTTTTTGTAATCCGCATCAGCAGCCACGGGAACAATTTTGATTTCAGAATTTATTTTTTCCAGTTTTGCGGCAGCAGCCGAAGCTTTTGGCTTGCCAATATCGCTTTCGTCATACATCAGCTGGCGCTGCAAATCAGTAAGTTCAACAACATCTCGGTCAACAACAACAAGTTTGCCCACTCCGCTTCGTGCAAGAATCTCAGCTGCCACTGTGCCCAGGGCGCCCATCCCGAAAACGGTTACTGTGCTTTCTGAAAGTTTTCGCTGCCCTTTTACCCCAACAAATGAGAGGAGTTCCTGCCTGTTGTAGCGTGAAACCATAGATGCCATCGGCTATGTGCAATTTGCAAATCTTTATTAACCTTTGCCGCTGCCCAAGATGCTATGGAAAACTCCCGTATAGTGCAGCATGCGAAAGCGCCGGCAGAAAATGCTGGAAAGGCTGAAAAGCAGAAGGAAGCCATATTTCTTTACTCTGTGCCAACTGCGGTGTTCCTGTTTGACGCCAGCATCAAGTTGCTTCAGAAAATAAAGGTAGCCAATCCGGAAGCTGCGGTTGCAGCCCTTGTAAGGAATGAGTGGCTTCCGGAAGAAGCAGCTGCGGTGAAAAAAGCTGTTGCGGATGGAAAGGCTGTTGTTGTCCTCGGCTTCAAGAAGGAGAAAATGGCTGAGGTATCCTTCTCTCAGGATGCCAAAAAGCTTGCGTCTGCGTCCTCAACCGCAGAGGACGAGTTCAAAAAGCTGCGCGAAATTGTGATCAGCTTTACGAAAAAAGCCGTTGCTGCCTCTGTTTCAGACGACAACCTCATTATACAGGCTTCATCAGCAGTTGATGAGCTTAACAAGGCAGCTAACATGCTTGTCAGGCGCCTCAGGGAGTGGTATGAGCTTTACCTTCCAGAAGCATCAGCGACAACAGCAGGCCACGAGGAATTCGTGGGAATGATTCTTAGCAGCAGCAAAGCCGAGCTTCTCAAAAAGCTCAAGGTAAATGAGAAGGATAGCATGGGCGCTCCTCTCAGCAAGGGTGACGTTGACAGGATTCTGGCTTTCGCAGAGACAGTAAAAGGCCTTTATGACAGCAGGAAGTCGCTGGCCAGGTATATTGAAGAAATCATGAAAAAGCACTGCCCTAATGTTACAGCTGTAGCAGGCGCTTCAACAGGCGCTGAGCTTATCGCGCAGGCAGGCTCGCTCCAGAGGCTGGCAATGCTGCCCTCTTCAACCATACAGCTCCTCGGGGCGGAGCGCGAGCTGTTCCGCCATTTGAAGGATAAGAAGCAGCGCCCTCCGAGGGCAGGCGTGCTTCACAGCCACCCATTCGTTACAGCAGCGCCGAGGCAGCAGCAGGGAAGAATAGCAAAGCTCTTGGCAGACAAGATATCAATAGCGGCGAGGGTTGACTATTTCAAGGGCAAATTCGTTGGCGACACCTTACTGGCTGAATTAAAGAAAAAGCTCTCGGCAGCTGCTGTGGAGAAAAGCAAATGAAGCAAATATTCCAGAGCGTTTTCGCGGAAGGCAGGAAGCTGTACACACTAAACAGCACGCCGCAGCAAAACCTTTTTTCTCGCGACAGCGAGCAAAAAGCTTTACCAAAAAGATTGTTTGACGAGGAAATTGTAGTTGCTGACGGGAAGGAATACCGGAGCTGGAACCCTCTCAGGAGCAAGCTGGCTGCGGCAATAGTGAAGGGATTGCCAGAGCTGCAGATAAAAAGCGATTCAAAAATCCTGTACCTTGGAGCTGCCCACGGCTACACGCCTTCATTCATTTCAGACATAGCGTCAGAAGGCGTTGTTTTTGCGGTTGACTTTGCGCCAAGAGTCGTTCGCGACCTGGTTTTCGTTGCCGAAAAGAGAAAAAACATAATCCCTTTGCTGGCTGACGCGAACCATCCCGAGGCATACTACAACCTCGTTGGCGCTGTGGACATAGTTTACCAGGATGTTGCGCAGAAAAACCAGCTTGAAATCTTTACCAAGAACTGCAGCATGTTCCTGAAGCCCGGCGGTTTTGGCATGCTGGCATTAAAGGCGAGGAGCATTGATGTTCTTCAGCAGCCGCAGGGCATCTTCCTCGCAGCGAAAAGAGAACTGGAAAAGAAACTTACAGTTATTGACTACCGCCTCCTCAGCCCGCTGCAAAAAGATCATGCTTTTTTTGTGTGCTGGAAGAATTAGGGCTTGTTTGCTTTTGAGTAAAATTTATAATTGCACAGAAGTTTCTTTTAATCTATGATTGATGAATTGCTGATTCCAAGGGAAGTCCTCATT
>JACPIJ010000028.1 GCA_016188145.1 Candidatus Woesearchaeota archaeon | reverse complement strand
GTAAGCAGGATGAGCTACTCGCAGCTTGTCGAATGGTACCTTATCAAGCAGGCAAGGGAATTCAACGAGCTTGCGCCAAACAGGCCAAGCAGCCAGGAGGAAAGCAGAAGGAGAATGACAAGCTACACAGGAGGCTTTGTATACGAGCCAACCCCCGGGTTGTACAAGGACATTGCAGTGTTCGACTTCATGAGCCTGTACCCAACCATAATATCAGCCCATAACGTTTCACCCGATACCCTGAACTGCAGCTGCTGCATAAGCTCAGCCCAAAACAGGGTCCCGGGAGAAGAAAACATCTGGTTCTGCACAAAAAGAAGAGGATTCATACCAACAGTAATAGATGAAGTCATAAAAAGAAGGATACGCGTCAAGGAAATAATAAAAGCTGCCGGCAACGACAAAACCCTCAACGCCAGGCAGATGGCACTGAAGACAATAGCTAACTCCATGTATGGCTACTTCGGCTTCTTCGGAGCAAGGTGGTACAGCATAGAATGCGCGAAGGCAATAACAGCCTTCGGAAGAAACCACATACAAGCAGTCATAGAAAAGGCAAAAGGCGAGGGCTTCAAGGTCCTATACTCAGATACTGACTCAATATTCCTTGCTCTTGACGGAAAAACAAAAGACGATGTAACCGGCTTTATCGCAGAAGTAAACAAAAACCTGCCCGGGATGATGGAGCTCGACTACGAAGGATTTTATCCGGCAGGGATATTTGTCGGAACGAAAGGGACAGGGCAGGGAGCAAAGAAAAAATACGCGCTCATATCAGAAGACGGCAGGATGAAAATAAGGGGGTTTGAAACAGTAAGGCGAAACCTGTCAAGAATAGCAAAGGAAACGCAGGAAAGAGTCCTGGACGTAATACTAAGGGAAAACGACTTTGCTGCGGCAGTTGAGCATGTGAAAGGAGTAATACACCAGATAAGAAGCAAAAAGACCCCGGTAGAAAAGATTGTGATAACGACACAGCTGCAAAAGGAGATAAAAAGCTATGAGTCATATGGGCCGCACGTGGCAGCAGCGCAAAGGATGAAAGAGCAAAACATACCAGTAGGGCCAGGCTCCATCATAAGATACGTAGTAATCCAGGGCAGCGACAGGATAAGGGACAGGGTAAGGCTGCCTGAAGAAGTGAAGGAAGGCGAATACGACCCGGAATATTACGTGAACAACCAGGTCGTGCCGGCAGTTGAAAAGATACTCGAAATATTCGGCTACAACGGCGAAGAACTCGCAGCAGAGAAAACGCAGCAGAAGCTGCAGGCGTACTTCGGGTAATTTTCGGATAGGTTTAAATATTCGGAATTCAACAGAAAGAGTTAAAAAAGAGGTTAATGATGAAACTTGTTAACATAGTTGCGGCAACTGCTGTTATTTCTCTTTTTCTGCTGACAACAATTGCAACCGCAAGCCCCGAGAAAACCGACAAGTTCGGCTGCCACAAGTGCATAAAGGACTGCGAAAAATACAGCCTTGTAAAAAACGAGTACCACTGCCACGGCTCTGTAAGCGTGCAAAGCCAGAACATCCAGATAGCGCCAAGGATTTACGGTGACAAGACTTACAGGAGGGTTGAAAGAATCCTTGACGGGGACACTCTAAGCGTTTATCTCGGCTTGGGAGGAAAGAAAGAAAAAGTCAGGCTTCTTGGAATTGACGCACCCGAGACGAGCCCTAAGGAAAAGGCAGAATGCTACAGCACACAGGCCGGTGAGAAGCTGAAAAAACTTGCATACAACATGTTTGTCCTCCTCGAAAAGGACAAGCTTCAGCAGGACGACAAGGACAAGTACGGAAGGCTGCTAAGGTACGTGGTGCTGTTTGACAACACATCAGTCAACGAAGAAATGATAAAGGGCGGGTATGCAAAGGCTTACCCGTCATTAACGGCAACTGTGGAGAAATACAAAAAACTTGAAAACGACGCAAAGGAAAAGAAAGCCGGAATGTGGGGCGAATGCCTAAAGGAAGCCGCAACGCAGCCGAAGCCAGAAGAAAGAAATTTCCCGCTTAAAGGCGAAAGGTACGGCTCAAGGAATATTAACTGAAGGCGACTTATTCTTATTTAATATGGCTTTCTCTTCCCCTGTGCCAGCCGATGTGGCCTGAGAGTTTGGAATCCACTTTCGAAACCATTGAATTTAGCTTAAACGAAAAACCAATATTTATGGAAAGCATAACAATCATCAGTTCCTGAAAACCAAGGCTGCCGCCAAAAATCTTTCCGACTAATTCAAAGATAACCCAAATCATAAATACAACAAACAAAAACCTCAATATGGTTCCGGTTTTTACCATTTTTATTTTCTCACCAACATTGTAATGAGCCAGATTATGAGAAGAACAAGAATCACTGCCATGCCTCTATCTATTAAGAAATCAAGTTTCAGGTTGATCTCAGCTTCGTTAAGGTTTATCATAAATCTCTATAATGTAAGAACTCATATTTAAATACAGCAGTAAAGATTTCCGGCGAGAACCGGAAGATTTCCGGAATGAATAAACTTTAAATAAGCTGTTGGAATGGCAAGATGCTATGAAAGTGATTGCTGATTTGCACATCCATAGCAGCCACAGCAGGGCGTGCAGCAAGGATTTGAATCTGGAAAACCTTGAAAAGTATGCAAAGGTAAAGGGAGTAGGACTCCTCGGCACAGGCGACTTCACACACCCGAAATGGATTCAAGAAGTAAAAGGCAAACTAAAGGAAGACGAGAAAGGCATTCTTTACAGCAGCACAGGATTCCCGTTCATCCTTCAGACAGAGCTTTCGCTCGCCTACACGCAAAACGGCAAGGGAAGAAGGATTCATTATATCATACTGGCACCAAGTTGCGAAGTTGTTGCGCAAATAACAGAGTTTCTTCTGAAGAAAGGCAGGGTTGATTACGACGGCAGGCCGATATTCGGAATGAATAGCATAGAGCTGCTTGACGAGCTGATGCGGATAAGCAACGATATTGAACTCATACCGGCACACGCATGGACAAGCTGGTTCGGAATATTTGGCTCAGAATCAGGCTTTGACTCGGTAAAGGAATGCTTTGGCGACAAAGTTAACAAAATCCACGCAATTGAGACGGGGATGTCGTCGGACCCTGCAATGAACTGGCGCATACCTTGGCTGGATGGCATCACGCTGACGTCAAACTCAGACTGCCACAGCTACTGGCCCTGGCGCATGGGAAGGGAAGCAAACGTGTTTGAATTTAAGGAGCTGACTTACAAGAACGTGCTTGCAGCCATAAGGGAAAGAAAAGGGTTTGTTGAAACAATTGAGACCCCGCCTTCCTACGGCAAATACCACTTTGACGGGCACAGGCTCTGCAATGTTGTGATGAGCCCGCAGGAGTCTGCACAGCACAGGAAAGTCTGCCCAAAATGCGGCAGCAAAATGACGATTGGAGTTTTGAACAGGGTTGAGCAGCTTGCTGCAGAGGACAGGCCGGAAGGCTTTGCCATAAAAAATGCAATTCCGTTTAAATCACTAATACCTTTATCAGAGATAATTGCGGAACTGAATGGTTTCCCTGTTGCCAGCCGAAAAACGTGGCAGATTTATAACTCGCTTATTGAAAGGTTTGGCAACGAATTTAACGTTCTACTTGAGGCTGCGGAGACAGAATTAAAAAAAGTTGTTGATGAGAAACTGGCTGATGCAATAATAAAGAACAGGGAAGGCAGGATAAAGGTAGAGCCCGGCTATGACGGGGTTTACGGGAAGCCGGTTCTAAATGGCGGCGGCAGAAAAGAAGCAATTGAAACGACAACAAAAAGAAAGCAGAAAGGGCTGAACGAGTACTTCTAGATAACTTGTGCTGCTGCAGGCGCTGCAGAACCTGCGCTGTTGACTTTTGGCTGGGCTATGAAGAGCTTGCCAAGCTCCATCAGCACGAAGCCGAGGCTTGAAATCCCCAGAATCTTAATCCACTCTGAAAGGCCAAGAGGCACGGTGCTGAAAACAGGCTGCAAAGGAGCCCAGTAAATAATGGCTAACTGGATGATTACAGACAAGGCAACCCCTCCGAGAAGCCACTTGTTCGTGAAAGGATTCAGCTTCTTAAACGGCGACAGAGACCTGCTTCCAATAACAGCAAACATCTCGAACATTACAAGCGTTGTGAAGGCAGCAGTCTGTGCCAGCCTAAGATTTTTATCGAAGTACAGGCCGAAAATGAACAATGTGCCTGCGCCCATTACTATGCCGAAAAGCGCAATCAGCAAAAGGCTGCTGCCTGTTATTGGCTTCTCTTTTGGATTTCTCGGAGGCCTCTTCATGACATCGCCCTCGGCAGGCTCAACGCCCAGGCCAAGGGCGGGGACTCCATCAGTAACAAGGTTCATAAGCAGAATCTGCAACGTGGTAAGCGGGAGGGGGAAGCGCAGCATTATGGCAAAGAATACCGTAATAATCTCGCCCATGTTGCACGAGAGCAGATACCTGGTTGATTTTATCATCTTGTCGTAAATGTTCCTGCCCTCAGCCACGGCATTAACTATGGTTGCGAAGTTGTCATCAGCCAAAATTCCCTTGGACACTTCCTTTGCAACATCTGTGCCATTAATGCCCATCGCAATCCCAATGTCTGCCTTCTTTAATGCCGGGGCATCGTTAACGCCATCTCCAGTCATTGCAACAATATGGCCTTTCTTTTTGAGCGCGTCCACAACCTTGGACTTCTGGATTGGGAGAGCCCGGGCTATTATCCTGACCTGCCCAATGACCTTCGAAAGGTCGTACTCTGACATCCTCTCAACATCCTCGCCTGTAAGCACAACATCGCCTTCCTGGAAAAGCCCAATCTGCCCGGCAATAGCAGATGCTGTCGTGGCATGGTCACCAGTGATTACCATAACCTTAATGCCGGCTTCACGGCACTGGGCAACCGCTGCCCGGACTTCCTCCCTTGGGGGATCAATCATGCCAACGAGGCCAACAAAGACAAGGCTGCTCTCGACAGAATCCATATCGTAATGCTGCAATGAAGGGAGCTCCCTGAAAGCAACGCCTAAAACGCGCAGGGCCTCTCCGGCGAATGACTCGTTTGTTTCCAGTATCAGTTCGCGCTCTTTTGCCGTAATATTCTGGACCCTGCCGTTTTTCAAAACCCTGTCACAGTTCCTGAGCATAAGGTCAGGGGCTCCTTTGACGCACGCAAATGCCTCCCTGGTGCCATTTTTCTTATAGACAACTGACATCATCTTCCTGTCTGAATCAAAAGGAAGCTCTTGGACAAGCGAGTAGTCTTCACGCATCTTTTCCTCCGCCAGGCCGCCCTTCATGGCGAGGACAATAAGGCTGCCTTCGGTGGGGTCGCCAATCACCTGCCAATGGCCGCCAGAGCCTGACAGCTTCGCGTTGTTGCACAGAAGCCCTATGCGCAAAAGCAGCTCAATATTTTTGGGGTTAAACTCTCTGCCATTAAAGTGAAAAGTTCCAGCCGGCACATAGCCGCTGCCGGAAACTGCAATGATTTTGTCATCCGTGAATATTTTGGTAACGGTCATCTGGTTCTTGGTGATCGTTCCGGTTTTGTCAGAGCAGATTATTGTGACAGCGCCAAGGCTCTCGGCAGCCGGCAGCTTCTTTATAATCATGTTCCTGGCAGCTAATGCCTTAGCGCCAAGTGCCAGGCTTATGGTAACGATAGCCGGAAGGGCGCTTGGCACGGTAGCAACAACAAGGCTAAGGGCAAATATGAACAGCTTTGCAACAGAAAGCTCGCCCTGCAGCAAGCCTCCAATAAAGACAAAGAAAACCAAAACCAGGACAGCAACGCCAATCTGCCGAGCCATTTGCTCAAACTTCGCCTGCAGCGGCGTCCGAACTTCTTCCGTTGCCTGGATTGAGGAGGCAATCTTGCCAAACTCAGTAGCCATTCCGGTTGAAGTTACGACAGCCCTGCCTTTGCCGTAAGTAACCACAGTGCCCATAAAAGCCATGTTTTCCTGGTCAGCAAGCGTTGTGGTTGGCTTGAATGCCATGGTCACTTTTGGCGAGGGCACAGACTCACCTGTAAGGGCTGCCTCGTCAATCTGCAAGCTCACAGTTTCCAACACTCTTGAATCGGCTGGCACGATGTCGCCGGCCTCAAGCAGTATGATATCGCCAGGAACGAGCTCCCTCGCGGCAATCCTCAGCTCCCTGCCATCGCGGACAACCCTTGCCGTAGGGGAAGACATCTTTTCCAATGCTTCAATAGCCCTGCCAGCCCTGAATTCCTGGATAAAGCCCAAAATGGCAGACAGGAGGATTATTGAAGACATGGCTGCCGCCTCAAGGAACTCCCTAAGGAAAAGCGAGGTGCCTGTTGCAAACACCAGAAGAATAATCAGGAAGTTCCTGAACTGGTTCAGGAATATGACAAAAGGCTGGGCTCTTTTCTCCTTCGGCAGCTCGTTAAAGCCGTGCTTTGAAAGCCGCACAGCAACTTCGCTCTCAGACAACCCAATCCTTGAAGAAGCAAGAAGCGACAGCGCCTTTTCAGCCGAAACATCATGAAACGTTACCAAAGCCACACCACTTCATCAAAACACCAGCACCGCAATATATAAATATTTTGAGAAAGCCTGCAGCAAACAAAAACGCTTAAATAAACAAGGCAGAAGTGAAAAGCCAATGGAAAAGCTAAAGAAGGCAGCCGCAGAAGCCGTATTCTGGCTGCACTTTGCGCTGGTTGCGGTGTGGTTCGGTCTTTTCCTAGCGCCAGAATCGCTCTGGAGCGGAAAGATAAGCTTTCATTTCTGGTTTATCTTAATTGCGGTAGCCATGCAGTTTGGGTGGGGATTCCTGATGCTGCCAATAACAAAAAAATACAGGATGGTATGCCCATTGACAACGCTGATGCAGCTGCTAAGAGGGTATAATATCAGCGATGAGAGGAACAACAACCACTCCTGCATAAAGGAGTTCTTCCACAGGATAGGCAAGCCGGTGCCGAAGAAGGCTGTAACCATCTCGACTTTTGTTTCGCTTGGAATTGTTACGCTGCAGTACTTTTTCTTGCACTAAGCCTTGTTTTAATAAACTCATAAAGGTAAATTGTAATTGCAACCGAAAAGCCTTCCGCAAGTGTAACTGTCAATGGCACGCCGAAAATGCTCGGGAAATAATAGTTGTATGTGTAGTAATTTTGCGATACTGAAAAAAGGTCAAAATAAAAACCAAACAAGACGCCAAAAACGAAATAAAGAACATACGCCCTCTTATTCTTTACTATGGCAAGTATTAAAAAATACCCTATAAGGAGAGCTATAAAAAAGACATACCATACGTTCGCATCAACCATTGAATTTCCCCAACCTGTTTCCTAAAAAGTAACATATTGAAAGATACGGAAGATATAAAATCCACACGTAAAATGAAATTCCGAAAATTATTGGTTCCGAATTGTAAACCCAGAAGCCCGCCCTGACAGGAATCTGCTCAAAGATCAGATCAAGGACCAGCCCGAGAACGCCAATGAAAAGATAGTCCTTCAGATGTTTGCGGTCAATTAACAGTATTACGAGAAGCAAGGCAAAGTTCAGCAAAGTAAAAAGAAAATGCGGCATTGCCATAAGATTTAAAAGTCCAGCATCTGTATATAAACGTTATGTTCGAGCTAAATAAGCTTTCTCCAAAAGAATTTTATAATTCACAATCAAGCTGGCAGGAATGGTGAACCAAGCTGAGCTGGCTGAATTGTATAGCCGCAAGCGTTCCGTAATAAGCCGGATACTGGCTGGGCTAAAAGGCGAAGGCGTTTACGCTTCTGACACCCACAGGCCGGGAAAGCAAGTGACAGATCTCAGGAGGCTTTCAGAAAGCCAAAGAATAGCATACTTCCACGGCACATCCTATCCCCAAAAAAGCTGGTACAGGGTAGGGGGCCTATTCGAAACAAGCTACAAGGCTGCAATAATAGAAGCTTCCAAAAAGTCGCCTCATGCTGTGAAGCTTCACCTGTGGAAGCTGATAGGCGTAAGGGTCGGCAGCAATGTAAGAATAGGCAGCAACGTGCAGATAGACTACTTTTACCCTGAGCTCATAAGTATAGGAAACAACGTCACAATCGGAGACAACGTAAAGCTGTGGAATCACGACTACAGCATAGCGCGGTTTGCAGTTTCGTTTTTAAGGATAGAGGACAATGTAACAATAGAGCCGAACTGCATAATAGGGCCGATAATAGTGGGCAGCGGCGCGCGCATAAAAGCAAACTCTGTAGTCCTGAGGAACGTGAAGCCTGGCGAAACGGTAGACAATTCTGACCCCCAGTACAGGTTTTACGCTGAGCAGGAAATCGAAGGAGGAAGAACTTTCAAAAGCTTTTTTGCCAGCCAGATTTCCAGGCTTTGCAGAATACTGCCCTACGACCCTGTGCCAACGCACATCCCGCTCCTCAAAAGCCTGCCGTTCATTGAAAAGCTGCCTGCGCTTGAGCTGAAGAACAAGCTATACAAACTTCTCGGCATAAGAATGGGCAGCAACATAACTTTTGCGCCAAGGGTCTACGTTGACGCGGTTTATCCAAACCTCATAACAATAGGCGATGACAGCCTTGTTGGAGATGGGGTAATTTTCAGGCCATATGACACAAACGGAAACCCTTCGCCAATAGTAATAGGCAAACATGTAAAGATAGGCTCGGAATCAGTCATCATGGGTTGCCACGTTGGAGACAATGTGCAGATAAACCTGCGCTCGGTAGTCATTGGCAAAATACCGCCAAACATCCAAGTTGAAGGAGCTCCTGCAAAGCCGGTAAGGGGGCCAATGCCATTCAGGTGAGAAAAATGATTCCCTCAAACTGCACGTTCTGCGGCTTGTGCTGCACGCTCACTGTAAAGCTAAGCGACAACGATATTAAGCGCATAGAAAAAACCGGCTGCGGCAGAGAAGAATTTGTTGAATTTAACAAGGAAGGTGAGCCAATTCTGAAAAGGGAAAACGGCTGGTGCACATTCTTCAAGCGCGATGGCAAAATCGGGATTTGCTCAATTTATGACAGCAGGCCCGAGGCGTGCAGGGATTTTCCAGGGAAAAGGCATTGTGACCTTGCAGAGAATCCCATTTACAAGTACATGAGCGACAATGACGAAAACAAGAGGATAAGGCTGCTGCTGAAGAACGCGCCAACTTCGAAAATGCCTGAGGAAAAAATAAACAAAGCTCTGGAAGTAGCGAATAAAACTTTCAACAGGATTTCTTGAAAACAGTTTTGTAGTAGTTGCAATACCTGCTCACCTGACAGATTTGGCACCTCGGCTTTATTGGCAGGCAGACCTGCTGGCCGTGCTTCACAAGCACCTCGTTTATGTCAAGCCACTTATCCTTTGGCAGCAGCCGCATAAGCGCTTTTTCTGTCTGCTCAGGGATTCTTGTTTTTGCAAGGCCAATGCGGTTAGAAATGCGGTGAACGTGGGTATCAACAGCAATTGCTGGCTTGTTAAAGGCGTAAATGAGGACGCAGGAAGCTGTCTTCCTCCCAACACCAGGCAGCTGCAACAAATCATCCATCTCATTCGGGACTTTGCCGCCGTAATTTTGCAGCAACTGCTGCGAGATTGCCTTAACCCTTTTTGCCTTCTGCCTGAACAGGCCAATAAATCTGATTGTTTTCTCTATATCAGCTATTTTTGCTGCGGCGAGGGATTTCATGGTTGGGAATCTTTTGAATAATGCTGTGGCTGCCTTGTAGGTCTGGGCGTCTCGGTTCCTTGCTGACAAGACGGTGAAGATAAGAACGAAGAAAGGGTTTTCATTGCGGTGAAAGCTGCGGCCGTAGTGCTGCTTCAGCAGCGAAACGATTCTTAGAGCCGTTTGCCCCTGAATCATGCCTTGGCCTCTTTTTTCTTTGCATTATTTTTCGCATTACAAGACCCGCCAATGATTGCAGCGGCAGCCAAAAGAAGAATTCCCTGGATTAAGGCTGCAAGGACAACATCCAGGGCAAATTTGGCAAAAAATCCTTCCGTAAAAAGATTCACCAGCAGGTAATCGGATGGGAATTGCCACTGGCTGCTGCCGAAGAGGATTTT
Organism: Candidatus Woesearchaeota archaeon; assembly: GCA_016188145.1. GTDB lineage: Archaea > Nanobdellota > Nanobdellia > Woesearchaeales > UBA10216 > UBA10216. Next base: position 21,639 of record JACPIJ010000028.1, on the reverse strand, counting down.
GTGAAAACCTGTGAATAACACACCAAAATTGAGCGATAAGAGGGAAAAAACCGCTGAAATGGCAGTTGCTGCCGCGCCTGCCGCGAAAAGAACCGCTCTGATTGCAGGCATAAGGTTTTTAGCGCCTTTAGCCGCGGCAAAGGCAATGAAAAATGTTATTGCCGTTAAGGCGGCAATGAAATAAAAAAACAGGTGGAAAGCCGCGACCTTGTGCCGGACATCGGCAAGGTGCAAAAGCTCCTCCTCCCTGAAGTATGAAGCGTGTTTTATCCTATCGCTGTTGCCTTTAATGTAGCCAATCACATCAGCAGAGACCGCAGCTGCAGATGACGGATCTACCTCAGGCCGGGAATTTTGCGGCGTGGCTGTTGCTGCAGCCAGGGAATAAAGGTACGTGTCGCTTGAGAGAAGAAAAGCGGGATTGCCTGCCAAAACAAGGAGCGAGAGGCAAGTGCCAAGCAGGATAAGCACTATTCGCCATGAGCTGTTTCCCGCAGAGGCAGTCATAGCGCACAAAAACGCCATGGCATTATTTAATGCTTTCCGGGCAAAAGAATAAAAACAGGCAAAAGCGCGGCTAATGGCATGCTTGCACTTATGAACAGGAAAGTCTATAAGCTTTACGACTTAAGCAAGGACAAGTGGATTCCTATTGCTGCCGCAAGAGGCAACAGCGCTGTTACTGTCTTTGTTGACGGTGGAAATGCAAGCCTCGTAAGCACGCCTACCGCAGAGCTGCAAAGGTTAAGGACGGCTGCCGTGGCTGTGGCAGCTGGAAGAATTGCCTCAGTCAGGCAAAATGAGGGGGATATCATTGTCAGGGTCGCGGTTGACGGAGAGAAAGTCGCCTATGCCACGGAGCTTTTTGATTCAGGCCTGGAGCTTTCACAGGAAAGCAAAAGCCTTGCGTTTGAGAAGAGCGAAATTGCCATCAGCGAGGGCAGCAATGCCACAGCAGCCGGAAAAGCAGCAGAGGCTGTCAGGAGGCTGGCCGAGATTGCTGCGGCAAAGGCCGCTGTGAAGGAGCTGGCAGACAGGCATGGCTGGCATTACGGCGGCAGAAAAATTGTCATTGTTGACGGGGCGCTGGAAACGTTCAGCGAAAAGGAAAGCAGGGCAATGAATGACCTGGCAGCTGCGGCGAAGGGCACTGACGTGATTCTTGGCTCGGTTGCAAAAACATGCGCGCTGCTTACCGACACCGGAGAATCGCTCATAGCTGCGGCGGAGAGGCTGGCTGAAGGAAAGGAAGGATACATAATAGTTGCAGAAGGACTTAATGAAAGACATAGGGCAGCAGTGGCTGTTGCAAAGCTCAACACTTCAGCAGGCTATCTCTTTAGGGTTGAAGCGGCAAACGGCAGTGAATTAGGGGAGCTGGTTGCTGCACTGGCAATGCAGTCAAACGACCTTGCCTTCCCAGGCTATCCATACGGGCTCATCATGGCTGACAGGTTCGCAAGGATAAGTGGCAACGATGCCGAGATTACGAAATCAAAAATAGCCGCGACAGCAAATGCCGAAGTGAAAGCGCTACTGAAAGACGAAAAAGCCCTGAACGCGCACAGCATACTGGACGGCAAAAGCTATTACAAATGGCTGTGAAAAAGCGCAGCAAAAAGCAAAGTTTAAATAAGCAACGATTGCCGTCTTACGCATAAAAGAGGCGGTTTAATTGGCTGTTGCTGCAAACAAAAAAGACGCACTTATTCTGTGGTTTGACGGGATAACAATTGAGGACACTCCGCTTGTCGGGGGAAAGAACTCCTCCCTCGGGGAGATGTACCGCGAGCTTGTCCGCAAGGGTGTGAACATCCCGAATGGATTTGCGATTACAGCCACAGCATACAGGCTATTCATGAAGGAAGCAGGCGTTGAGAAAGAGGTTAAGAGAATCCTGAGCAGCCTTAACACTAAGGATGTTGAGGCTGTTGCAGAGGCTGGCCATAAAGTTCGCGAACTCGTCCTTGGCGGGGAGCTCCCGCACCAGTTAAAGACTGAGATTCTTGAAGCGTATGCAAAGCTGTGCAAGCAGTACGGTGAGCATGTTGATGTTGCTGTGAGAAGTTCAGCAACGGCTGAGGACCTTCCCGGGACGTCATTTGCCGGCCAAATGGAATCATACCTCAACATAAAGGGGGAGCACTCGCTGCTTGAAGCATGCAAAAAATGCATCGCCTCCCTCTTCACAAATAGGGCAATAGTCTACAGGCACGAGAAGGGCTTTGACCATTTCAAAGTTGCATTGTCAATAGGAGTTCAGAAGATGGTCAGGTCTGACAAGGCCGGCTCTGGCGTGATATTTACGATTGACACAGAATCAGGATTCAAGGACGTTGTTGTGATAAGTGCAGGCTACGGACTGGGGGAAAACATCGTGAAGGGCAGGGTAAACCCGGACGAGTACACGGTTTTCAAGCCAACGCTCATGAAAGGATTCAAGGCGATAACCTCGAAGAAGCTCGGCGACAAAAAGCTCAGGATGGCGTACTCCCTCGGAGGAGCGGCAACAACGAGAAACGTGGTTGTGCCGTACGAGGACAGGAAGCGCTATGTCCTGAACGATGACGAAATCCTCACCTTGGCAAGGTGGGCCTGCATAGTCGAAAGCCACTATTCACAGAAAAACAAAAAGCCTACTCCGATGGACCTCGAATGGGCAAAGGATGGAGTCCTCAACAAGCTGTTTATCGTCCAGGCAAGGCCTGAGACAGTCCAAGCAGGCAGGGATATCACTCAGCTTGACAGGTACGTGCTGAAAGAGAAAGGCAGACTGCTTGCTTCAGGGCAGAGCGTTGGGGACAGGATTGGCCAGGGCAAGGCGCACATAATAAGGGATGTGAGGCATATCAGGGAGTTCAGACGGGGGGAAGTGCTTGTTACCGAAATGACAGACCCTGACTGGGTGCCTGTGATGAAAATGGCAGCAGCTATAGTTACAAACAGGGGCGGAAAAAGTTGCCATGCCGCAATTGTGAGCAGGGAACTTGGCATAACCTGCATCGTAGGAACAAACAACGCAACCGAAAAAATAGCACCAGGCCAGAAGGTTACTGTGAGCTGCGCAGGAGGGGAGAGGGGCGAGGTATACGACGGGCTGCTGCAGTATGCTGTCGAGCACATAGACCTGAAACAGCTGCCAAAAACCCGAACTAAAGTAATGGTAAACATTGGAAGCCCTGAAGAGGCGTTCAAGTACAGCTTCCTGCCAGTTTCAGGAGTTGGCTTGGCAAGGGAGGAATTCATAATAAACAACTACATCACGATACACCCACTCGCTTTGGTCGGGTATGGCAACCTCAAAGATGTTGTTGTCAAAAAGGCCATAGAGGGGCTGACGTACAGCTACAAGGACAAGAAGCAATACTTCGTAGACAAGCTGGCTGAGGGGATAGCAACAATAGCAGCGGCTTTCTACCCACGTGACGTAATCGTGAGAATGAGTGACTTCAAAAGCAACGAGTACGCCAACCTGATAGGGGGGCACCTGTTCGAGCCAAAGGAAGAAAACCCAATGCTTGGATGGAGGGGAGCCAGCAGGTATTACAGCGACAGCTACAGGAAGGCATTCGAGCTAGAGTGCAAGGCCTTAACGAAAGCGAGGGACGAAATGGGGCTTTCAAACATAAAAGTCATGGTGCCCATGTGCAGAACACCGGAAGAAGGCAAGAAAGTCATTGCCGCAATGGCAGCCAACGGCCTGAAACAGCACAAAAACGGCCTGGAAGTGTACGTGATGTGCGAGGTGCCAAGCAACGTAATCCTCGCAGAGCAGTTTGCCGAGATATTCGACGGCTTCAGCATAGGCAGCAACGACCTAACGCAGTTCACCCTGGCTGTTGACCGCGACTCGGAACTCATCAGCAGCATATTTGACGAAAGAAACGAAGCGGTTAAGTGGATGGTAAAACACGTCATAGAAGTTGCGAAGAAAAAGAAAAGGAAGATTGGCATTTGCGGGCAAGCGCCAAGCGACTACGAAGATTTTGCAGAATTTTTAGTTGAATGCGGCATAGACTCAATCTCTTTGAATCCGGATGCCGTAGTTAAAACATTATTGGTCATTGCAAAGAAGGAAAAAGAAACATTTAAGAGCAGCCAAAGCAATTAATCCTTCTGTTATGGCTTCACCAATCGACTTGGCAATAGTCTTCGGATACCTGATTCTGATGCTCGTCATAGGCTTTCTGGTTAGCAGAAAAGAGGACTTGGAAGGCTACTTTGTCAACAACAGAAGGACAAAAACTTGGATGCTTGTTGCAACCACGGTAGCAACAACAATTGGCGGGGGAGCTGTTATCGGAATCGTTTCTGTCAGCTACCAGCACGGCATCGGAGTTGGAATCGTATTTTTCATATCAGTACTGTTAGGGTGGCTCCTTGTGGCTTTTCTCTCCAACAGGATAAAGGCATTCGGCGATAAAAAAATGGCGCTAACAATAGGCGATTTCTACGCAGAGCGCTACTCGAAACACGCAAGGATTGCCGCAGCTTCTGTACTGGCAATGGCAACCTTCATTTGGATGGCTGTGCAGTTTGTCGTGATGGGAAACATGTTTAGCATTCTTACGGGCATAGATTTCAGGTTAGCTTTACTGGTTGCAGCAGGCGTTACTATAGTGTATACTTCACTGGGAGGAATAAAAAGCGACTTTTACACAGATGCCGTACAATTCTGGATAATGCTCCTCGTCTTTATATTGCTCATACCCATCGGCATTTCACACATAGGCGGAATAAACGCCTTAAGCAGCTTGCCCGCTTCGCATTTCAACCTGTTTACATTCGGGGGACCGCTATTCTTTTTTGGCGGAATACTATTAGGGATACCTTATGCGCTTGTCAGCATGGACGTGTGGCAAAGGGTTTATGCGGCATCAGACGCAAAAACCGCAAAGAAAGCACTAACACTGACAGTAATAATTCAACCGTTCTTCTACGTAGCATCAACAGTAATAGGGCTAATCGCGGCAGCGGCACTCACTGGAATAAAAGGGGACGAGGCAATATTTACACTGATGGGAACAGTACTGCCTGTAGGGCTTCTGGGAATAGGAATGGCCTCTTTGCTTGCTGTGGTGATGTCCAGCCTGGACAGCCTCATAGTAACCTTGTCAGCAATAGTTACGAAGGACTTTTACAAATCCGCACTCAAGCCAGAAGCTACAAGCAAACAAATGCTAAAGCTAGGCAGACTTGTGGCCTTTGCAGCAGGAATTATAGCATTAACCTTAGCTTACCTACTGCCAGACATAATACAGCTGGTTATCTACGGCACCACAATACTTCTAATATTTTCCCCAGCAATGCTTGGAGGCTTCTTCTGGAAAAGAGCGACTGCTAAGGCTGCTGTGCTGAGCATAGCTGCTGGCTTTACAACGACTCTGGCGCTGATTCCTTCACTCAAAGAACAAGCCTTTGTGCCTGCAACTGCGATTAGCACAATAATCTTCATAGCAGCATCATATTTGACAAAGCACTCCGCAACAGAAAACATTGAGCTGATGAAGGCTGCTTAGGTTGCTTAGGCTGCTCAGTATTCCCCCAGCCTTTTCTGGTCCTTACCGAAGCGCTCAAGGTATTTTGGCGGAGAAATCTTTCTGTACTCAAACCCATTGTCTCTGAGCATCTGCAGCGTGTTTTGGGAAATTTCTGGAGAGGCAATGATGCCACGGACTTTATCCAAGCCCCTCAGTTGCTTAATCTTCTTGACGTAGCGCTGCAGTTGGTCAACAGCCTTTAAATCAGCGGCATAGCGTTTGCATTCCACCACGACAAGAACGTTGTTTTTGTCATAGCCAAAGACGTCAATAAAGCCGTATTTGGTATGCTCCTCCCTGCTTAATGGCTTGAAGCCCGGCTCTATAAGGAGCGGGTTGTCATAAATCATGTCAGACATGTCCCTCTCAGAGCCAACAAGCTGAATCTTGGCAGAGTCTTCCATTTGCAGCTGCTGAAAAGAGTGCACTTTTAAAATGAAAATGTCCATGTATTCCTTTAGAGGGATATTGCTGCAGCGAAGGATGAGCTTTCCCTCTTCTTTTACCAGATTGTAGCTGGTGCCTTCCTTCATGTAGTTGATGGGATTGCTGCCGCTTGGCTGGTGAATCAGGAGAGTTTTATCTGACTTTATGATTATTACCCTGTCGCCGCTGCCGAGAAAGCTCTCAGCCCTGCCGCTGTAGTGGATTTCGCAAAGGCAGCTGAGAATTACGACAGAGTTTTTATTGAGGGCTTCATTAAATGCGGCAATATCAAATTCCATAAGCTACAGCGAGAAATTAAGTTGGATAAAAAGTTATTGAAAGTTGAAGCAGGAGTCAGAAATCTAATTTATTCACCCAGTCCGGTATTTTACCATCTTCTACCTTGTCGTACTGCGGCCAGTAAGGCTTAATGTCAATGACAGGAGTACCGTCCAAGGTATCCAGGCCTTTTACCTTAATTTTGTTTCCTTCATGTCCAATCAGCTTTACGGTTGTGATTGCAACCGGGTTTGGCCTCTGGGGGCAGCGGCAGGCAAAAATGCCGACAATAGGCACGTTCGGGTTGCCTTGGGGCCTGTGCTGGATAACATGCTCCTTAACCTTGTCCATCCAGTAGACGATGATAACGTGGGAATAATCGTCAATCCCCTTCAACGCCTCGGTAAATTTCTCGTCCACTATAATCTCTGAAACCTCATCAGCAAAGTTCCCAAACCTGGGCGCTTTGACATTGTTTTTCACAAAGCCAATGGGCTTAAGGGTAATTTCATCCACAATAGTCACTTTTTCCTCTTTATCTGCTTGTAAAGCCATACAATCAGCAATGACAAAGCAACAACCGATAAAATCAGGAAAAGGGCCAGGAGGACATTAACCAAGCTCCAGTAGCCATATGAAGAGCCCATCATACCGTAACCCATCATTCCACTGCCGCCAGAGCCCATCATAGCAGCTGCCCCGCCAGAGCCAGCGCCCATCATACTACTGCCAGCAGAACCCATCATCATGCCCATCATGGCTTGATTAGTATCACCGCAATACATGATTTTGGCGAGGTTAATGTGAAATTTCTCCTCTGCTTCCGAACCCTCCTCAAGCCCCATCCTCTGGTGCATAAACCCGTGAGCCTCTCCGGGATGCATCTGCTCCATGTAGTATTCGCCAATCCCCTCAAGCTGATCATCCGTGAGCTCACTGCAGGGAGTCTTTGCACCAAGGATTTTAATAATCTCCGTGCTGTTTATTGTTTCATGGGCTGCAGCCGTGGTTAGCAATATAGCAGAAAGAACGATTACAAAAACTGTCGTTATCATAACCTTCCCCATAGCTTTACACTCATTGTAATGCTTATATATAAAGTTTTTGCCAGAACATATCAAAAAAACCGAAAAGAAAAAATAAAAAAGAAACCCAAATCGAGATGCGCTCGATTGGGCCCATTCGCTATAAGCGAATTGGGGGCCTAAGCCTTTCCAAGAATCCTGAACACCTTTGTGCTACACTTCGGGCATGAGCCCTTCATGGCCTTCATGCCGTTCTTCATCGTGACTTCCTTGCCGTCCTTTATCTCAACCTGCTTCTTGCACTTCATACATCTTCCCTGAACCATCAGCTTTCACCTCACGTTTAGATTGTTAAAATCTTACCGGCTGATAAACTAAAAGACTGCTGCTGCCTTTTACTATTTAAAGCTTTGCCCGAAAAGCGCAGTTCAGCTGCCCAAAAGTTCCCTGACGCATGAGGAAGCGCTTCTTTTGCTGAAAAGCGCATCATAAACCATTTTCAGCACAGGCAGCTGCAAGTGGCCGTTAAGCTCAAAGACAACCCTTGCCATTTCAGGACCCTCAGGCTCACCGCGCTTCTCCGCGATAAGCTCCTTAAGGACCCTGCTTATCGGCTTTCCCTGAGCAACACGCTCGCCTACCATGCGGTTGCGGCTGAACCTGCTGTGACAGGTAGTGTCAAGGTCGTACAGGCACGCAAGGCCATAAAATGTTTCGCGCCTTGCGCCGTAGTGAGTCCCAATGGCAATAATTTCGCCAAGCCCGCGCCGGATGACTGCTGCCTTGGTGTTTTCCCCCATGCCGAGGCCGTCAACCATGCCGCAGGCAACGACAACGATGTTCTTCAGCGCACCGCCAAGCTCAACGCCGGTAACATCATCGCTAACGTAAGGCACAAACCTGCCCGGAACTGAAAAAATGCCCCGCCAGGCTTCTGCAACTCCACTGTCCTTTGAGGCAATGGCAGTCTCTGCATATTTGCCTGAAGCTATTTCAGTGGCAATGTTCGGGCCTGCGAGCACAGCTATCCGCCTAGCCTGGGAACTTGAAAGGCCAAGCTCCTCAGCTATCACCTGGCTCATTCTCCTGCCGGATATTTTTCCGCCATGATAGTGCTCAAGCCCTTTCGTGGCATGAAGAATTCGCGCATCCCTGCTTATGCGGCTGAAGGCAGGGTGCTTCAGTACATTCCGCATATGCTGCGACGTTACGGCAAGGACAATGTTTTCAGAGCCCGAAAGGCAGGCATCGGAAAGAACTTCAACGCCAATTGACTCCGGCAGCTTTATCCCTGGAAGGTGGGCAGTGTTCTCCCTGCTGCGCAGGATGCTCTTGGCAACCTCTTCCCTCCTGCAGATAAGCCTCACATCATGCTTCCTGCCAGCAAGAAGCAGCGCAATCGTAGTGCCCCAGGCGCCACTTCCCACTACATCAACACGAGCCATAAATGATCAGCAATCAAACGAGGCAGGATAAACATATATAAACATTATCATAAACAAACAGCGCCATGAGACGAGGAAGGCCTGCCGGAAGCCCTGTAAGGCAGAACGTAACAGAGCTTCTAAGCCAGTTTGGGGAGCTTCACGGCTACGATGTTTACAAGCATTACGTCAAGCTGTTTCCAAAAGTCACCATGAGGGCAGTTTACTACAGCCTCCGCAACGGCGTCAAAAAAGGGCATTTTAGGATAGCCAGGGTGGAGAAGAAAACAGGAAACTACAGCTGGGGGCCGGAAGCGCAGAGGGTATACTACGCGCTCGGGGAAGCCGCCAAGCCTGTTGGCGATGCAAAAGTGAAAAAGTATTTTGAAGGCTTGACAGAATCCAAAAATCCAAAAAGGAGCCTGCTGAGTCTTAAGCCTCAAGATTGGGGCAAAGGAACTGAGAGACTAAGCGAGAAAATAGATGATACTTTGTACTGAACGAAGGAAAATCAAAATATCCCCAGCTTCAGCAGCTCCTGCACATCATTTACTATAAAGTGCGGCTTTGCCGTCACAAGCTTTTCCTTTGGCCTGTAACCTGAGAGGACTGCAGCAGTGAACAGGCCGACCTTGTGGCCAGCCCTGATGTCGTGCTCTGTGTCGCCAACAATAATCGTTTCCGAAGGGGTGAAATCAACAGCCTTAATCACGGGTAAAATCGCTTCCTCCTTGTTGTGAACGCCTCCAAAAAGCCTTTCAAAATAGCTGCCGTGGTTGCCGTTGAAGAACCTCGCAGCTTCCTCATCCAGAAACTCCTGCCTGTGGCTGCTCAGCACAACCATCCTTTTTCCCGCTGATTTCAGCTGCTGCAAGACTTCCTCAACTTTGGGAAGCGGCTGCGGAAAGCCTGAACTCCGGAAATGCTGGTTGAAAACATTGTCAAGGGTTTCCTTATCAGCAGTTATGCCAAATTTTCTGGCATGGTCCATGTAGGGCAGGGTGTATGAATTCCTGAATTCGTCAAGGCTAATCCGGCTTACTCCGAAATGGTCAAAAACCTTCATAACGGTTGCATAGACAAAAGGTAAATCGTTGCTCAGGGTGCCAGACCAGTCAAAAACAAGGTTCTTAATCATCTTCAGTCATCTTCCTGCCAAAGTTACTTATTGCGGCTATTTATTTCTTTATTACTTTAATTGTTTTCCTCAAAAAGCCCAGCAACGCATACATTTCGCGCCTCGTCAAAAACGACTTATTAATCAACCGCTGCCATACCAAGCGCCGAGTTTCCTTCTTGCTGCCAGTGGCAAAGTCCATTCCTGCAAGAATTTCGCTGACCATGGACATTGCAACCTTCTTTTCATGCCTTGACGCCAAGGGTATGTGGCTCGTGAGCTTGGCAGATTTTGAGGACCTGAACAGCTCATAAAGCACAATGGCCACGGCATGCGAGATATTCAGCGCGCGGTATTTTTTTGAGGCGGGAATTGTAACGACAAGGTCGCAGCTGCCAATCTCCCTGCTGGTGAGGCCCGTGCCTTCCCTCCCGAACACCAAAGCTATTTTTGCCCTTTCGCCTTTGCCACTGCCTTTAAACCTTTGCAGCTGCAAGGTAAGCTGGTCAGGAGTAATAGGCGAGCGCAGCACGTTGTAGTCGCTGCCTAAAGCTGCAGTTGTTCCGATAACATAATCAAATTTTTTCAGAGAACTAAAATCTTTCGCAACCGTCGCTACTTTCAAAATGTCTCTGGCATGCATTGCCCTGCCGTAAGCCTCTCCGTCAAGATGGCTGCACTTTGGATTAACCAGAAGCAGCTGCCTGACTCCAAAGTTCTTCATTACCCTGGCAACTGAGCCGATGTTGCCGGGGGTTTCAGGCTCGACGAGCACAACAAACAGCATTGGAAGAAGGGAAAAGGCGCGGTATTTAAAGCTTCGGTGAATATGTTATGTTTTGCTCCTATCTGGCCGAAGCAGGTATTGGGAGAAGTCCGGGGTGGGTGTTTACAATTTCTACAATTTTTTCAAGGGGGACTTTTGTAACTGGGGTAATTTCCTGGGTTTTGTCAACGCCAAGGTGTTGGATGACTTTAAATGCGGCGTAAAACGTTTTCTTATCAACAGCCACGCCTGATCGTTTTAACTCATCATAAACAAGAAATGCAGCGGTTTCAAACTGCTGCGCACGGCTCTCCGCCTCAACAGATTTGACAGCCTCAGAGCCGAAAAGGTAAGAAGCTACGTTCATTTGAGATGCCGCTCTCCTCTGCAAAAGAGGGAGGCGCACCCCGTTCTCAAATAAAATTCTTGCAAAGGAAACGCCAACTGCACCCAAAACTCCCAAATCCGCATCAATGAGATACCTTACTGGAGTTGACTGTGGTAGGGTGTGGCTGTAAATAAACTCCCCAAGGCCCACGCCAGCCGCAAGTCCAACGCCTGCGTATACCGCGAGAATTGCTATCGGATGTCGCAACCGCAATAAGGTTACTTCAAATGTTCTGGCGGCATCCGTAAAATATTTGGCTACCACATTTGAATCTCTAGCGATTTCTTCAACGCTTTTCTGGACGCCCGGCCTTGTCAGAGCAAGATATTCTATCTCACCGGTCTCACTAACACGCACAACTGCAGCAGATGACACCTGCACAGGCTCATCCCGCGGCAGGAATGAGTGAAGAGAATGATTGTGTCTTGACAAAACTTGAAGCGAACCTTTCCATTCACGAAGAGGAACTTCTCTTACTTGCTGATAGCCTAAGCCGCCAAGTTTCTGCGAGAAATCCTTCCACGGAAATCCGTCATAGAATGACAGATTGCCACTTCCAAAGTGCTTTGCCTCAGCAATGTGCAACATCAGTTAGCCTAATAGGAAGAAGTATATAAATGTTTTTCTAAAAGATGCCTGCAACCGACTTCAATATCGCCTTGAATATGGGGCTCAGGAGGAAAAGTATTACGATAAGAAGCAGCAGGCTTATGCGGACAAAGGCTTTATTGGCTTTTTGCTCGCCCCTTACCCTCTGAAGGGCCAGGTGAAGCATCTTGCCGCCGTCAAGGGGGCCGACAGGTATCATGTTGGCAAGTCCTATGCCCAAGCTGAGCGTAGCTGTAAGTGCCAGAAGGCCCTGGAGCCACGAGAAAACGCCAAAGAAAACAGTGTCTCTGTTCCTGAGCAGCGGTTCCATAATAATGCCGAAGTAGCCTCTTGGCCTGAACTTCTCGTTATAGCCGGCAACAACAGCGTACTCTGTTTTTCCATCGCTGAAAACAACAGTCTGGTTCGGAGGCGTGAATTGCAAAACATTCAGGATATCGCGCAATGAGCTTATCGGCTGGGCACCGATTGCCTTTATTTGCGTGCCAGGCTGAAGCCCTGCAGCATCAGCAGGAGAACCTGGCTCAACGCTCTTCAGCATTACTCCCTCTTCCCTGAAGAAGGCAGAGCCAACAGGCGCAAAAACAGCTGACAGCAGGAGCATTATGACCAGCATTAGCACAATATTTGAAAATGTGCCTGCTGCAAAAATGGAGTAATTGACAACATCGTCCTTCTTCTTAAGCTGGGTGTCGTCAGGCTCAACAAAAGCCGCAAGGATGGGACCGATGATTGCAGGGCCTGAGCTCTTAACCCTGACATCATGAGCTCTCGCAACAACGCCATGGGCAAACTCGTGAACAACCGCAATGATGAATATTGCGATTATGCCCTGAACAAAAGGGACAAAAAATCCGTCGGGAACTCCAGGAACCCTCACTCCCGGAAGCACAGGGCTTATCGGCGAAGGCGAGCCGGGAACAGTAAGCAACGTGAAAACGCTCTGAACAAGTATAAGGACAATGAAAAGCATGCTCAGAAAACCGGCACCAATGCCAATGTAGCCAAAGAGCTTAACCAGCTCGCGGTGCCTTGAAGCGATCCTGTCCATAAGGCCAAGGCCAAGCTTAGTCCGGCAGATTGCGATGAACTTCAGCTGGAACTGGAACTTTCTGCGATAGATGAAAACGAGCAGGGCTATAAGGAGGTAAAAGCCCACAATGAACTTGTGCCTCACAACAAACTGCAGCAGTCCGGATAAAAAGTCGAAAGACATGAAAAGAAAAACCAGCTGCTGCTATTTAAAAAACTTCCTTTATCATGACCTTCTTAGGAAGAAGGTCAATCAAGAAACGAATCAAGAAAGCTTTTATCCCTTCTTTCTCAGAGGCCTCAGGGCAGAGCTGTTGCAGTTCCTGCACTTTACCTTGCCCTGGGCAACCTTAAGGCTGGAAGCCCTCATCTTGTGCTTGCACTTCCTGCAAACAAAGATGTTCCTGAACGTCCTCGCCTCTGCCTCTGGAATCCTTGCCATGCAAACTGAGAAAAAAGGGCCGTATAAAAAGCTTACTATGAAGGCTGCAGTCGAGATTAGCTAGCTAACTCCTGCTTTTTTGCAAACCAAATAAACCCCTGCCCAGTTCTCAGGAATCTTTCCAAAGCTGCCCCTCATCCACTTCAAAGGCCTGAACATTCGCGCATGCCAGCAAAGGATCCTTATTATGACGCCCTCAAGGCTGAAACAAAGCCTTGGAAAAACCTTTACCGCCAGACTTGCCAGCTTTTGCCGGATTTTCCCAGTGTAGGCCTTTGCGAAATGGTCCTCAGAATAACACTCAATCTCAAACCCGGCCTTGGCTAAAAGAACCTCAAGCTCCTCAGGGAGATATCTTCTGTAATGGCCAACAATCCTGTCCCACTCAGACCAGTTTCTCTTGAAGATCGGCACCGAAATGAACAACTTTCCATCCCGCGCAAGCGCCGAACTCAAATCATGGAGGAGCTTGACATCATCCCCCACATGCTCCAGAACCTCAAAAGCGCAAACTACATCAAAGAAACCCTCCTGAAGGCTCTCCTCAGGTCCCACGACAATTCCGCCATGCATTTCAAGAGCTGCTCTTGCCGGATTGCTTATCTCAATGAACCAAGAACCCTTCACAGGAATCCTGGGCCTCATTCCAGGACCAAGCTCAAGCATCCTTCGTCCCTGCCTCGCAGCCAGCCTCAACAGCCTCCAGATAGGCCACGCGTCATGCCGCATCAATCCCGAACAAGACCAGACGGCATCGTAATAGCCCTGGTTAAGTTTCTGAATGTAATCTCTGCTCATGGCAAAAACCACCAACAAAAAGAGACCAGGCAGATCACTCCTCAGGGTTGCTTCCTTCGCCCTTAATCTGCCTCATAATCCTGTTTTCCAAAACCTTCCAGTAAAGCACCGAAACGCCGGCAACGCAGCCTTGCCCGAGCTCTTCCGGGATTTCAAGGTCAAACGTCTCGTAAGTTTCAGCGTCCATGACGGTTGCGGTTGTGCCGTGAACCGAAAGCACCTGCGCGCTTTTCTTCTCTATTACCGGGACCTCGATGTTGTCATGGGCAGGCATTACAATAACCCGCCTTCTACTGTCAATTATGCCCATTCCCTCAATGCGCATCTTGGCATGGCCGTGCTTGCCAGGCCTTGAAATGTCAATGTTGACAATCTTGCAGGCAGCGCCCTCGATTATTATGTAGCTGCCGGCCTTAAGCTCGTTGCCACCAACAGTCTTGGTAGTCATGGATGCACACCCCTGAAGCTAAAAATAATTCAATTGACTGAAAAAGCGGGTCCGATTTATATATAAAGTTATCGCAACAGCAGCAGCTTTCGCCAGTTAAAGGCGCGTTTGAAGGAGCGGTTTTTGATTGACCTTTTTCTGAAAAAGGTCATGCCCCGAATGAAAGCGTTAAGCTCATCCTCGATTGTGTTGCTCCCGTCAAAATTTTGCTCCAGTGCCCTGAATTCACTGCTGTGATGGACTGCCCTGCCATTTCCGCTGCTGCTGAACTTCAGCTTTTTGTGAAGCAATTCGTGGTACACCAAATAATCAAGGAGATGCTCGGGCGCATCTGAGAAAAGGCTGCTGACAATAACCGCATTTGTGTGGTAATCGTAGCTGGCAAGCTTCCTGAAAGAGCCGGAGCCCCACTGCAGGTTCGGCTTCTCAATAAGGCTGAAGAAGTATTTTTCATTCACGCGGTTGAACGATGACTCCAGCCTTTCATCGCTGCCGCCGTCATCAACCTCTGCAACTTCGGAAATGCCCTTTATGAAATCGTCGTAAAGCTGCATATTCAACGAAACGATTTTGCCTTTGGCACTGTTTTTCGCTGCAGCTAAAAAGAATTTTTCTTTGCGAAGAATCTTCACCAAGAGATGCTGAATCAGTCCTATTACAATTTCGTCGCTGGTGCCTTTCCAGCTTCTGCTGAGATTAAAATAAAGAGCGCTGCCAGCCTTCCTCACGGTTGCGTTGTACGGCTTGAACCTGCCGGAATAACGCAGGTGCGCAGCATAAGTAAAAGCTGCTTCGGGAAACAATCGCGAGAAGGCTTCTTCAACAATGTTCATGGAGTTGCAGCAGGAATGAGGCGTATAAAAAATTTGCTGCGGCATCACTAAGTCTCTGTATTAACCTCATACCTCAAAATGGCTGCAATACCACCAAAGTCCTTAAGCTGGGCGCCTTCCCTGGTCTCAATGGAAATTATCGCAACATTGGTACCCATCTTCTTTGCTTCTGCCTCAAAAGTCTCAATCTTCTCGTCGGAAAGGCTCTCTGACAATAGCAAGATATCGGCAGCGCCGTTCCTTATTACATTCAGCACCTGCTGCTCGCCATAAGTGACAATTGCCGGCTTTGTAACGAGGCAGCCGAAAAAGCGGTTGACAAGCTTCTTTTCCTCGGCAAGCTCCTCGGCAGCGAGAACATCCTGGCTCTTGTCAACAAGGTCGTGCAGCCCGAACTCGTCAGTGTAGGTAATGTCCTTGACAGCAATGATTTTGTTCTTAAGGTCTGTCGGGATGAAATTGCCTTCAATGAATTCATACTTTGTGGGGCCGGGACCGCCAATAATGATGCCTTTGAGGAATTCATTGTGGAAAAAGGCTTCCTTCACGTGCTCGCCAACCCTCACGTAAAACGCCTTTGCAGCGTTCTCGCGGATGCGGCCAAATCTGGCAGCCGATTGTCCTCCCGCCCTGTACTTCCCAGGAACATTCGACGTGTGCGTCCCTAGGATTGTAATACTCTTGCCTCTCAGCTCGCCAATCGTGCACTCCCGCCTGTCTACAGCAACAAGCCCGTACGTTTCCTTTGTCGCAAGCATATCCTTAAGGATGCCTAGCTCCAAGTCCTTGTCGCACCGGTAAATCCTGGTCTGCAAGGGAAGGGGGGGCTCAATAGACCACACCCTGAAATCCTGCTGGCCTTCAGGGGCAATGTTGCCGGAAAATACGGCAAGCCCGTGCTCCGGAGTCCTGCTGTAAAGCCTGAGGTGCTGGACCATCCTTTCAAGGGCGCCGGTAACGTTCTTCCTAGTGCTGGCTGATTTTATGTTCATGGCAGTGCCCTGCTCCTGCTGGATGTGCTGAATAATCTTGACCATGTCATAGCCCTGTGGCACGTAAACAGACACAAGCTCAGTGTGCCTGCCTCTGTGCTTCTCCAGCTCCTGGATGAACTTCTTCAGGTCATGTTTCTGCTTTTCACTCAGGCTCATTTTTCATACGCTCGTTTTGGTGCTGCTGCGATAATTGCGAGAACGATTGTTTGCCGCTGCTGCAGCATGAATAGGCTATTCGGAGAAAGCTGGAGCTACTAAAGAAGAACTGTTCGCGTTCCATACTTCAGCCACTGACTTCATAGCCAATAAGACGTGAGAAGGGACTATTTAAAGATTTGCAAAAGAGAAAAAAATGTTGCTACCTAAACAGACTTTGGTACTTCTGAGCCCTTGCCATAGCATCAGGGTTAAACAGGTTTTCCAATGGCGTTGCCCTTCTTACTCCAGGCGAATCACGATCTATGCGGAATGAAACAGTAGGAACGCCGTTAACGCTCTCTGTTCTGAGCTCAAGGGCCTGACCACTTTGTGAAACAACTTCATAAGCCAAGACTTCCATATTACTTCTGTCAACTAAAAAAACGGCTGGAACATAAGGTTCGCTGCCCGTCAATTCGCCGATGTTACTCAAAGCTGCAACAACCAAAACGTCCTTGACACCTTTAGGCGTATTTACGCCATATAGAGGTACTACGCCTTTTATGTGGCCAGGGTGAAAGAAACGCTGAACCTCACTCTTACCCTCTGGGTTAATAACAGAAACCTTTGAAGGGAATAAGCCGCTTTTGGTTTGCCCAAATGCAATTATCTGCCTATAATTCTGGTCAACAAAAGCATAAACGCATTGAAAATCGTCAGAAGGGATTTTAGCCCTGCCGCCAGTAACTCTTGAAGCATAATCATCTATGCCAGCTCCAATGTTAATCCACGAGACCAAATTGCCAGAAGTAATATAATTAACTCCCTCTTGGTTCTGCTTATCACACTCAACGGTGCCTAAAAGATTGCTCTCAAGTGTGGGTGTTGTCAGAGTCGATGTAGCCGTAGGAGCAGCAGGAGGTGTGTTAGTTGGAAGGGAAGCTGGCGCTGGAGACGCCTCATTGCCTCCGCATGCTGCCAATATCGCTGCGGCCGCTAAAGTCATTACAGGCAATATTACTTTTGCTTTGAAATTCATATTTAATCGTTGATTGATATATCTATTCCCTATTTAAATCTTTCTATTTTAACCACTATAGAATGGTTATTTAGTGGTTTAGCACGAGCCGTAATTAATCGTCAAAGCAGCTTCACAATCAGGACGTGGCTGACTCCTGCAAAGAAGGCAGACATAGGGATGGTAAGGAGCCATGCAAGGACGATTTTCCTGGCAACGCCCCACCTCACGCCAGAAGCCCTTTTGGTAAGGCCTACACCCATTATCGAGCTGGCAATGACGTGGGTTGTGCTGACTGGAATGCCGAAATGGGCGGTCCCTAAAAGGGTAAGCGCCCCTCCGCTCTCGGCACAGAAGCCATCAACAGGCCTGAGCTTCGTCAGCTTGAGGCCCATTGTCCTCACAATGCGCCAGCCTCCTGCAAAAGTGCCAATCGCGATGGCAGTATAGGCTGCTATGATGACCCACTTGTCTATCCTGAAAGAGTCAATGAAGCCAGCCGAGAAAAGAACAGCAGCTATGACTCCCATCGTCTTTTGGGCGTCATTGGTGCCGTGGCCAAGGCTGTACCAGCTGGCTGAGATAAGCTGGAGGCGCTTGAACCAGGAGTTAATGGCAAAAGGCGAGAACCGCCTGGAGATTGAAAATACAATAACCGTAAAAAAAACGGCACCCACAATTCCCAGCAGCGGGGCAAGCACTATAAAGAGCAGCGTCTTGTTCAGGCCTGAGAACTGGATTGTGCTGATGCCCCCAAAAGTGATTGCTGCCCCAACAAGCCCGCCAATCAAAGCGTGGCTGCTGGAGCTCGGCAGGCCAAGGCGCCATGTGATGATGTTCCACACTATGGCGCCAATAAGTGCCGCAAGGAGAACGTGGGTAACAGCTGCTTCCTTAACTATAATGCCTGAACCGACTGTCTTGGCTATGGCAACTCCGAATACAAACGCCCCAACAAAGTTCCAGAAGGCTGCCATGAGAACAGCCTGAAAAGGAGTCAGCACTCTTGTCGCGACAATGGTAGAGATTGAGTTTGCAGCATCGTGGAAGCCATTGACAAAATCAAAGATAAGAGCAACAGCAATAGTTGCTACGGCAAGAAAAACAATTTCTGACATTTCTTTCACGCATACTTGATTATTATGCCTTCAATTACATCGGCAACGTCCTCGCACTTGTCAGTAATACCCTCAAGCCACTCGTAAATGTCCTTCAGCTTGATAATCTCGGTTCCGCCAAGCGAATCGTTGAAAAGGTAGGCAAGCGCCTTGTTTTTAATGGAGTCCGCTTCTTCTTCAAGTTCATGGAGCCTCTTGATGTGATGCTCGGCTTTTTCGCCCTTTCCAAGCTTTGAAATCATGCTATCAATCTCTTCCGTACAATCATAAGCCAGCTTCGAAAGCTCTGGCACAAACCTGGGCTTTTTCCTAATATTGTACAGGATAAGCTTGTAGCTTACGCTGTAGAACATGTCCATAACATCATCTGTAAGGGTTGAAAGCTTGTGTATGTCCTCACGGTCTATAGGCGTAAGAAAGGTTTTGTTAAGCTCAATCGCAATGGAATGAGTTACCTCATCGCAGTCGCGCTCAATGCCCTTCAGCTCATCAACTATGGCCTGTCTTTTTGCTGCGCTCAGAGTGTCATACTCGCTGATGAACCGGAGAAACGCCTTGGCGCCAGAATGCGTCTTTTCAGACAAGTCCTTAAGCATGTCAAAAAACTTCCTCTCGCGAGGAACAAACAAGTCAAGTATCCCAGGCATAAAAAAAAACCCCCCTTGCTACAACTGCAAAAGCTCTTTCAACGCCAGTATAAATAGTTTTTCAAGTTGGCATGATAAAACGATAACAATACGACAAAGACTGCCGCCAACAAATAGATTTAAAAAACACAGTGAAAGACTCAGTCGGCATGGGGCCATGGGGCAGCTTGGTCTAACCGGCATGGGGCCATGGGGCAGCTTGGTCTAACCTATCTGGTTTGGGACCAGATGACCCCGGTTCAAATGACCTTTTTTGCTCACGCAGTTCGCAAAAAAGCTCAACCAAAAACGCCGTCGTTTTCCGGGGGCGCTTTTGCGAGTCGCAACGAGCAAAAGGGTCCGCTGAAAGTCCGGGTGGCCCCACTTAACCTTTCAGGGGGTAAGGAAATAGATTTATAAAGCAGCCCTCAATCCAAAAACCGAGATAAGACAAGGATATTACCAAAATGGCAGACAAGGCAAAAGGATATGGCTCTGTAAAGCGGTTTGGCGTCAGGTACGGAACCAAGCTGAAAGGAAAGATAGGCAAGATAGAGGCAGAAAGAAGGCTGTCCACGAAGTGCCCATACTGCCATTACGGCAAGGCCAAAAGAGTGGCCGTAGGGATATGGTTCTGCCAGAAGTGCAAAAGCAAGTTCACAGGCAAGGCTTACGCAATAGGCGGCCCAGTGGTAATAAAAGAAGAGGTTACAGAAGCAACAGCGGCAACAGCTGAGAGCGCAGAAATGCCTGAGGAAGAGCCGCTTGAAGAAGCAGAAAGCGAAGAGCAGGAGGCAGTCTGATGGTCGAATACAAGTGCTTTGAATGCGGCAAGAAAGTATCAACAGAATACCTGAGAAAGAAGGTAAGGTGCCCATACTGCGGGAGCAAGATACTGTATAAGCCAAGAAGGATATCAACCAAGATAAAGGCGAGATAGCAAGACAGGCACGATAATGAAATACGCCGCGGCAATAACGGTGAAGGGCGACGTAGACCTGATAAAAAAAGTCTTTGCTGCAGAAGACACCCGGATAAAAGACAAAGCCAGCTACAAAATAAAAAAAACTCCTGCAGGAATCACCTTTGCTATCGAGGCAGAGGACAGCATGGGGCTGAGGACTGTACTGAACTCTATCACCAAGGTCCTTACAGTCGTAGAAAAGGTCAAGAAAATTTAAACAAAAGGGCTCAAATGGCAGGCGCGCAGGACATACCGGAAGAAACCCAGGAAAAGATAAAGCAGCTGCAAATGCTCGAGCAGGCGCTGCAGCAGCTCCTCGCCCAGAAGCAGGCTTTCCGGCTCCAGCTTATGGAGACAGAATCAGCCCTGAAAGAGCTGGAGGGAACAAATGAGGCATACAGGATAATCGGAAACATAATGGTGCTCACGAAAAAGGAAGAGCTCGGCAAGGAGCTCCAGGAAAAAAAGGAAACCACAATGCTTAGGATAAACGCCTTGGAGAAGCAGGAAGCGAAGACAAGGGAAAAGGCGTCATCGCTCCAGAAAGACGTCCTCGCGGTAATAAGAAAACATGAGTAGCAACAAGACAGTAATAAATAGTAAGAAGCAAGAAAACATGGGCAGTGAAGCAGAAGTGACAACAGAAGGAAAAAGCGTGGCAACAATGACACATAACGAAAAGGCAATCAGCGACGTAATATCGGCAATCTCCGAGCTTCAGGAAGACAACACAGTCCCGAAGAACGTGAAAGAAAAGGTCATGGCCATACTTGAAACGCTGAGGAACGAGAAAGTGGAGCTCTCGATGAGGGTAGACAAGGCCAGGCAGATCCTTGACGAAGTGGCAGAGGACTCAAACCTCCAAAGCTACACCAGAACCCAGGTATGGAACGTAGTCAGCATGCTGGAAAAGGCACAGGATTAACCTGATTTTCGCTTATTTCTACGACAACAATGGCGGCAGCAGCCGCAAAAACGTTAAATACTCCAACAGCTGTTGCGCTAGCACAATGGTAAACTACGAAGAGGAGATAAGGTCGCTGCAAGAGGAGATTTCAAAAACCCAGTACAACAAGGCAACGCAGCACCACATAGGGCTGGTGAAGGCAAAGATAGCTCGTCTCAAGGAAAGGGCAGTTGCGCGCTCAAAAGGCAGCAAAAAGGGCGAGGGCTACGCCGTGAGGAAAAGCGGCGATGCAACTGCAATCATAATAGGGTTTCCTTCTGTTGGCAAATCAACCCTTCTCAACGGGATAACCAATGCGGAATCAAAAACAGCAGCCTACGACTTTACAACATTAACCTGCATACCCGGCATAATGGAGTACAACGGCGCCAAAATACAGGTGCTGGACGTGCCAGGCATACTAAAAGGAGCGGCATCAGGGCTTGGAAAGGGCAAGGAGGTGATAGCAGTAGCAAGAAACGCTGACCTTGCAATCCTGATGGTGGACGTGTTCACGGTAAACCAGATTGACACACTGAGAAAAGAGCTTGAGGAGGCGGACATAAGAGTGAACCAGCAGCCTCCCCACGTAACAATCACCAGAAAAGAGAGGGGAGGGCTGAGCATAGCAACAACGGTAAAACTCACAAAGATTGATGAGAAAACCATAGGGGCCATACTCAACGAGTTCAGGATAGTAAGCGCAG
>JACPIJ010000025.1 GCA_016188145.1 Candidatus Woesearchaeota archaeon | reverse complement strand
TTATGCCTGTGAGGTTTACTATTGCCCTTGCCAGTTTCGGGTGAAGCGAGACAGGGCTGAAGCCAGGCCTAAGATGCGGCTTTCTCTGCTCAAAATCATGCTTTGGCTTGCTAAGCAGCAGGCAGCAGTAAATTGTTTTGGGCGTCATTATTATTTCTATCGCTGTTTTTGGCGCCTCAAGGTTTACAACCGGCTTTTTCAGCTTTTTCCATATTATTGCTGCAAGGCCTTTTTCGCTAACCCCGGATTCCTTTGTGATGTGGCTGCCTTCTTTGGCTGCATGGCTGCTTATCCTGACTGCGAAGCTTTCCTTATAGACAGAATTCCACTTATAGCAGACTATCTTTGCAGACAGCGTCTTCGTGCTTGCTGTGAAAAGAACCTTATAGATGGCGCTTGTGTATGCAAGCCGCTTTGAAGATTCGCGAATGGCTTTTGCGCCTGCTGTTCCTGCCACATTTGCAACAAGCAGCCTGCCTTCAACCGCGTACTTTTTTATGCCTGCAACCGCAGCAGCTTCTGCAGCAGCCAGATGCGCATTCTCGCCTGAGAGCTGGAATATGAGCTTCATGGCGCAGAACCAGCCTTACAGGTTTAAATGCTTTGTGAAAAGACAATGCCGAGAAAAAGGCAAAAGTAGCAAAGCCTATGCTTTGCCAATAATCCTGAACATCTTTGTGCCGCACTTGGGGCAGGTTCCCTTCATCGCCTTCATCTTGTTCTTCATAACGACTTCCTTAGCGTCCTTCATCTCCCTGTTTGTCTTGCATTTCATGCACCTTCCATCAACCATTCTGTCCACCTCGGATTTTTTTAGCCTTATCAATTCCTTTTTGCACAGCGTGCGTTTTTGAAGGATAATCTGCTTTTATCCCATTTAGTATATAAATTTTTGGTTTGGAATGGCTCTTGTGAAATCCTCGGGTTGCCACGGTTAAGCAGAGCTTAACTCCTTTTCTTGTGAAATCCTCGGGTTGCCACGGTTAAGCAGAGCTTAACTCCTTTTTTCTCCCCCACGGTAAGCGAGGGGGAGAAAAAAGAACCCTTTGCCAAGCAAAGGGCGTGGCAACCATAAAAGCGAGGATTTCATATTAGCCGTTTGGAATGCAAACTTATATCAAATTGCAATAAATGTTCATAAATTAATGTGTTTTGCTATTATCGTGAGCCGTGCATAAGGGCGCCCTGATTTTCCACTAACTTTATAAATATCCCCTTTTTTCAAATCATATGAAGAGAAGCTCACGCCGCTGGAAGAAAAAGCGACAAATGAGATGGAAGTGGCAGCGCAAGAGGATAAAGCGCCTGAAGAGGCAGAGAAAGAGGAAGGCACTCAGGGCTGCCTAAGCTGCCGGGAAAGAATTCTGATTCGCGGATAATTCCTGTTTTGAATAAGTCCTGTAAATCGCCAGTCAATCAGAGCGGGCAGCAACAGCTTCACGCTTGGCTTCTTGCCTATAGTGATTGTTTCTTGAAAGCCTTAAAGCAGACGCGGCAGACTGCATCATGTACAAAAACGGAAGAATGCAAGCCAAAGCATAACCTACAACTTTGAATTTGTCAGGGGCGGCGCTGTCCCAGATCCTGCCTGCAGAATATTCAAGAAGTTCCCTGGCTTCTTCCCCTGAAACCTGAGTTTCAGAAACGTAATCAGCAAGCCCGCCTATTTCTTCAATAAGTCCTTCCAGTTCAGGCCTTTGAAACCCGCCCCACGGCAAAAAGCCGGGCAAGAGCCGCTGCCCGTCCGCCAGAACGTATTCAAGACCTTCCCGCCCATCAGGCGCGGCAGGCACGGAGTTTCCTGTTACCGACACGTTGTGCGCCCTAACAGACTCCAGAGCGTCCATTGCGTAGACCAAGAAGCCGGCGGCAGAGTAACCTTGCTCAACAGCAGACACGCCCCCAGACCTTAACTCCCGCCCAACCCGCATAAGCGTGTTGTGCTCGGAGTTAGGGCTTACAACCGCGTAACCAGACAAACCGGATAATAAGGAAACAGCGCCAAATGCGCATGCAAGCAAGAATTTTTTCTGCATTTCGCATGCGAACCGCGCTATTTTTAAAAAAGTTATGCATCATCCACAACATCCAACGCAATCGCTTTACTCTGCGCCAAAACAGGTCTGCTCACAAACCCTGAACGCCCCCGAAACCTTTATATATAACCGCATATGCTCTATATATTTCACGCTGAGCGCGTCATTCTTTGGGATATGCGCTCGGACACTCGCCACCAAAACTTGATTTAACCAGCGGCTACAAAAGCGCCGCAACTTCTGGTTTCAGCTTTTATGAATACTTAACATTTGTTAAGTATGATGCAGTTGTCAGCGACGCAAGACAAACAAACTCTTGTGACGCCAATTCTTGAATGCGACCAAGCAACCAATGATTTTCCCGCTGAGATTTTTGCCTCTGCGGAATCAGCTGCTAATTCCAGTTGATCCTGCTGGGGATCGCGGCTATTGGGATCCGATTTAGCCATGCAAGTCTTCCCGAAAGGGAGGCGGACTGCTCAGTAACACGTCGCTAACCTGCCCTTAAGACCGGGATAACCTCGCGAAAGTGAGGCTAAAACCGGATAGGAGATTACTCCTGGAACGGGTTCTCTCCCAAACGCAAGGCTTAAGGATGGGGCGGCGCCCGATTAGGCTGTTGGCGGTGTAACGGACCACCAAACCTGGGATCGGTAGGGGCCCTGAGAGGGGTAGCCCCGAGAAGGGCACTGAGACACTGGCCCTAGCCCTACGGGGTGCAGCAGGCGCGAAACCTTTACACTACGCGCAAGCGTGATAAGGGGATCCCAAGTGTCCACTGCATAAGTGGACTTTTGCCAAGAGCAAAAACCTTGGCGAATAAGTGGTGGGCAAGACTGGTGCCAGCCGCCGCGGTAACACCAGCGCCACGAGTCGGGATCGCAATTATTGGGCCTAAAGCGGTCGTAGCCGGCCAGGCAAATCTCTTGTGAAATCGTTGAGCCTAACTTAACGACGTGCAGGAGACACTACCTGGCTTGGGACTGGGAGGGGCCGGAGGTATGCATGGGGGAGCAGTAAAACATATTTTGCCTGCAGCAAAAAGCTACAAACAAAATGTTTACAGTGCTATAATCACGTGTAGACCACCTGTGGCGAAGGCGTCCGGCCAGAACAGATCCGACGGTGAGGAACGAAAGCTAGGGGAGCAATCCGGATTAGATACGAGAAATCCTGCGGATTTCTGGAGTTAGCTTCGCAAAGTTGCTCAAAAACTACTATGCGAAGTAAGACCAGAATATCGGGATTTGCTCGCTAACTACCCGAGTAGTCCTAGCTGTAAACGCTGCGAGCCAGGTGTTGCATATTCTTTGGGAATATGCAGTGTCGGAACGAAGGTGTTAAGCTCGCCGCCTGGGGAGTACGGTCGCAAGACTGAAACTTAAAGGAATTGGCGGGGGAGCACTACAAGGGGTGCGGCGTGCGGTTTAATTTAATTCAACGCAGGGAATCTCACCAGGAGCGCCGGCAGGATGAAAGCCAGACTAAAGATCTTGCTTAACAAGCCGAGAGGTGGTGCATGGCCACCGTCAGCTCGTGCCGTAAGGTGTCGTGTTAAGTCACGCAACGAGCGAGACCTGTACTCACAATTGCTAACGAGCTCCACGGAGTGATTGTGCACATTGTGAGAACTGCCTTCGAAAGGAGGAGGAAGGTGCAGGCTACGGTAGGTCTGTACGCCCCGAATCCCCTGGGCTACACGCGCGCAACAAAGGTAGGAACAATGGGATGCAACTCCGAGAGGAGAAGCTAAGCCTCTAAATCCTATCCTAGTCCAAATCGAGGGCTGCAACTCGCCCTCGTGACGTTGGAATCCCTAGTAATCGGACATCAACATTGTCCGGTGAATACGTCCCTGCTCCTTGCACACACCGAATAATATGTGCCATGCAGTTAACAGGGCTAGTTGGTGAAAATCCAGCCTAGTAGTCAAAATGGCAGGCATTCTTCCGTAAGGAAAATGCTGAAGGGCCTGAGACAAATCACAGCCTCTTATCCCGCAAGGGATGCTCAATGTGGGGTGAAATGACATCTATACTGGGTCGGTGGTAGATGGAAATTTCAAATCAGCCTCAAGTGGATGTGTGAAACAGTCCTGTTAATGACCGTGGGAGATCCTGTTAAGCCGAAAAAATTGCGGAAAAAATTCCAATAAGCTTAATAGGAAGTCAGCTTGCCTCATAGTACCGTTAAAGGGAAGGAGGCAAACCTCAATGCTAAGAACAAATGCATTGGGGGCTCGCCGTATACGGGAAAACCGTACGTGCGGTGGGAACGCCAAGTAGCTCAATTGAGTGAACAAGGCAATGCCCGTCAAACCACTCGAGCAGGGTTTAGATGAGAACTGCTTTTCTTGAGCAGCGCGAATCTAAGCTCAGTGAGATGGGTTAAGTCGTCACAAGGTAGCCGTAGGGGAACCTGCGGCTGGATCACCTCCTTTTATATTTAAAGGACGAAGTCCATGCTGTTTGTCTCAGCGATGAGACAGGCAAAGGCCCAATAAATTCCAGGAATTTATTTGTGCCTGCGGCTGGATCACCTCCTTTTTATTCTCACGAATGCTGTGGGAAAGCGTCGCTGGCAACTGCAGCATAATTTTTTAAACGATGCCAGAATTTAAAATTCATAAAATTGACTTTGAAGTTACACCAAAAGATTAAAAAGCTGACAATCGTTCCGCCTGTGCTTCGTGGGCTCGTAGCTCAGCCTGGTAGAGCATCGCCCTTGCAAGGCCAAGCGGTACTTCGCCACTTTAACCAAAGTCAGGCGGGGGCCTCGGGTTCAAATCCCGACGAGTCCATTTTCAGAATGACAATTACAGAAATAATAGGAAGGTCAGAAATCGTTTTGACTGGAACAAGGCACAGTTTGGAAGCTGAAGCTGCTGCAAAAAATGTAGTGCCTTTTGGTCAAAATTACAAATTAAGGTATAGCCCTGAACATGGAGCCTTCAAGGCTATAGCCTATAGCCCTGGAAGCATCTATGGCTTGTGGCAAAGGTTCAGAGGCTATGTTTCAGGAATAATGCCAGATGAAGGTCAGTTTTTCGGATAAAGTTCACAAGTTTCACGCTCAAAAATCGTTTGAGAGCCGTTCCTTACCCTCGGGTTTGGGCCGGCTGGTTGAGTAATCGCGAGATTACGTTTATGATGCCGTGCGTATCCTACTACGCTGTTAGATGGAAGACTTGGCTCAAGCGCTGAAGAAGGACGTGGCAAGCAGCGTTATGCCCCGGCGAGTCGCATGCAGACTTAGACCCGGGGATTTCTGAATCAGACTTCTGGGCGAAAGCCGATCCGTGAGGATGGGAAACGCAGGGAATTGAAACATCTTAGTACCTGCAGGAAAAGAAATCAATAGAAAATTTTTTGTGAAGTCTAGGATAAGAAATTATTCTTCTCTTCCCAAAAAATTTTGAGATGCTGTCAGTAGCAGCGAGCGAAGGCAGCACAGGCCAAACTGAATCCCGCTCCGAAAGGAGAAGGAGATGTGGTGTTGATGGTGTTGCTCGCATAAACCCTATCTGGGGAATCTGAATTCCTCTGGAAAGAGGAGCCGCAGAGGGTGAAAGCCCCTTAGGAGTAACTTAGATGGGTTTGAGCAGCTACCTGAGTACCGTTTATCGGATATTATACGGGAAGCCGGGACTCACCAAGTTGCAAGCCTAAATACGTCTTGAGACCGATAGCGAATAGTACCGCGAGGGAACGTTGAAAAGAACCCTTAACAGGGAGTGAAAAGAATCTGAAATCTAGCAGCTATAGTCGGACATGGCTCTAAGGAGTCATGCCATGCGTTTAGAATAACGTGCCAGGGAGTTTATCTGAGTAGCAAGGCTAATCCTTTACGGAGAAGCCGCAGCGAAAGCAACAAGCCCGCAGGCAACGAGGGGCGCGGAATGAAAATTCCGGGAGTTACTTGGATATAACCCGAAACCGGGCGATCTATTCCAGGGCTAGGCGAAGCAGGGGTAAAACCTTGTGGAAGCCTTAAGGGGTTCTGGGTGCAACCGTTCCTGTGACCTTGGATTAGGGGTGAAAAGCCCATCGAGCCCGGTGATAGCTGGTTCCTGCCGAAATAGGCCGCAGTCTAGCCTCAAGTCAGACAGCATGAATGGTAGAGGTACGGATTGGGGGTTTAGGCACCGAAAGGTGTCGACCCCTTGTTCAACTCCGAATGTTCATGCGTCGTAGCTTGGGAGACGGGGAGTCGGGGTAAGCTTGGCTTCCGAGAGGGGAACAACCC
>JACPIJ010000024.1 GCA_016188145.1 Candidatus Woesearchaeota archaeon | reverse complement strand
GAAAGCGTGTTCTCAGCACTTAAACGCAAGTTCGGCAGCTCGGTGAGCTGCCGTTCAGCTCGCACACAGCGAGCTGAAGTTTATTGCAGAGCAGTAATGCATAACATAACAGCTGTGATTTCGGAGATTTTCAACTATGCCGCACACGCTTCGGCCACGGAGTGAAACAGATTATACGAATATTTTCGTTGTTGTTGCCGCTACTGTAAAAATTATTTTATAAAATATATTTTAAAGTATCAGTAAAGTATTTATACGGATTTTATCAGAGACAGGCAGAAAGGTTGAAGGGGGTAACAGTTAGTATGGTTGTTAAATTACGAAACAAAAGCAAGGCACATGGGGCAGCAGGAAAAGCAGCGGGAAAACTCCATCCTGAAGTTGCAGAAGCTGTCAGAACAACAGCCGGGGAAGACGCCCTAAAGCTTGCCAGCATAATGGCAGACGGGAAAAACCTGTCGGAGTTCAAGCTCGTGAAAAAGGCAAAACTGGACATACAAAGAACCAGAACCCTTCTTTACAGGCTGCATAGCAACAACCTTGCCGACTACAGGAGGGTGAGGGACAACAAGAGCGGGACATATGTGAGTTATTGGACGTTCAACAGGCTGATGGCTGAAAAGCTCTTTTCAAGGATTCAGCAGGAAAAGCTGCAAAGGTTCAGGGAAAAGCTGGAAGAAGAAGCGAGCAACATAAACGGCTATTTCGTATGCCCTGCGGCATGCGTAAGGGCAGACTTCACCACAGCAGTGCAGACCGGATTCAAATGCGGGGAATGCGGCCAGCTTCTGGAGCAGGAAGACAACACCCGAACAATTGACGTTCTCAGGGGAAAAGTAAGGGAGATGGAGGCGGTCGCGTAAGCACGCCTACTTACTTCCGCGTGCTTTGCTTCAACTGCTCAAAATCGCATGCGTATTGCTTCAGCAATTCTTCGGCCAGCAAATCCGTGTCGCCTGGGTGTTGAGGTTTCAACGGAAGCGAGTAAAAAACAGTGTCAAAACCGGGGTGGTCCCAACTGTAGATAACCCCTTCAAGCCCTAAGGCCCGCACGGCTTCCCGGTGGTCTTCCCGACCTTTTGAAAGAACGAAAACCTTGTTTTCTTCCACCCGAATAACTCTTAAAAGCGTATAGTAATCGGGTAGCGGGAAGAATATTTTGGCAAATACTAAATTGCCTCTTCCACCCCCTTCTGGATGTGAATAATCCCTCACTACGGCACGCGCCAACGGAAACCATGTTGAAATATAGCGCGAAAATTCCAAAGCAAATGGTTTATCTTCTTTTTCGGCTAACAGCACCAGTTCATTCATTCCTTAAAAGAATCTGGGAGTCTATAAAAAGATTGCTGCCGCCCTGACGTGAAAAACTGCTGTCATGTAGGGCCACATAGTATTTCAAAATTTTCGACATATACGATAAGCATTTAAGCAACCTGCTTTGCGCCAAGGGAAAGGATGCTTAAGTGCGACAAGTGCAATATTCTTCTTACTGTGCTGCGGGTGCACAAGAACCGGGCATTCTGCGAGAACTGCAGGGCGTGGATAGCCTGGACTATCCTGGTTGAATAAAGCCCAGGCCAACCTGCTCGCATTCTTCCTGAAATTGTTGCAAGAAGTATTTAAATGTAATGAAGTAGAGCCGAGAAAGAAAAAGGGGCATGATTAAATGCGATAAGTGCGGCTCGCTGCTCACATTGCTCAGGGTGTATAAGAACCGGGCATTCTGCGAAAAGTGCAAGGCGTGGATAGGCTGGGTCATATACTGCGGGGGGAGGCAGAAGATATCAAATACTGCATTAAGTGCAACATCAACCACGCAAAACATTCTAAGCCGGTTATTTAAAAAGGGCGGTTATCCCTTCTATCTGCCGCAGCCGCGTGTTTTTGAAAAGAAAGTTTCTGAGGCCGTCATCAATCTTTACGCCGAGGCGCTGCAGCGAAGTGCTGAGCTTGCCGTAAAGCTTTTTCCCCTCTTCGTCTAGGTCTGTAAGGATAGCAACAGCCATATAATTTGCAGCAACCTCCTCAGCAACGGCAAACAGCGGCTTCCTGCTTAGGACAAACATCCTGCTGCTAACGCCTATTTTTTCAAGCGCGGCTTTGTCCTTTTTGCCCTCAACAATAACTGCTGCTTTGCTTTTCACAAGGCCGCCCAAAAGCACGGCGAACTCCTCAGAGACGTCATGAGCCATTATATCTGTAGTTGCTGCGCTTATTTTAAATAAGTTTCACTGGTCACAATTCCGCAGAAGCGGAATGTGCAATCCTGCTGATGCAGGATTTGCACTGGACAACAGCGGGGAAGTTATTTAAACGAAAGTTAACACCACTGCCTAAAATGATACATCTTAGCACCTCGCTGAAGTATTACAAAAGAGAGGATGTGCAGCAAGCTATTGTTGAGCATGGCAGGGACAAGGAAGCGGCTGCCAGGTTTAATGAGCAGTTCGGCAAAAGGCCGGATATACTCACGTACCCGGGTGATGTTCTTGAGCTTGCCAAGCAGGGCGCAACTTCCTTCCACTGCTCCGAGGAATTGTGGACTAACCCGATGCTGCTCGTGCCGCAGATGGAAAAGAAGGAGCTTGACAAGCTGCGCAAGGGCTGGGACTTGCTTCTTGATGTTGACTGCGCAATAGTGGACTACTCAAAAATAGCTGCCTACTTGATTGTAAAGGAGCTGAAACTGCACGGGGTAAGAAGCGTGACTATAAAATTTAGCGGCAACAAGGGATTTCACATAGCTGTGCCTTACGAGGCTTTCCCGCAAGAAGTGTTGGGAAAGGAAACCAGGGAGCTGTTCCCGGAAGCACCAAAGAAGCTAGCGCTCTACATCAAAGAAAGGATTAAAAAAAGGCTCGGGGATGAGATACTTAAGAAAGAAAGCAACTCGTTCGCCAACGTTGCGGCGAAGACGGGCAAAAAAGTTGCCGAAATAACGAGCAGGAACGAAAGCAGCGAAGTGACGGCAACAGATAAGCCACTCCTGAATCCTGAGCCATTCCTTGTAATTGACACTTTGCTTATATCGCCAAGGCACATGTACAGGATGCCATACTCGCTGCATGAGAAATCCGGGCTTGCCTCTGTGCCAGTGGATGCCGACAGGATAATGGAGTTTTCAAAAGAAGAAGCTGCAGCCGAAAAAGTAAAAGTTGGGGCTTACCACTTCATGGAAAGGAAAAATGCCGGGCAGAACGAGGCAGAACGGCTTTTCCTCGCTGCGTACGACTTTGGCAAAAGGCAGACTGTAAGAGTAGAAGCGGAAAAAGACAGCGGCAGTAGCGAGTACGAGGAGATTGAAGGCAAGATACCCCAGCAATACTTCCCGGCATGCATCAAGAAAATGCTTGATGGAGTGGCTGACGGCAGGAAAAGGGCATTGTTTGTGCTTGTTAACTTCCTAAGAAGCTGCAACTATGGCAGTGAAGAGATTGAAGCAATGATAAAAGAGTGGAACCAGAGAAACAGGGAGCCGCTGCCGCATTTGTCTATCAGCTCGCACCTCAGCTACCACAAGCAGGGCAGGAAGGCGCTTCCGCCAAACTGTAGCAACGCAAGCTACTACAAGGAAATAGGGATAGAGTGCACTCCGGAATGCGGCACCTGCAAGAACCCTGTGGCAGAGGCAAAGCAGATTTACAGGAGAGCGATGAGGATGACGGCTGCACCCGGACAGCCACGGCAGCCGAAAAAGAGGAAACAGAAAAGGGAAGACAGCAACCTTTAAATACCACCCGCTAGTTTCTCCTCTATATTCGCCCGAGTTCTGGGAAGAGCGATTGAGGGCGTGTGACCTTTTTGGCTGCGGCCAAAAAGCTAAACCAAAAACGAACTCTTCTCGGGCATATTGAATTTTGCAAAATGGAGCAGGAACGGCAAACACAGGAACAGTTCAAGCACATTCAACCTTTTTGGGAAACCAAGTCGTGATACGCACGACTGGTCCCATTGCAGCAAGCGATGTGGAAAGGTTGATCAAAAACGAGATAAGCAGAATGGAAGACCAACAGTTTAAACACATCGTAAGAATTGCCAATGCGGACATAGATGGCAACAGGAAGATAGTTGATGCCCTCAGAAAAATAAAGGGAATTGGATTTGCTGTTGCCAATGCAGTATGCCACCTTGCACAGGTTGATGCGATGAAGAAAGCAGGATACATGCTGCCTGAAGAGGTCAAAAAGGTTGACATGATAATAGCTGATGCTGTTGGCAGCGGCGCCCCGCTTTGGCTGCTGAACAGAAGGAAAAACCTTGAAGACGGCATTGACAGGCACATGGTAGGGGCGGACCTGACGTTTGCGCAGGAAAGCGACATAAGGTTCATGAAACAGATAAGGAGCTACAAGGGCGTGAGGCACGCCATTGGCGCACCCGTAAGGGGACAAAGGACAAGGTCAAACTTCAGGAAGAACAAAGGAAAGGTCATGGGAGTAATAAAGAAGAAAGAGGTTGCACAGGCAGCAGCATCAAAAGAGGAAAAGAGCAAAGGCGGAAAAGAAGCCAAAAAGTAAGATTCATGAGATGACGAAGCAAAATGGGAGACCCGAGGAGATTCAGCAAAAAGTTCGCAAGGCCATTCAAGACCTGGGACGAAACGAGGATAGCTGAAGAAAAGGAGCTGCTGAAAGATTACGGGCTCAAGAACAAGAAGGAGATATGGAGAACGGAAACCATGCTCAGAAGATTCAAGGGCCAGGCAAAGAACCTAATTGCAACAAAAGGACCACAGGCCGAGAAGGAAAAGCACCAGCTTCTGGCCAGGCTTGCATCCCTTGGCCTTACAAGCCAAACGGCAGACCTCGACACCGTGCTCGGGCTAACAATAAACGACCTGCTTGGAAGGAGGCTCCAAACCCTGGTCTTCAACAGGAAACTCTCCAGAACAATAGGGCAGGCAAGGCAATTCATAGTTCACGAGCAGATAACAGTAAAAGGCAAAAAGATAGCAGTGCCGTCCTACCTGGTAAAAAGGGAAGAGGAAGACGCAATATCATTTGCGCCTGAATCGCCGCTCGCCAGCGAAACTCACCCTGAAAGGATGATTAAACAGCCCGGAACTCCAACAGACACTGAAACGGCAGAGGAAGCCAAGGAAGCTGTGGCAAAGGAAAAAACAGAAGCAAAAGCAGAAGTAAAGGCAGTGACATAAAATGGAAAGGGAAAAAACGCGATGGGGAGTAGCGCACATATTCAGCTCATACAACAACACAATCATACACATAACAGACATAACAGGCACGGAAACCCTTGGAAAGGCATCAGGCGGGATGGTTGTAAAGGCAGACAGGCTGGAAGGCTCGCCAACTGCCGCAATGGCTGCTGCGAAAAGAGCAGCTGAGCTGGCCATGGACAAAGGCATAACAGGAATTCACGTCAAAATAAAGGCACCAGGAGGACACAACGGCCCGAGCACGCCAGGACCAGGGGCTCAGGCAGCAATAAGGGCCCTGTCAAGGATGGGCTTAAGGATAGGGATAATAGAGGACGTAACCCCGATGCCTCATGACAGCTGCCGAAAGAAAGGCGGCAAAAGGGGAAGAAGGGTATGACCTTTTTCGGGAAAAACCCCAGTCGCCCAAAGGCGACTTGGTGTCAATCAAAAACGATAATTAAGGTGAACTAAAGTGGTAGAAATTGAGGTCGTGAAGGCTGACAAAAAGAACAACAAGCTTACAATACTGTTAAAGAAAAGTGATGCCTCGTTTGTAAATGCCGTAAGGAGAGCCATATCAGAAAATGTGCCCACAATGGCAATAGAAGACGTCGAGATAAGAAAAAACAGCTCAGTGCTGTATGACGAAGTAATAGCGCACAGGCTTGGCCTAGTCCCGCTTACGACAGACCTCGAATCATACAACCTGCCAGCAAAATGCAAATGCAACGGCGAAGGATGCGCAAGCTGCCAGGTCAAGCTCACGCTTGAAGCAGAAGGGCCAGGCGTAGTCACGGCATCGGAAATAAAATCAAAAGATCCCAAAATAAAGCCAGTGTTCCCTGAAACGCCAATAGTAAAGCTGCTCAAGGGGCAAAAGGTAGAACTGGAAGCAACTGCAATTCTTGGAACAGGGAATGTGCATTCGAAATGGAACCCAGCTCATGTTTGGTATAAGCACAGACCAGTTGTGAAGATTGGGAACGTAAAGGAGCCATATAGGGTTGTGGAGGCGTGCCCGCCAGGCGTATTTGAAATCAAGAACGGGAAGCTGGTTGCCAATGAAGAAAAGCTACTGACGGTAGACCTTGCAGGGCTTGCTGAAGAGGCAAGCAAAGGCGAGGTAACGATGGAGAAATCAGACGACTTTGTCATGTTCATCGAAAGCTTCGGCCAGCTCAACTGCAAAGAGATACTTGAGCAGGCTGTAAAGGCGCTTGACGAAAACACAGAAGAGTTTGAGAAGCTGCTCAAAGAGGCAGAAGCCAAAGAGTAACTGCACGCAGCATACCACTCGCATCGCGGGGGTGGCAGAGCCTGGTCAAATGCGCTACCTTGAGGAAACCTTGTCGCTAGCGGCGACATTGCTTTACCAAAAATTCAAAGGGGTAGTCCCTTAGTGGGTGCGCGTGTTCGAATCACGTCCCCCGCATTCAACCTTCTTAGGAAGAAGGTTGATCAAGAAACGAGAAAAGGTCAATCAAAAACGCACTCATAATAAGATTACGCGCAGAAAAATGAGAACCGGACCGACAAACATAAACCTGAAAAACCTGATAGGCGAGCTGAAAAAGAAGGCCTATGCAGAGGATGTTCCATTATTTGCGAGAATAGCTGAGGACCTGGAAAAGCCGACAAGGCAGAAAAGGGAGGTTAACCTTTCAAAGATAAGCAGGCATGCAAAGAAAGGGGAACTTGTTGTCGTGCCGGGAAAGGTGCTTGCTTCCGGCGAGCTTAACCAGAGCGTAACAATTGCCGCATGGAAATTCTCGCAGCCGGCACTTGAGAAGATATCAAAGGCAAACGCGAAGGCAATAACGATAAATGAGCTGGTAAAGGAAGGAGTTAAGGAAAAGGCAGTAAGGATAATAGGGTAAAATGACACTTGAATTAGAAGGAATAGAAATGAAAGTTGCCCTGAATCTCTTGGAAGCGCTTTCATTAAATAACGGAAAACCAATGACACTAGTGGTCCTAATAGGGAAAGCTGCTGAGATGGAATCTGCTAGGTCAGCTGCACGCAGCCACGAAAACCAACCATGGCCGTTAGTTGTTGACTACCACACAATATTACAAAAGATTCGTAGTTATGCAACTATCCGAGGCCCTCCCGGAACACGGGATAAGCCAAACATGTCGGTGATAATCGGAATGACTACTAAACAAATTACGGTTTACAAGAGAGATTATGGTGCAAATACATGATAATCGACGCAACAAACCTGATATTGGGAAGGATGGCTGCAGTCGCGGCAAAGCACGCGCTGAAAGGAGAGAGCGTAACCGTAGTAAACTGCGAAAAGGCAGTCATAACAGGCAGCAAGGAGCAACTGCTTGAAAATTACGCGAAGAAGTTTGATGTTGGCCAAGTTAACCAGGGGCCATATTTCCCAAGAAGGCCAGACATGCTCGTAAGAAGAACAATAAGAGGCATGCTGCCAAGGAAAAAGCCAAAAGGCAGAACGGCATTTTTAAGGGTTGAGTGCTACATAGGCATGCCGCCACAAATAAAACAGGGAGAGATAAAGCAAATGCCTGAAGCAAGCGTGGAAAGGATTAAAAAATCCGCACACATGACCGTAAGCGAGCTATGCAAACACATGGGATACAAGGATTTTGGGCGTGATTTAAGGTAGCAGTTGCGAAAATAAGGAAAGCGAAATAAAATGACGACAAGCAAGGTTGTGGTTGCATCCGGAAAAAGGAAAAGCGCGGTAGCCAAAGCGGTAGTACGGGCAGGAACCGGGAACATAACGATAAACAAAAAGCTTATTGACTACTACGAGCCAATGATGGCCAGGATGAAGCTGCAGGAACCCTTGCTCCTTGCTGGAGATAGCGCCGCAAAGGTTGACATTGAGATTAGCGTAAGGGGAGGGGGCGTAATGGGGCAGGCAGAAGCTGCAAGGCTTGCAATGGCAAAAGGCGTTGTTGCCTTTCTGAAGGATGAAAAGCTTGAAAAAGCGTTCCTTGAGTATGACAGGCGCCTTTTAGTGGCTGACGTCAGAAGGAAAGAAGTAAGGAAACCCAACAGGCATGGAAAAGCCAGGGCGGCAACCCAAAAATCGTACAGGTGATTGAAAATGATGATACCAATCAGGTGCTATGCTTGCGGAAAACCGGTTGCACACTTATGGGCAGAATTCAACGAGCGAGTTGCCAAAGGCGAAGACCGCAAGAAGGTAATGGACGAGCTCGGCCTTGACAGGTACTGCTGCAGGGCACTGTTCCTTGGCCACTTAGACCTCATAGACCTCGCAGGCGAGTTCAAGAAGGCGTAAAAAAATGTTTCACACATCGGAAGAATCTGTGAAGGGTATGGAAGAATTTGTAAATCTGCCAATAACAAAAGCCCTGCAGGCGATAGCTGACAGCCACAATGAAAAGTTAGTCATAGCAGAAGGCGGCGATAAAGGCCACACAGCAAGTTTAGGCATAAGACGTAGACTCTCAGATCTGGGCAGGCTGGAATTCTTTGTAGACACGCCAACATACCTCCAAGGGCTTGAAGTTAAGTATGAGTGGGGGACAGTTTTTAAGCCAAACGAGAGCTACTGGAGTCAAGCCTCTTTCGATAGGTTATGGAAGAAAAGAGGAGTAAGTAGTGTAATGGATAACGCTATCAGGCTTGTAAGCATCCCTGCAGAAATTAATACAATTATGGAAGCGGTGGAAAGTATGTTTAACATGTCATGGTATGAGTCACCACCAAAAGAAGAAAATCCAGTAATTGAAAAAGCCTTTGAGGCAGTATACCAAGCAATAGTGTCTACAGCTCTAAGCAAAGTTTAAAAACACTCTGCTGCTTCTCGAACAACTAATGGCAGTCGATGAAGAAAACGTTGACTTTAGGAAGATTGCACAGAAATGGCGGAAGAAGTGGGCTTCAGAGAAAGTGCTCCAAGTTGAAGCCGACAACAGGAAAAAGTACTATATCGCGATAGTTTACCCGTACATGAGCGGGCTTCTCCACCTTGGGCACTTATTCACGTACACGAATTCTGAAATACTGGCCAGGTACAAGCGCATGCGCGGCTTTAACGTCCTTGTCAAATTCGGCTTCCACTGCACCGGAACCCCAATAGTTGCAGCTGCGCAAAGGGTGAAGGAAAAAGAGCCAACCCAGCTTGAAACGCTGCGCAAGATGGGAATATCGGAAAAGGATCTGCCGAAGTTTTCTGACCCGGAATACTGGTGCGAATATTTCCCAAAGGAGACTCTGATAGACTTAAAAAAAATGGGATTTGCTATTGATGAGCGATACACGTTCA
This sequence comes from Candidatus Woesearchaeota archaeon, assembly GCA_016188145.1. GTDB lineage: Archaea > Nanobdellota > Nanobdellia > Woesearchaeales > UBA10216 > UBA10216. Next base: position 15,905 of record JACPIJ010000024.1, on the reverse strand, counting down.
GGACAACATTCCTTAACCCGCCTTATGATGCCATGGTAAGATGGCAATTCAACAAACTCAAGGAAAAAGGCTACGTAAAAAAAGGGAAGCACCCTGTTGTGTGGTGCCCCAAGGACAACCTTCCTGTAGGCGACCATGACAGGTCTGAAGGAGAGGGAGAAACGCCAAAGGACTTCATCTGGGTAAAATTCAGGATGAAAAATTCAGACTTGATTCTCATGGCAGGCACTACAAGGCCTGACGCGCTTCTTGGCCAGACAAACCTCTGGATTGACCCAAAAGCAGAATACTCCATTGTTGAAGTAGGCAAAGAGAAATGGGTTGTAGGGAACGATGCAATTAAAAAAATTGAGCAGCAGTACGCCAAGCCAAAACTGGTGGGCAAATTAAAAGCTGCCGAGCTTATGGGAAAGTGGGCAAGAGGACCACTTGTAGATTACGACCTGTACATACTGCCGGCATCATTCATTGACGCGAAAGTTGGGTCAGGAATTGTTTATTCAGCACTTGAAGACCCTGTTGACCTTGTAGAGCTACAGCGGCTACAGACAAATCCAGACACCCTGAGGAAGTATGGGCTTGACACTGGAGTTGTTTCAAAACTCAAGCCTATCTCGATAATAAGCATCCCAGAGATGGGCGATGACCTTGGACAGGAAATGATAAACAAATATGGCATAAAATCAGCCAAGGACAAAGAGAAACTAGAAGAGGCAAAAGGAGAGCTGAACAGGGCTGTTTTCAGAAAAGGTGTCATGAAAAAGAACTGCGGAAAATATGCAGGAATGACATCCCCAGCAGCCCAGGCAGCAATTAAAAAAGACCTGCACGAAGCAAGAGAGATAGCAATGTTCTATGAATTGACAGGCAAAGTGGTGTGCAGGTGCCTTACGGAATGCGTTGTAAAGATAGTTGAAGACCAATGGTTCATTGAATACAACGACCCAGAATGGAAGAAACTTGCTCACAAGTGTCTTGGAAAGATGCAGATTCACCCTGAAATACTAAGGAAACAATTTGAATACGTAATAGACTGGCTTGACCATTGGGCATGCACAAGGGAATACGGGCTTGGCACAAAGCTGCCCTGGGACCAGAAGTGGGTCATTGAATCGCTTTCAGACTCAACTATACAGATGGCTTACGGCACAATTTCAAAATACCTTCAGAACCCCTCAGACTACGGCTTTTCCACACACAAACTGAATGATGAATTCTTCGATTACGTTTACCTGGGCAGAGGCGACCCAGCCAAAGTAGAGAAAAGCACAGGCATACAGAGAAAGCTTGTGGAAAAAATGAGAAGCGACTTCGAATACTGGTATCCCTTCGACTTCAGAAACTCGGCAAAGGACCTGCTGCAAAACCACCTTACATTCTGCCTGTTCAACCACGCAGCCATATTCCAAGAGAAGCATTGGCCAAGAACTTTCCTCATAAATGGGAGGATAATGGTAAACAATCAAAAGATGTCAAAATCGAAAGGGAACTTCTTCACGATGCGCGAACTCTACACAAAACACGGACCAGACATAGTAAGGCTAACAGCGGCAATGGCCGGGGAAGGCGCTGATGATGCAAACTATGATATGAAATTTCACGAAGTCGCCAAAAGAAAGCTCTCAGAACTTCACAGCTTCATAATAGAGAACTACAACAAAGGCAGGACAGAAACCTCGCCAGTAGACGAATGGTTTGAAAGCAAGGTAAACTCAGCAATAAAAAAGACGACAGAGGCCATGGAAGGACTCATGTTCAAATCCGCCATACAATACTCACTCAGCGACATGGCGAGATACCTGAAGATATACTTAAGAAGAACAGGCAACAAGCCAAACAAGAGGGTAATCAGCCTGTTCTGCCAGTCCCTCATCAAGATGCTAACCCCTATTGTTCCGCATTTCTCCGAAGAAGTGTGGGAAGCCATAGGAGAGAAAGGGCTGATTTCAAGCAGCCAGTGGCCAACATACGAAGAAGAAAAGATAGACAAGGAAGCGGAGGCAGCAGAGCAGCTAGTGACGGACATCTTATCAGACTTTAGCAAAGTACTCGAGTTGGCAAAGATAGAGAAGCCGAAAGAAGTCATGCTTCTTGTAGCCCCAAAGTGGAAATACGAGCTGGTAAGTATATTGAAGGAAGAATTGAAGAAAACCAGGGACCAAAGAGCTTTGATTAACACATGCCTGACAGAAAAAGACCTGAAGCCTCATGGGGAGGATGTTGCAAAGATAGTCCAAGGAGCGCTCAAGGATCCTTCCAAGCTGCCAGAAACTACAATCACAAGGGAAAAAGAAATTGAGGCATACGAATCTGCAAAAGCCGAGATAGAAAAGGAATATCGTGCTAAGGTTTCGATAGATGACGCCGAGAAGTCAAAAGAGCCTAAGGCAAGGCAGGCAATGCCCGGGAAGCCCGCGATAATAGTAAAATAAAAAATGAAAAAAGTAAAAAAAGCGCTTGTTGTGTATTACGCCAGAAACTACGGCGCCCTTGACGTGGTAAAAAAAGCGCTGGACAAAAACAAGATAGCTGCTTCTTACGTAAAAAGAGAAAACGAAGCCGCAATCAAAAGAGGCGTAAGGAAGACCGACGCCGTAATCGTTGTTGGAGGGGATGGGACGCTCCTGAGAGCGTCGCACTTCATAGAAACAACCCCTGTTTTGCATATCAGCTCAAGCACCGACAAAAACGAGGCGTTCTTTGCAAGGGCAACAAGGAAAGATGCGTATAGAAAAATCAGGCTGCTGACTAAAGGAAAATACAAAATAATCAGGCTGCTGCGGCTGGAAGCAACACTTAACGGGAAGAAGCTGCCTTTCAAAGCGCTCAACGAAGTATACGCTGGAAGCCAGGAAGCTTACCATGTGTCAAGATACGCGCTAATGATTGGCAGGAAAAAGGAAGAGCAAAAAAGCTCGGGCGTACTCATAGCTACGCCTGCAGGCAGCCATGCCTGGGCTAAAAGCGCTGGCGGAGCAACACTGCCGCTGACAGCAAAAAAGATTGAGTATGTTGTAAGGGAGCCATACGTTGGGCGGCTCACAAAGCCAAAAATGACAAAAGGAGTGCTCGGAAGCAGCCAAAGCATAACACTAATCTCAAAGATATGGGAAAGCCATGAGGGCGTTGTCGTCATAGACTCGTACAAGAAGGAGTTTGAGTTCAAAAACGGGGACAAGCTCGTTGTCAGGGCTGCGAAACAGCCGCTGAACCTGATTTATTTCTAGATTTAACATATAAAAAAATAAGCGGGAGACTCGCATAAGGGTGGATTTAGCCTGCACCTACAGGTTGACTCAACTATCACTCCTCTCCGCTACCCCACAAGCGCAGACACTTACGATGCGTGCTGCTTCCTTCCGGACCTGACACATTAACCACAAATGCCAACCCTGCAGGACAGAGACTCAACGCTTTAGCTGAGGCCTACAGGCCAATACCAAACCGCCCCTCAAGCTTCGGTTCACCCGTAAAGCCCGTCTGGTGTAACAGCGCAGGGCTGGCGCGCCAACCTAGTCTCCCGACGAACGGTAATGAAGAAGGGGTTTTAAAGGTTTCTCAAAAGAATTAAATATGGGGGCTTATCTGTGTTGCAATTATGGCAACGCTTATAACAAAGTTAAACCGCGTGATTGCACCGATTTCGATTGCGGCTGGTCTTTATGTAGGAATTGCAGTAGGTGGTGCTAATTTTGCGAAGGCTTTGAACTACGAGAGAAACATCAATAGCGCTGCGCAGCAGATGCCCGCTTCAGCCAAAGGTGGAATAGAAGTTTTAGTAGGAGCCCCTCAAGGCTCTGGTGATGAAAAGCCACAATTTGATATGGGGGTTTCTCAAGGAGGTATTGTGAAGGTTTCTATAGAGAGCATACCGGAGGGCACGAAAATTTACACACCCCCACAAAGGTCTGATTATGTGCGCAACGGTTTGATTGATACAGGAGCGGCGCTGTTTGCGATTGCTTTTGGGGGCTGGCTGTTATACGACGCGTACCGCAACCGCAGCACTAGCTCAGAAGAATAAGCCCGTACCCAACAAAGCACCCCACCGCAATAAACGGCATCGCAGGGTAGAACTTGCCTTTCTTGCCTATGGCTAACAGGACTGTTAATGCGGCGGCAGCCGCCACCGGAATTATTAGCACCTTGTAAAAGCCGAAAGTTGCCAGTGCTGCGCCAGCAAAAAGCAGGGGAAAGCCAATGTCGCCGCCGCCGATGACAGCATAATCTCCGGAGTCAGAATATTTTTCTTTTGGAGGGAGCTTGGTGGTTGCTGGCTGTTCAGGCTTTATCGGAGAAACTGCAGACTTCAGCGAGAGCTGCTTCGGGACAAAAAGACCGGCAAACATGCTGTTGGCAGCCTGGAATTTGGCGAGGGCAATCATATGCTTGCTCGCAAAGACAGCAAAGAAGTCATACGCTGCAACAAGGACAAGCAGGATAGCGGCTGATTTGATGTTAAGAACAGGCACGAATATTGCTGCCAAGCCGCCGTAGACGAAAAGCTCACCTAAGTTGTGGGCCAGTATGTTTGGCTTTAATACGCGGAAATATGCAATAATAATTGCCAAAATGGCGGCAACCACCGTGGGAAGGAAAGATGAAAACGCTACCATAAGCGTTATTACCAGCGCAAGCGCAAACCAGATTTTCCAAAGCGAAACCTTCCTGAACTTTATTATAAGCAGAAGCAGGAGAGTGCCGACAGCAATGGCTGCGCCAAGGAAGATAAACGAGGTATCAGGGGCAAGATTGGGCCTTTCCATGTTGTAAGGCAGCGCCTCGTAAACGACGACAGGCTTTCCCGCTTCTTCCGTCGCCATTCTTGAAGCCTCGGCATCCACGTACGAGCTCACAACAAAAAGCCCAATAAGCTGGGCGGCCAGAAACATCAACAGCAGAACAGCCGAAACCGGCACAGCGTGCTTCATGAGCAGGCATCAGAAAACCTTATATAAAAAACTATTCACAGCCGCAACGGCGAACAACAGTGAAAATAGCGCATTCTGCCAGCATAAGGGTATTCTGCGGGGAAGAAGAAAACGAGGCAGAGGTAACCGAAGGGTTAAAATGGCTTGTGCCGCTTGATTTGGAAAAAGAAAAAATAGTGATACAAAGGCATAATGCATTAGGCTTTGGTGACAGAAGGATAGCCGTATTTGAGGTTGCCCTGACAAAAGAGAGGCATGTCAAGGCTTTTATTGAAAACCTGCTGCAAAAGCTTCCGGAGCAGCAAGAGCAGCTCCTGATGAAGCAGCTTGACTCCCGAATTGATGACCAGGCAAATTTCTTTGTGCGGTTTGAAAAGGAAATTCTTGCAAAACACAGGGATTTGTTAGTGACTGATGGCGGCAACTGCTACCATGTCAGGATAAAAATCGCCTCCTTCCCATCCACCAAAAAATCTGCCGTGACAGTGATGAAAAAAGTTCTTGCTGAGAGCTTAAACAAGTGAAAACCAAAAACAATATAATTAGGCACTAAACAGCCATATTGGTTATTGGTTGGGGTGCTTCTGTGGCTGATGCGGCAACGATTGCGAAATTAAAAGAAAAGGCAAGACAACTGCGGATTGAGTCAGTTAAGCTCGTTTACCAGGCAGGCTCAGGCCATCCAGGAGGCTCACTTTCGGCAGCAGACATAATGGCGGCTCTTTTCTATCATGCCATGCGTTATGACCCAAAAAGGCCCGACTGGCCTGACAGAGACAGGTTCATTCTGAGCAAAGGGCACTGCACTCCGCTGCTTTACTCTGTTTTTGCTGATGTTGGCTACTTTCCAAGGGAAGAGCTTAAGACTTACAGAAGGCTTGGAAGGCTTACCGGTCATCCAAACCCAAAGCTGCCTGGGGTTGAGATAGCGACCGGCTCGCTTGGGCAGGGGCTCTCTGTAGGGCATGGTATGGCGCTTGCAGGGAAGCTGGATAAGAAGGATTACTACGTCTATGTGCTGCTCGGAGATGGAGAGCTCAATGAAGGTCAGGTGTGGGAAGCTGCGATGAGCGCGGCACAGTACAAGTCAGACCACCTGATTGCAATAATTGACAATAACAAAGTGGCACAGGACAATATGACGGCGAATTTGAAGAATGTCGAGCCCGTTGACAAAAAGTTCGAGGCGTTCGGCTGGCACGCGATAAGGATAGACGGGCATAACATGGCAGCAGTTATAGACGCTTTGGCTGCTGCGAAAAACGTAAGGGGAAAACCGGTTGTGATTGTTGCTGATACGATAAAAGGAAAGGGCGTTTCTTACATGGAAGGCAAACCAGACTGGCACGGAAAAGCACCCAATGATGAGCAGTTCAAGAAAGCTCTAGAAGAACTGGAGAGAGGCCTGTAAGATGAGCGCACTACCTGTTACAACAGCAGCAATGGCCGCAACACGTGACGGCTATGGAAATGCCCTCATTAAATTAGGCAGCACCGATCCAAACGTCGTTGTGCTCGATGCCGGAGTTTCTGACTCAACCAGAACAAACAAGTTTGCAGAGAAATATCCTGAAAGGTTCTTCAACATGGGAATAAGCGAAGGCGACATGGTCTGCACAGCTGCCGGGATGGCAAAGTGCGGCAAGACCGCTTTTGCAACCAGCTTCATATGCTTCCTTCTCGGAAGGTCAATGGACCAGATACTCGTTTCAGTAGCTTACTCTGACAGCAACGTGAAGATAATAGGAACGCATGCGGGAGTTGCCATTGGCGAGGACGGGCCAACTGCCCAGGCGATTGGTGATGTTTCTTACATGAGGGCTGTGCCAAACTTCATCGTTATTTGCCCTGCTGATGCTGTTGAAGCTGAAAAAGCGATCATCGCTATTGCGCAAAGGAAGGGACCTGCTTATGTGAGGCTGGGAAGGGGCAACGTCAGGACGATTTACGACGACAGCTACAAGTTTGAGATTGGTAAGGCTTCTGTGGTAGCTGAGGGCAATGATGCAGCAATAATTGCATCAGGGATAATGGTGCAGGAATCGCTTGCAGCCTCAGAGGTCTTGAAAAAAGAAGAAATAAACGTGAGAGTTGTCAACATGTCAACGATAAAGCCTATTGATAGGCAGGCAATAATATCTGCTGCAGAAACCGGAACAATAATCACGGCTGAAGACCACAACATCTACGGTGGGTTGGGAAGCGCGGTGGCTGAAGTGATTTCAGAGGAAGAGCTTGGCGTCAAGTTTGGAAGGATTGGCGTTAAAGACCAGTTTGCCGAGTCCGACAGCCAGAAAGTCCTGTTCAGGAAGTACGGAATGGATGCGGATGCGATTGCTAGTGCCGTACGAACCCTCAAGAATTAAGGCAGCAACTTTACATTAAAAAATTTCTTGTAGTACGCCTTATCCCGAGTAAGCAAAACATTTGAATGATTTTCGGCATGAGCACCGATTAAAAAGTCTGGCAGAACATGATTTCTCCAGAAAACCGGTGAGCTGCACTTCTTGCAGCTGAAAATATTAACTGCACCACACTTTGAGCACGCTACATTTCTTAGGCTTGCATACTTGTGCCAGACCTTGCCGGCAAGCTCAAAGTCCTCCTTGGTGAACTCAGATATTCGTATTCCTAATTCAGTTAAAAAACCGTTAACTTTTCCGATAAATTCATGCTCTCCATACTCTTTAATAAATGTTGCAAGCAGCTCAGAGTAAACTATTGGCGATATTATCAAGCTCCCTTTGCCAGACTGATTCTCCAAAAGAGTTGAGCTCTCATCATAAAAATCAGATTTTTCTCCTACTATGTCAATGAGTATATTTGTATCTATTGAAGAAATCATCTGAATTCTTCTCTGAACTTTTTGGAATCATAACCCTTAATTACCCCCTTCCACCTCTCAAAAGGGAGTCTTCTGGCCTTTTTCCGAACAATAAGCCCATCATCTTTAATGCCAAACTCAACCTCATCGCCAGGCCCCAGGCCTACGGCTAATCTAAACTGTTTCGGTATCGTCACTTGGGACTTCTGTGTTAGCGTAGTCATACTTATAAAGTAATACGTAATACTATTTAAATCTTACTATTATGAGTTTGCACCTATCTAAAAGTATATAAGCAAGCTTGTTCTACCATGTGATTATGAATTCAACTGCGACGATGAGTGGCGATTGCATTTGGGCAGCCGAAGTCGGTTTCTAATGTAGTTGCAGTCATACGAAATTCAGGCGAAGGATTATCACAGCAGCAAATTATAGCTGCGACAGGGCTTTCTGAGAGAAGTGTGAAGTATGCACTTAAGGCATTGAGAAACTGTGGGCTTATTCGTGAATTTTATACTGCAAGTGACATGAGAAAAAAATCTTACAGGATTGAGGGATGAAAAATGACACAGAACGGCGATTATCGGTGGATTGGTACAAAAATCCGGACATTTAACCAGAATTGATGATAAATATGCGTTCATAGGCATAACACCAAGCCATAGAGGCATACCGATAGATTTGGCAACAATAGCTTTGGCGGGTGTTGAGTTCAGGGGCCAAATTATCCTTCTTGCAGACAGCTTTCTGCACCTGAATAAACAGCCTGAAGAGCAAATAATAGCAGGTACTTCGCAAACAAGAAGGGCGTTTGAAGTTCTGGCTAAAATTTACGGATTAAAAACAGCTTTTCTGTATACATCGCTCCTAATGGTTGGAGAGCTGTATAAAGGAATAATTGGTGAACTCAGGGAAACGGCACAAAAAGTTTGCTCACCCGAAGAAGTCATTCAACTCGTTCCGCCGGCGTACAGGCACTCTGAGCAAGCTGCACAATACCCACTCCATGAGGCTGCTTGCACCAAGATACTATCCGAGTTCCTCTTCATAGACATAAAGCTCGGGCCATCCACTGAAAAACCTTATGATACTTTGATGCAAAAATTAAACGTGAGAATACTTTTTAATTACCTTGTTGATGCATATGCAGTCGGAACAAATCAACCCGATGCAGTAAATCATTACACCCCGACCAACGTAGGCCCTCATGGAGGGACGAGGGTGCTGCTTAATGAACCAGTTGAGACTAGTTCTGAGAAGCTCCTTTCCGGATCAGAGCAAGCTTCACGGTATTTACTTACTGTGGCCTCAGTTGCAGGCCTAAGACTGGGCAAAGAAGCTTTAACTTCAAAAGAAATTGAAGAACTACACGGCAAAAAGCTGCGGAAAGTGACGCAACATCTTGTTCTTGAGAACATAGTAAAACCGTACAAGGCGATGGAAAATGCGGGCTAATACTGTCAAAATAGGCGTCCTTGGCGGCATAGGGCCAGAGGCAACCGCAACATTTTACTTGGAGCTTATACAAAGGCTTCAGGCTGAAGGATTGGTAAAGGACAATACGGATTTCCCACAAATACTAATCAACAGCATTCCAGCAGCCGAGCTTGTTTTTGATGTGACAACTGCTGAGGATCTAAAGGCTTATGAAAACGGCCTTCTTGAGCTTGACGCAATAAATCCTGACTTCATTGTAATGGTCTGCAATACAATACACCTTCATTACGAAAGGCTAAAGGGACTTGTAAAGGCACCACTAATAAACTTGCGAGAGGAAATATCAGGAGAGCTGAAACAAAGGAAAGCAAGAATAGTGACTGTCCTTGGAACACCAACAACTGTCAAAAAAGGACTATATGAATTTGATGGGGTAAGCTATATTAACCCAACAGAAGCTGAGCTGGCTTCTCTTGGTTCAGCAATTCACAATTTTAACAAAGGAGATGACAAAGAGGCGCAGAAGAGGGTTGTTGCTGGCGTTGCCAAAAGATGCGTCGATCAAGGCTCAGAGGCAGTCATTTTAGGTTGCACTGAATTCGCAGTTATGCTGAGAGGCAAATCAATGTCAAAAATAGACTCGCTTTCTGTGCTTGTCAATGCGACAGTAGAGAGATTTAAGACCATAACAAGATTTAAATAAACGCTTTAGGACAAATAAATCATGGCAAAAGAGTTCACAGTCACCCCATGGAAAGTGGAAGGGGAAGTTGACTACACCAAGCTAATCAAGGAGTTTGGGGTAGAAGCCGTGAATGATAAGCTGCTTGACAGGATAAAGAAACATACCAACGAGCTGCATTATATGCTGAAAAGGAAGATATTTTTTTCTCACGTAGACATGAATTTTATTTTAGACGAATATGAGAAAGGAAACAGGTTTTACCTATATACCGGAAGAGGGCCTTCAGGAAACACACACCTTGGCCATTTGGTGCCGTGGATATTTACAAAGTGGCTGCAGGACAAGTTTGACGCGGAGCTGTGGTTCCAGATGACTGACGATGAGAAGTTCATTTTTAATCCTGCGCTTGAACTTGAAGAAACCAACAGGTTGGCTTATGAAAACGCGCTGGACGTCATTGCTTTAGGGTTCAAAAGGGGTAAGACGTTTATTTTTTCTGACATTGACTACGGAAAGACGCTTTACAAGCAAGCCATAAGAGTGGCTAAGAGGCTTACTATATCTACAACAAAAGCCGCGTTCGGCCTGACTGACAGCGACAGCGTTGGGAAACATTTTTTCACAACCATCCAGAGCGTTCCTGCATTTTTGCCTTCGGTTTTAAAGGGCAAAAACATTCCGTGCCTGATCCCTTGCGCAATTGACCAAAGCGTGCACTTCAGGCTGACACGGGACATAGTAGGCAAACTTGGCTATTATAAGCCGGCAGGGCTGTACAACGTGTTCCTGCCTGCGCTAAACGGGCCAAAGGGAAAAATGTCCGCTTCCATTGCTGAAACTGCAGTTTACACAACAGATGCGCCAGAAGTTGTTGAAAAGAAGATAAGGAAATACGCCTTTTCCGGAGGCAGGGATACTGTTGAGGAGCACCGAACGAAGGGCGGCAACCCTGACGTTGACGTTTCTTACCAGTGGCTAAGGTTCTTTGAGGAGGATGACAAAAAGCTGGAAAGGATCTATGATGAATACAAGAGCGGGAAGCTGCTGAGCGGAGAATTGAAGGAGATTTTAATTGAAAAGCTTACAACATTCCTGAAAAAGCACCAGGAAAACAGGGAAAAAGCGAGAAAAGCTCTTGATTCCTACATTCTAAAGGACTGATTCGGCAGGTTTTTATACAACCTGGCTGTTTCTTACTTTTATGGTGGAATTGATTATAGCCGAAAAACCAAAGGCTGCACAGCGTATAGCAGAATCTCTAGCCGAAGGCAAAGTTGTGAAAAAAGGCGTGCATGGGGTTTATTACTATGAAATTTCAAGAGGCAAAAATGACATAATTGTTGCCTGCACCGTAGGTCACTTGTTTGGTCTTGCTGAAAAAGAGAAGAAAAGAGGGATGAGCTACCCTGTCTTCGATGTTGAATGGAAGCCACTATATGAGACAACAAAGACAGCTGCGTTCTCAAAAAAATATTATGACATGTTAAAGAAGTTGTCCAAAGAGGCAACAACCTTTACTGTTAGCTGTGACTACGATATCGAGGGAAGCACTCTTGGAATGAATATAATTCGTTTCATCTGCAAGCAAAAGGATGCCAGAAGAATGAAGTTTTCTACATTGACAAAACCAGATATTATTCAGGCTTACGAAAGCGTTTCACAAAGTTTGGACTGGGGGCAAGCACACGCCGGGGAGACGAGGCACGAGCTTGACTTTTACTGGGGCATAAACCTGACAAGGGCACTCACAAGCTCTATAAAGAAAGCAGGCATTTTCAAGATACTAAGCATAGGAAGGGTGCAGGGGCCTGCACTGCAGATCATTGTGCAGAGGGAGAAGGAGATAAAGAGCTTCGTGGCAAAGCCATTCTGGCAGCTGCAGCTCGATGGGGAAGTGAAGAATGGCAAGTTAGTTGCCCTGCACGAAAAGGATAAGTTCTGGGACAAGAAAGAAGCTGATTTGGCGTATGCAAAAGTTAAAGGAAAAAACGGCACTATTTCAGAGGTAAAACGGAACGAGTTCCAGCAGCAGCCGCCATACCCGTTTGACCTGACAACACTGCAGACAGAAGCTTACAGATGCTTTGGTGCGCCACCAAAAACAACGCTGGAAATTGCACAGGAGCTCTATACTTCTGGGCTTATATCTTACCCAAGAACATCGTCCCAGCAGCTGCCGCCTACAATCGGCTACGGTAAGATTATTACGGCATTATCGCAGCAGCAGGAATATGGAGCGCAATGCAAAAAGCTGCTGCAAAAACAAGGACTTAGACCGAACAATGGAAAGAAAACCGACCCAGCTCACCCAGCAATATACCCGACAGGGGTCAAGCCGAAAAGCATAGACAAGAGAAGCCACAAAGTATACGACTTGATTGCGAGGAGGTTCATGGCAACATTCGCCGATGCGGCAACGAGGGAAACAGTTACTGCGCGGATTGACGTGAACAAGGAGATATTCGTCGCTGCCGGAACGACAACAAAGCATATGGGATGGCATGAGTTCTACGGCCAGTATGCGAAGTTCAAGGATGAGGAACTGCCCAAGATAACGGCAGGGGAAAATGTGAAAGTGAAGGAGCTTGTAATGCTAGCCAAGGAGACAAAGCCCCCGGCGAGGTACAACCAGGCCTCAATAATAAAAGAGCTCGAGAAAAGAAACCTAGGCACAAAAAGTACAAGGGCTGAAATTGTGGACACGCTCTACAAAAGGAACTACGTCACGGGAAGGGCGCTGGAAGCCACAGACCTCGGCATCAAGATAATAGAGACGCTCGGAAAGTACAGCCCGGAGATAATAGATGAAGAGTTGACAAGGCACTTCGAGGGGGAAATGGAAGAGATACAGGAGGACAAGAAAAAAGGGGAGGATGTTCTGGAAGAGGCAAAGGGAGTGCTTGTTAAAATCCTCGACGGCTTCAAGAAAAAGGAGAAAGGGATAGGAGATGAGCTTATAACAGCGACCAAGGAATCGGAAACGAAGGAAAACACGGTTGGACGATGCCCTGCCTGCGGTGAAGGGACGCTTATGATAAAAAGAGGCAAATTTGGCAGGTTCATAGCGTGCAGCCGCTATCCTGACTGCAAGGCAACGTTCAAGCTGCCATCAAACGGATTTATCAAAAACACAGACAAGCTGTGCGAAACGTGCAAGCACCCTGTGATAACAGTCATAAGAAGGGCCAAAAAGCCCCAAGACGTCTGCATAAACCCAGACTGCCCAAGCAAGATTTCGCCTGAAGCGAGGAAGCTGATAAAGGAGAGCGAAAACAGCGCCTGCAAAAAATGCGGCGAGGGGAAAATGGTTCTCAGAAGAAGCGTTTACGGGAGCTTCCTCGGGTGCGATAAGTTCCCGAAATGTAGGAATATAGTGAAGGTTAATGGAAACGCAGGCAGTAGCGGCACTAAATAACATAGGATGCTGCCAGGCGAATGTGTCGTAATTCTATAATAGCCAGAAAGGTTTAAATCATGGCGGCAGCAATAAACAAAGCATGCCGCAGGGCTACGAACCCACCTGCTTGTATGCATAGGCTCAACACTGATAACCCTCACTTCAATTGACATGTTCCCGCAGAACCCGGCTCCGATAACGGCTGCCATAATAACAGGAATAGGCTTTCTCGGGGCAGGCACGATTTTCAGGGACAAGAACAATGTTCGCGGACTGACAACAGCGGCCAGCATATGGGCGGTTGCCGGGCTGGGGCTTGCTCTGGGGGCAGGCGCTTACGTAATAGCGGCAGCCGGAACAGCAGCAATGATGTTCACTCTGGAGTTTGGGCGAATACAATACATGATAACAAAGAAAAAGCAAAAGTGGAGCTAAAACTCAAGGATTCCCTTGGCTTCTGCAACAAGGCTCGGGCTGCTGCCACCATGCCATGTTATTCTCGGCCTGACACGCATCGGATAAAGGCGCTCGTTCGTGTCGTCAAAAAGCAGGGCAGCGCCCTTGACCCTTGGAAGGTCGTCAAGGCTTTTGTCAAGCCCCTCGCGCATGTAGCTCTGCATCAGAGCGCCAAGGGCGTCAACGTCAATCTTTGCCGTGATTCTGTGCGAAATAACCACGTCTGACTGGGTCATGACATCTGTGTGAATCTGGCCTGGCTGCTGCGAGGCAAGCACCAGCGAGATGCCTGGCTGGCGGCCTTCCCTGAGCACAGTTATGAGGGCATCTGAAGCAGGAGTTGCGCCATGCTTGGGCAGGAACTCGTGAGCCTCGTCAACAATGAGCCAGATGAGCGGGACTTCCTTCTTCGCACCCTCTTCCCTAGTTCTTGACAGCGTGGTTGTCCTTTTTATGGACCCAAGCTCCTCAGCCTTCCTGACCATCATGCGCTCATTAAACAGCTTCTTGGCAACAATGCCAATAACCAAAGCGCGGATATTGCTCTTGCCGCCAGCAACAGCGTAAGGGCTAAGGTCGATAACAGTAATCTGGCCTCCGATTGCCAAATCACTCACAGGCGTTGATTTCTCGCTGAACAAGCCCCATTCCTCAGCAGAGTAAAACATGTTCTCAACAGCAGCCTTGACCTGTTCCTCTGTGCGCTCGTCTCTCTTGACGGCGTCAGCAATGTCTTGAAGCGAAAAGTTCTGATGCTGCTTCCGCAAGCCGGAAATAATCCTTCCAATCAGCGAGCCAAACGGGCTTGTTATATCAACGTTAAAGATGCTGCACCAGTCGCCAGCGCTCAGCTCTGAGGGGTTGATTGAAAAGGGCAGGTCAACGGGAATGCCCCTTTCCTTGTAGTCTGAGTAGCTACCGAAAGGAACATAAATCCTGGCATTAAAGCGCTGGTATTGAAAACCCCATTCCCTGAGCAGTTTCTCATCCTTCTTGTTTTCGTATTTCATTGTCCAGAAAATGCCCATGGTGTCAAACATTACAATGCCGAGATTTCTGGTAAGCTCAGGCTCCAAGCCCATCATGCCTTCTGCAATTGCGGCTAGAGAATACGACTTTCCAGATCCTCTCTTCCCAAAAACAGAAACAACATGGCTTCTCAGGACATCCATGTAAATCGCCGTTGAAAGGGAAGTTGTCTGGCCCATCTTGACGTAGTGCTTGCCAATAAGAAACGTGCCCTTGCCGCCAAAAGCCCTCCTGTCCTCTTCATCCCTGCCAACAATTATCTCGTACATTCACAACCTCTTTTGCAACTAATATTAGCTGATTTGCTGTTGCCGCAATAAATACTTTACTATACGCTAAAGGCTAAGATGAAAAAGAAGATGCTTGCTAAGTTAAAGAACACTTATTGCTACATGTTTATTATCAAACACTTCTGCTGCCCGTCGAGCATGTACAGGGCTGCTTGTAAAACGAGTGCCCTTTCCTAACGCTTTCCATAAATCATAAAGAGCATCCCTATCAAGGATCAGTTTGACCACGCCCGTTGTTCTAATTAAACCTACATGTTCGGCAAGCGTTATTTCAACTTCTCTCTCTTTGTCAATTATACCCACAACTTTACCGATAATATGCCCCATCGACATCACCTCGAGCTTTAATATAAAGAATCGTTGATGTGGCGAGCGCATATATATATTGTTGTTTCTTTGAGACATACAGAAAGTTTATAAAAGTGCCTTAGTTGCAAAGTAATGTAAAATGGCGAAGGAACCTGGCGACGTGAACGGCATCGGCGAAGAGTTCGCAAGCCTCAAAAAGGAAATAGAAACTGTTGACTCCAAGAGGGAAGTTCTCATCGGAAGCACAAGGGAAATACTGAAGGCGGCCAAAGGGGCAATTTATTCCCTGCAGCGAGGCGATAATAAGGCAGCGGAAAAGGCACTTGCTGAACTGAAGCCAAAGATTGCTGCGCTCAAGCCGTATTCTGAGGACGCCAATTATGCAAGCGTCACAAAGCCGCCAATCCAGGAATACGTGGAAGCGGCGTGCTTCAGCGAGTTTATCGCAACCGGAAAAATACTGCCAAGAAAGGAGCTTGGGGTGTCTGCTGAAAATTACATAGCAGGGCTTTGCGACCTTTCAGGGGAGATAGTAAGAAAGGCCGTA
>JACPIJ010000023.1 GCA_016188145.1 Candidatus Woesearchaeota archaeon | reverse complement strand
CTTTTTCATTCAAGTTTGATTATTTGATATAGAGAACTTTGAATAACTACCTATTTATAACTTTTGTTCAAAGTTCTCTAAGACAATTTTGAAGTATAACAATAGATATTCAAAATTGTCTATAAAAACTTATTCCTGCCCTTTTTCGCTGCCTTCTCCGCTAACCTGCCTTGCAATGGCTTCGTCAACAGCCTGCCGGACTATCCGTTCCACTTCGTTCTGGGTTACAAAGCCCAGCGGCTCAATGAGGTTAAGGTACTTCCTTATGACGTCCACGTCCTCAACCTTGGCAAAACCCTCAAGCTCCCTGATAAGTGCCTTGATTTTGTCAGTCATGTCAGCAGCCTGGCCCTTGAGTTCAGAAATCTCGCCGTTAAGCATCTTTATATCTGCCCTTATCTTCCGGTCGCTTGAGAGCATGTTCTCTTCAGTGACCTGGCTTCTGCGTTCAATAGTCGAGTACCGCTCCTCAAGCGCCCTGAGCCTCCTTTCAACCTCTGCTATGCCCCGGTTAAAAGAGGCAGAAGCAGGCGCGTCCTGCGCGCTCTTTTTGCCAGCACCAGCAAATCCATTCGCCATCTTTTCCACCGCACCACTGCAGCATAAAATACAGCATAAATAACAGCAGCAAACTGTAAAACTATTTAAAGAAGGAGTTATATAAATAGGTTTGTAAAGTTTGCAAAAGTTTTGGCAGTGGTGCCATATGCCGGAAAAAAGGGGTCAATGCTTCAGTTACGAGACGTATAAGGAAGGCGAGGACGTAGTTCTGAGAGTGGACGCAGAGGAGTGCCCTTTCTTCCCGTCAATTGAGGACAATGCTATGTGCATGTCGGCAGTAATCGACAAGCTTGTTGAAAGCCCCGGAATTACGAGGGTGGTGTTTGCGCAGAAAAGGGACTACGAGTATGGCTATGAGCAGGTCAGGATGCTTGCAGAGCTTGGCAAGCTGAGAAACCAGATCATCAAGCAGCAGGTTCTCCTGTCCATGTCATCTGTTGCCGGGATGTTCCAGGGCCCCGTTGGCGAAAGGCGCAGCTATGAGATGAGGAACATAATCTACAACAAGCTCAGGAACGACCCTGCTGCCGCCTATGTTGAACTGCGCAGGATTCACCGGGAAGAGAAGATTGCAAAGGAACGGGCTCCCAAGCCTGAGGCTGCGGCTGCCGCTTCTGACAGGTATTTGCAGCTGGTTGAGTCGCTGCTTAATGCGCTTGAAAAAACCGAGCTGATAGCCAGGGCAAAGCCGCACCTTCAGGAGTACAAGGAGGGAGACAGGGCAATCTATCATTCGCTCTTTAACCCCCTTGCAAAGCCAGACTTCATGTTTACACGGCTAATGGCATCATTTCCCCAGGATGGGGAGGAGATTGACAGCTATACGGTCAGGGGAGCGGACGTGACCATATTCGAGCTGCCGTCAACAGTCCAGTACCTCTACCACATTGTGCCGCCGGAGTTCAAGCTTTCCGAAGACAAGTATGAGCTGCTTGACGCAGCCAAAAGGATAATTTCAGAGCACAAGCCAACCCGAAGCGAGTTTATCGACCCTGAAAGGGTGAGGCAGGTCTTCTTTAACGTCGGCTCTGACCTCATTGAGGAGCTTTCCGGCCAGAAGCAGATTAAGCTGAGGGCAAAGGAAACAGAGGAGCTTGCCGATATACTTGTGAGGTACACGATTGGGTTTGGCCTCATAGAAGTCCTGCTCAAGGACGAGAAAATCCAGGACATAACGGCAAACAGCCCTATGGGGAGGCAGCCCATATTCATCGTGCACCAGGATTATGACGACTGCATGACCAACATCATTCCAACGGTAAGCGATGCTGATTCCTGGGCGACAAAACTCAGGCTGATGTCAGGCAGGCCCCTTGACGAGGCAAACCCCATCCTTGACACAGAGCTTCTCGTGCCTGATGCCAGGGCGAGGGTTGCGGTTGTTGGCGAGCCGCTAAACCCGAACGGCCTTGCCTATGCTTTCAGGAGGCACAGGGACAAGCCGTGGACACTGCCTTTGTTCATAAAAAACAGGATGATGACGCCACTGGCCGGAGGCCTGCTGAGCTTCCTGATTGACGGCGCAAGGACCATGCTTGTAGCCGGAACAAGGTCTGCAGGAAAGACCTCTGTGCTGGGTGCAGTGATGGTTGAGATAATGAGGAAGTACCGCGTTATTTCAATTGAGGACACCTTGGAATTACCTGTTGCCGCGCTTCGGCAAATCGGCTACAACATCCAGCCGATGAAAGTTGCCAGTGCCCTGACAAAAGGCACAACGGAAGTTCCCGCTGACGAAGGCATAAGGACAACTCTTAGGATGGGCGACAGCTGCCTTATCGTCGGTGAGGTCAGGTCGACCGAAGCATCGGCACTATACGAGGCAATGAGGGTGGGTGCCCTTGCAAATGTTGTGGCAGGAACAATCCACGGCGATTCGCCTTATGGAGTATTCGACAGGGTAGTCAACGACCTGAAAGTTCCGAGAACCTCTTTCAAGGCTACCGACGTAGTTGTTGTTGCCAATCCGATAAGAAGCCCTGATGGCCTGCACCGGTGGAGAAGGCTGACACAGATTACCGAGGTCGGGAAGTACTGGGAGAACGACCCCTTGCTTGAAAAGGGCTTCAAGGACCTGATGAAGTACGATTCCAAGTCAGACCAGCTGGAGCCAACCCTCGACCTCCTGAACGGGGAAAGCGACATCCTCAAGGCGGTTGCCGCCAACGTCAAGGACTGGGCTGGAAGCTGGGATGCTGTTTGGGACAACATCATGCTAAGGACGCAGGTAAAGGAAGCCATTGTTGCAGCCGCTGAAAAAAGCGGGCAGGACGAGCTGCTTGAAGCTCAGTTTGTTGTGCAGGCAAACGACGAGTTCCACAAGATAGCAGAGGAAATAAAGGACGAGCTTGGAGCATTTGACAGCAAGAAAATATTCTTCGAATGGAACGAGTGGCTGAAGAAAGCGATTAAGAGAAAAGAGGTTGAAATCGTCTAAGCAATGCCGCCCGAGGCATAGTGGAAAATGAAACGCCTGCCAGCATCAGAGGAACCGATAGCAAAAAAGTACTCCGGAATGATTGAAGAGGCGCTGGAGAAAAAGCTCGGGAAGGGCGTTGCAGCCGGAAAAACAGAAGCTGCAAAGCCGCGACAGCAGCGGCCAATACTGTCATCGAACTACATCGATTTCAAGAGGGAAAACCTGCCAAGGCACCTGAGCTTCTACGAGAAGCTGTGCAACAGGGCAAAGCGCATAGTGGCGATAACGCCCGATGCAAAAAAATCTGCAGAGATTCAGGAATACATCAACCTTTGCCACTTGGAGTCAACGCCGGCAGGGGCAATGAGCCTTGCAGTAATTGCTGCCGTGGCTGTTACGTTGCTTGGCGGCGTTTTGGGATTTCTCGTCGTAAAGTCAATGCTTGTCACAGCGTATGCCCTCGGAATGGGCCTCTTTACCTTCGCAGCGCTGATAAAAGCACCAGAGTTCCTGGCAAACAACTTCAGGCTTGCAGCCTCAAACCAGATGGTGCAGTGCATATTCTACGTTGCAACTTTTATGAGGCACACCTCAAACCTTGAGCTTGCCGTAAGGTTCTCAGCTGACAGGCTCACACCACCACTTGCCCTAGACCTCAAGAAGATACTATGGGATGTTGAAACTGGCAAGTATGATACGATAAAAGACTCCCTGGACAACTACCTGGAAACGTGGCGGAAATGGAACCTTGAGTTCATAGAATCTTTCCATCTAATCGAGGGTTCGCTGTACGAGCCCTCGGATGAGAGAAGGCTCAACATGATTGACAAGAGCCTTGATGTCATGCTGCAGGAAACATACGAGAAAATGCTCAGGTACAGCCACGACCTGAAATCGCCTGTCACAATGCTGTACATGCTTGGCATAGTCCTGCCAGTCCTTGGCCTGGTAATACTGCCCATGGCAGCGAGCTTCCTCACATCAGACACCCCGCCGATGAAGCTGGCATTTAACATCGCGCTGCTCTACAACCTCATCCTTCCCCTCATACTGTTCTACATGAGCAAGCTTGTGCTGTCAAAAAGGCCAACAGGCTACGGGGAGCAGGACATATCAGAGGTCAATGCCGAAGTAAGGCAGCTGCGGAACATCATTCTCAGATTTGGCGGCAAGACTGTAATCATAAACCCG
>JACPIJ010000022.1 GCA_016188145.1 Candidatus Woesearchaeota archaeon | reverse complement strand
CTTGGGAGACGGCTCAAGCTGCAGTAGTTCATCTATCGTTTCGCGCCCGCTTTTTCCTGGCATCAGCAGGTCCATTATTGCCAGACCAATCCCTGTTCCTTCAGCCAAGCGCTCTTTAGCTATACGGATAGCTTCAATGCCGTCCTTGGTGCCGTATGTAGCGCAGCCTCCCGGCAGTTGGGGTGCAACATCCTCCTTAAAGCAATCCAGCAACATACTTACAATCTCAGGATCGTCATCTACTATGAGGACGTGGTATTTTGCTACGCTGCCTCTGTTCCCTTCCATTTTCATCCCTCAGCAGCCACTATGCATAGCGCCTGCCCCCATGCCAGCGGAGTGTTCTCGTTGTGCCTGTCAGTGTTCCCGTAGTAGAGCTCCGGCATCTCTCCGTTCTCGTTCATTGCCTCAAGCGTTTTCTTTGTGAAATGCGCGTATTTTTCGGGGTTGCTGAGCTGCTTGTAGATTATCGCAAGCCACGGAAAGCCGAATGTCCATTCCGCCTCAGAGCCGTTGTTGTAGTATTTGTAGCCAACGTATCTTATTACACCTTTGTTTCTAACAAGTTTTTCCTCAACGTTTTTCAATATTGCGTCTCGCATCCGCGGTGATACGATGTTATAAGGATAAATTAGTGACAACAGGGCCAAATCGGCGGCCTTTGTTTCAGACTCCCTAGGCAGCAGCTGCTGCAGCGCTTTTTCTCCGTTTTCTATCAGCTGCCGTGGAACCTCTATTCCAGAGATTTTGCTTATTGCTTTCAATCCTGCAACGCATGCCCCGACAGAAGAGGCATGCACCTCCTCGCTTTCCTCCCACATGCCGTTGTCATTGTCGTGCCAATAGTGGATTGCTTCCAGATAATTTACCAGCTTTTGCAATATCCTTACGTCGTTGCTGCTGCGAATAATCCTTACGCCCTTATTTTCCAATTCACCAATCTTGAACAGCACAGCACCAATTGCATCGTTCTGCTTGTTGCCCCACTCCTCCCATACCTCGCACATCTCAACAGGGTCATACCTTGCATGGATGTACCTGAACGGCACTTTTGGATGTGGCTGGCTTATCATCCAGTCAATCTTGTTCTCATGCTTCAGAAAAAGGTTTAACAGGGCGTGGTAAATCTTTTTCACGGCTGCAGTGTTTTTCACGGCCTCAAACCCAAAAGAAGCATAAACCGTATCCCTTATCCAGCAGAGGTTGTAGCCAGTCTTAACGTCTTTGCGGCTTGCGCTAAACAAGCCGTTGCTGTGCTGCAACGATTCAAGGATTGCTATGCTTTTTGCTATCATTGTCAGCCGCCCAAATACAAGACCTATCGTTTTCTTGCTAGTGCCTCTTGAACCTTGCCTACCAGATCCTGTACGGGGTTGTCCTTCTGGTCGTAAGCAAAAGCGCCCATACTTAACATAGTCGCCTCGCAATCACTGGCGAGTCTAACAGATTTAATTATCACTGGAATTTGCACGCCGCTTGCGCGAACGTAGTCCAATAGTTTGGTGCCTATTGAGATGCCCCTATGGCTGAGATCTGTGACTATCACTCCTATCCTGCCTTCTGCCGAAACTGTTTTCTTCACTACCTCAATTGCCTCGTCAAGGGTGCCCGCAACATAAATCCTTTCGGCAGGCAGCCCTGCATACTCTTCCATTATCATGCGCTCATCCTGACGCACATCTGGATTGCCTGTAACTAGCAAAACGTCATAGTTCATTTTTTATCCTCACTCCCCTAAATCTGCTCAGGATTTGCTTAGCTCCAGCCCTTTATAAATCTTTCGTTTTTAGTTACTTAATAGTGGTTAAAAAGAAAAGGTTTTAATAGTTGCTTTACTTACCGGCAGGGCGATGAAAGAAAAGATAACCGAAGTGGAAGGCAGGCGTATACGCGAGCTCAAGAGCTGGAGCAGTTATATCATCGGGCAGGCGCCGGATGTGCTTGTGACTCACGGGCCAAGCGTTTGCGCAGCTACAATTGCTTATGACAGTGGCAGCAGAACAGGGATTTTGGGCCATTACATGCACCCTCTTCTCTCGAGGAATTTTGCAAGAATGATGAAATATATTGCAGGCAACCTGAAGCCAAGCGAGCTGGAAGTTATACTTACCGGGGTAAGCCCGCAAAACACGCTGTTTGAAGGTGGAATTGCCACAGCTTTACCTGGGCTGAAAAACGCGGAAGGCGGCTTAGAAATCGAAAGTGCGGTTGAAGACTATGTGCAGCTGACAAGAAGGTTCCTGCTCGCCTCTTTTTTAAAAATAGGCGTTAACCCTGAAAGCATCAGGCAACTGTTTCCCGGCCCTGATGTAGTTACGCATGTGCTCGCAGATACAAGTACAGGTGATGTTCTTTTGCAACAGTTTGACTATAGCCGTGCCAGAACCGTCAGGGATGGCAAACCTATCATCACTAAGGCAAATGTAAGGGAGTATAGCCAGACAATAACTTTATTGAGAACATAAGTATTAAAAGAAACGCTTCTGCCTGTCTTTCAAATGACCCTTTACCTCATAGGCATAGGCCTCAACGACGAAAAAGATATATCAATTCGGGGTCTGGAAGTTGTCCGCAGCTGCGATGCCGTCTATTTGGAGAACTACAGCTCACTTCTCAACTGCAGCATTCCGGATTTGGAAAGGTTTTATGGCA
This sequence comes from Candidatus Woesearchaeota archaeon, assembly GCA_016188145.1. Classification (GTDB taxonomy): domain Archaea; phylum Nanobdellota; class Nanobdellia; order Woesearchaeales; family UBA10216; genus UBA10216. The sequence goes on along the minus strand of JACPIJ010000022.1, from coordinate 14,260 downwards.
AAAAAATAGTTGCTGCCGACAGGAAACTGGTTGAGCAAAGCGATGAAATAGTTGCAGCAGCGGCAAAGAAAAATGTTGCGTTATTGGTGATTGGCGACCCGTGGGGAGCAACCACCCACATTGACATAATGCTGAGGTGCAAGGCAGAGGGCATTCCGTTCAAGGTCATAAACAACGCCTCAATCATCACAGCTGTCGGCATTACCGGCTTGCAGATTTACAAGTTTGGCAAGACCACCTCCATTCCTTATCCTGACACGAACTTCAGGCCAGAAACATCGTATGAAATCATCAACCAGAACAGGCTGCTGGGCCTGCACACTTTGCTGCTTCTTGACATAAGGCCTGATTTGGGAAAATTCATGACAGTGGCAGAAGCCATAGACGTTTTGCTGGAAATTGAATCGAGAAAAAAGCAGAAGGCGTTTACGCCTGAAACTTTCTGCGTTGGCTGCGCGAGAATCGGCAGCGGCGATTTCATAATAAAAGCAGCAGCCGCAAAAGATTTGAAAAAGCTTGATTTTGGAAAACAACCTCATTGCCTCATTGTCCCAGGAGAGTTGCATTTTGTCGAGGAAGAGGCGCTGAGGCAGTGGAGATAGTTTTTTAAACTATTCGCGCTTAGGATGTCTTTGCAATGATGAAAGAACTATACGATTTATCCCAGCACGTCATACCGCCTCAACCTAGAGACCTCGCCACAAGCGGGAAAATGACTGTCTCTCTGGAACTGGTTCTTGGGCACCATCAGCAGGATGTGTCTAAGTATTTAGGAGAGCAGATCAATTTTTTAGGGATTGAGGTTGCGCTGAGGTCAGCTGAGGATGCTGTCATCGGCGAATATCGGCATATGCAGGCAGTCGAGTTTCTGAGAAGACGCGATGTTTATGGGCAACAAAATACTGACAATCGGGTTAAGGTTGCTAGATTGCATATAGGAGAGGAAACAAAATACGGTAATAATGTGAGCGCTCTTGCCGTAGGCAAAGGTGTTCCCTTAGTATTTCTGGAGAGGTGGAAAGATGAAGGTGAGCTGGCGGGCTACAAAAAAATTGAGGAGTTGTGTACGGTAAGCCAAAATAAGATGACTCACCGTTTTGTATCAGGACAATTGGATGATGCGCTTGGTTATGCATACATGTACGCTGTACTTAGCACAATTTCAGTCAAAGCGCGTGACAGGGAAATTGCCAGAAACATCTTAAGGCTGGATGACATACTTGGCACGCATTATTTTGGCCTCCATGACAAGCCAGCACTGCACGGCATCGGATTTGTGGGTTCAATGCATTATGGCATTTTAGATATCATTCAAAATGCGCAAGGTGCTGATGGGGAAGTGAAGGTAAGCTTGCACCCAACTTCTGTGAATCCTGATGAAGTGCTCAAAGCAAGCTATACTGGTGAAGCAATGGACATTATAGGGAAAAAAGTTGAGCTTACCGCTGATCTAGACAATGTAGAGGCGCAGCTAAACGCCTTATGGGACACTTTCGAGGGAATGCGTGATATTTTCTGGAGAATTTGTGCTGAAGAGCTAATACTTTTTCTCCTCCCAAAGTCCACTCCTAGTCAAACTTTTGAACAGCTTGATAGGGGTATGCTGAATATTTTGTTGGCAGCGCGTCATATTAATGGAATGTTGTCACCTGAGAACATCATCGGGTTATCAGAAAGGATTGGGGAAAAGTGGTATAATGGCCAGAAGCTTCCCTTAAGCGGCAATCAGATGAAAAGGTTAAAAAATGTTGTTAACGGATTTTTGTCAGAGGTAGGTTGCCCTACTATTCCCACCACCACGAGAGAATTTGACGACTTTGTCAAAACTTATGTTGCATAGTTTTTCTTTCCCCGTCTTGAAAAACTCCAGAATCAAAACATTTAAATATATGCCTCAAAATAGAGTTTTGAGTTATTATAAGGGTTGGTTGGTTGTTTTTGGGCGTTTGGGGTGTGAAACTGATGCAGAATAAGGAAATCTTTAATGTTTTTTTCAGGGAAAAGCCTGCGATGATGCTCCTTGGCCTGAAAAACGCAAAGACAGGCGTGTACGCCTCTTCCCTTGCCAAGTCAATTGACTGCACTTACTCCCACGTTGTCAAGATTCTTCAGCAGATGCAGAAAGCCGGACTGGTTAATTTCGAGAAGCAGGGCAGGCTTAAGCTCCTGACACTGACAAAGAACGGCTCAGAGATTGCAGACCACATAGACGGCATCAGGAATATCCTGTGATTCTTTAGCTGTAGTCTAAGTTCTAGGTTTGTTCCGGGTTTTATGGAAGAACGAGCGTGTCAAGGTCTTTGTCTATTTCTTCAACATCTGATGTGCCTATTTCCTGAACCGTCTGCTCTGCCTGCGCTATTTCAGGCACTTCCGCCGCAGCAGGTGGCAAAGGCTGTTCTGCCGCTGCCGGTAAAGGTTGCTGGGGCTGAGCTCCAGGCCCAGGCTGCTCAGCAACTTTTGGAGCACATGCGGCAACCAGGAGTATTGTTAAAATCAGAATTGCCGCTATTGCCGAAGTTGTGAATACGTTTCTCATGTTTCTCATTTTGACTTTCTCCTTAAGCTGTAGTTGGTGTTTCACCAGACGCGTTTGTCTCGGGCGCTTCTGCTGCAGATGGCTCGGGTGGTGCTGGTGCTTCTGAAGCCTTTTCTTCCTCTTCCTGCTCAACCGCTATCTCCTGCTCTTCCTCGCATGGCTTTCCGCCAAGCTCCCTTATGTCCTTCCTTATCTCCTCAAGCAGCCTGTGGGCTTCCTGAACCAGGTCGCGGGCTTCCCTTATGAGCGTTTTTGCTTCCTCAATCTTGGCTTCTTCGTCTGTTTGCAGCAGCTCTTTTGCTGTCTGAAGCTTCTGCCTTGCATCAGACATTTTGCCGCTGAATTCTGCAATTTTAGCATCAACAGCTGATGTGTCTGTGCCGCTGGCTTCCAGGCTATCCAGTGCGCAGTCAAGCTTCTTTTCTGCTACCTCGCTTCTGCGGATTACGCCGTTTATCTCTGCCCTTAATAGCCCTTGTGAATGTGCTTCGCTTGCGCGCTTTATCTTCTTTACAGCGTCTTTGAGCTCTTTTACTGCAGCGTTCAGCTCTTCCTTAGTTGCTGCAGCTGATATTTTTTGCTTTATGGCATCAACCCCTGACAGGAGGGCGTCAATCTTTGCAATCCTTTCGGCAGCCTCAGCCTCCAGGATGTTCTCTGAGCTTTGCAGTTTTTCCTTGAGCTTCTGGAGGTGGGTTACCAGCCTGTCAACAGCTTTCAGCGCTGCTTCCTTTGCCCTTTCAACAGCATCTGCCTTTACATTTGTGCATTCGTCTGACTGCGTTTCGTTGCCGCAGTTTCTAAGCCGCTCCTTTGCTTCCTTCAGGCTGTCAAGCCGTTCCTTGTAGCTTTCCCTGAGCGTTTTCTCGTCTTCTTTGAGCCTTTCAAAGGCCTGCTTCCTGGCCTCCTTTGCAGCTTCTGCGACTGGCCTTACCTTGAAGTTCTCGTCTGCCTTTACAATCTTGAGCTTCGCAAGCCTTTCCCTGGCTTGTTCGGGGTTCAAATCAGCGATTTCCTTGAGCCTTGCCCTGTCAAGTGCCTTGACTTTGCCAGCATTTGCGTCTGCCACTTTTGTCCTTAGCGTCTCCCTCTTATCCTTCAGGACTTCACGGCTGTGTTCCCTTTTTTCCTGGACTCTTTCTTTTGATACCTCTCTTCTTTCTTGCACAACTCCTCGTGCAGTCTCTTTTCTTTCTTGTGCCTTCCCTTTTACGTTCTCCCTCTTTTCTCCAACTTTTTCTCCAATTTTATCCTTCACCGCTTCGCGTATTTCCTGCGCCTTTTCCTGCACCGTCTCCTTCTTTTCCTGAACGCGTTCTTTAATGGTCTCTCTTTTTTCCTGCTTTTTTTCCTGCGCAAGAGCTGCTGGAGCGATTAGAAGAACTGCAATTACAGCAACAATCACCAGAAATGGAACAAGCCTTGCCAATTGCACACCTTTTTCCATACACTAAACTTCATTGTAGTGTTATAAATAGTTTTCGGTGCCCATCCGCGCCATCTGCGAAAGCATTACGAAAGCCTTAAATAATAGTTATAATTATTTTTTGAGTGGTGATTACAAAATGTTTTTAGTGGATCGCAACAAGGATGGCTTCACATCACTGCCAGCCCAGGAAATCAGGCCTGAGGACGCGAAGAACCTGAGCAAGGCAGGCATTATCAGGGTTGTGAAGCAGGAGGGCAGGCAGGGGGCTGTAGCCAAGTATTATGCGCTTGAGAAGCCTGCTGTTGTCGTCAGGTTCAAGGGCATGGAGGAAACGCACAAGCTCCTCAACATGAAGGGCAGCTCTGAGTTTCTTGAGCCGTTCATTAAGGACGGCCAGCTTAACGCCCTGATAATAGTTGGGAGCCCTGACCCCCACGGTCCTGAGAAAGCCCGCTCCAAGGATGGCTACTATGGCATGGACCTCGCGCTTTTTCTCGGAACATTCCTGAACTATGTGCCGAAATTTTACGTTAAGCTGGATACAGACGCCAGAGAGGAGGACCTCAGGAACAACAACCTCATACTGATTGGCGGCCCTGTTGTCAACAGGGTTACCTGGCTGGCCAATCCCAAGCTTCCGGTAAGGTTTGACAGGGAGCAGCACTGGGCAATTCATTCGACAATAAGCGACAACACATACCCGACTGACGAGTCTGGCCTCATTGTAAAGACCAAGAGCCCTTTCAACCCTGATAAAAGCATCCTCGTTGTTGCAGGAAAAAGATATTTTGGCACAAGGGCGGCAATCATAGCGTTCCTGAAGCACTTTGACGAGCTGGCAGCCGGGAATGTCCATAGCCGCAGCATTAAAGCGAAGGTAGTTGAAGGAATAGATTTGGACTCTGACGGCATCATAGACGAGGCAGAGTTCAGGGAGTGAGTTTTTCTTCCATCCTTGCTGCTGAAAGGTGATGCTTTGCCGCAGCAATGAACTCATCCTCCTTTTCCGTCATTATTATTGCTCCTGCAGCCTCATGATGGCCGCCGGCCTGCCCCCCAACCTTTCCCGCAATCACAGTCAGAATCTCCATAAGGTTGAATTCCCCCTTGAATTCCTTCTCCCCTGCCAGCCTAAGGCTAATCTTTGTAAAGTTGTCCGGGGCTCTTGCAAGTGAAAGTACAAAGGTTCCAGGGCTGAAGCTGCTCGATTTTGAAACTATTGACGCCAATGTCCCAATCATTGTTGGCAGCACGTTGTCTTCCGCGTTTATTATCACAAAGCTCTTGTCCATGATTATGCTGCCTGTTGGTTTTTCACTGCTTTTTGCATTTGCAGCTGCACTGCTTCTTTGTCGCAGCATTCCCTCGTACCATGTCAGAGAGCTTGCAATCTGCTGCTTGTAGTCGTCAAGTATGCTGAGCGCCTCTTCCTTGCACCGCTGGTCGCCGATGCATGCGCCTATGCCAACTGACGCTTTTTCCAGCCTTCCGCAGGCGTTCAGAAGCGTGGCAAACTCCCGCGCATCCCTCAAGGGTGAGCCGTCAGCCTCCTGCCTGAGTATGTAAACAGGGCCTATTATCGCCTCAGGGCTTTCCAGGTTTATCCGCTGCAGAACCACGCCTGTCGCCAGCTTAACCAGCTCCTCGTCATTCAGGTCTGTCAACTTTCTCCATCCGCTGTTGCCATTACTGTTGCCATTGCCACTATTGCTTTTAGGATTTATTCCCAACTGCTGAAGGAACTGGATTGCTGCGCTTTCGCTTCCCGTTACCCCCGGAATCTGGAACTCGCTGCTCTGCCCCAGCACCTTGTGCAGAGGCTTTGTCTGGACTCCAAACAGCCTCAGGCCTGTGATGACCTTCAGCATTTTTGCTGATTTCGCATCGGCAAGCATCTCCCTGTTAAGGCTGCTGAACCCCTTATCTTCCTGCATGTCTCCAATTGCCCCGATTATGGCCAAATGGGCAAGGTCTGTGTTTTTCCCGTTAAGCGCTTTTGAGAACAGGTAGGCAACACCCGCCCCGGATATTTCCCTGGACGATTCTATCCCTGCCAGGTGGGGATTAACGTGCACAATATTCTCTGCCGCAAATTCTTTTTGCAGGTGGTGATGGTCAAGTATGAACAGGCTTTTGCCGTTGTCACTGAGGTTTTTTTTAAGGATGTCAAACTGCCCTGTTCCTAAGTCAGTAAAAACATAGTAGCTGTAGCTCTCTGCGACCAGCTGCGTGGCAACCTCTTCAGTAAGCTGGTGAACTATCGAGAGGCAGTATTTCCTGTTCTCCCTGAGCAGGGTTTTAACCATTATGGAAGCGGAGCTTAGCCCGTCGGCATCAAGGTGGGAAACCAGCCTTATTGTCTCTGACTTGTCAATCTGGCTGAATTTTTCAGCCGCAGCTTTCACCATCTGCCTGAAATCCTCAAGCTTGGCATTCTCCGTAATATCAGCACTCGCCGCAGTATTCACCGGATTATTGCTGCTTTCCTCCTTTTTTACTTTTAAAGAAGCCGACTCCATGCTGATTTTTGGATTGGGAACACTTTTAAAGTTTGTGCAACGGCAGCCGCCGCCTATCGTGCCAGAGCGTTTTTCTTTTATTGCGGCAACCGCGGCAACCGAAATAGAAAAGTAATATTAAATCAAATCAAATAAAGGAACTGAAGTAATCAGCTGATTAAAAGTTTGACCTTTTCAGGGTCGTAGCTCCAGTCTTGGGGAAGAACATGCTCTCTCTTGTAGTATTTCACAAGCCTCCTTATCTTGGAATCAGTCAGCCCAAGGCCTCTTTTTGCAGCCATGTCGTGCTTCATCCCTTCAAGGTGCTTTTTTATTTGGACGCTTTTCTTGATAAGGGCCATCAGGTCTTCGGGAATCTGTGGGAGTATGCCTTTCTCCTTCATTATGGCAGCTACCTTCCTCCCTGCAACAATTTTTACTCCCGGCACTCCATAGCTGTCTCTGAGCACCATCCCTATCTGCGAAGGCGCTTTTCCTTCCTTGGCAACCTTGGCAACAAGCAGCTCTACCTCTTTGGCTTCATACCTCACCCATGTCGGCTTTGCCTTCTTCAGCGGCCTTTTGGAGCCTGCCTTTCCCCTCTTGCGCGAGTGCATTCGTGCCATTTTTTAATCAGAAATTGGAGTTTTTGAGGCTGCTTATAAAGATTGCTGTTCTGGTTCGCTACTGCTGTGACAGCCGCCGCAATGCCAGAAAGATATTTAAAACATCAAAAAATCTGGAAGCATATGTTGGCCCGTCTCAAACCTTCTTATCTCGCTTGGTGACTATCTTTCTAATGCCCCATATGGGATCCGGTGCAGGTTCCGCTACTACACCCTGGAAGAATGGAAGGAGCTTTTTGACGAACTGGAGTTGGAGCTTGTCAAAATGCCCTCCCCTCTTTATTTCGGTCTTGGAATGAACGACCGGTATCATCCTATTTTTAAACTAGAGAAAACTTCCTGATAACACCGGTTAAATCTTTTTAGTTGAGTTCTAGGTGTCCCAAGCAGACTCAAACACTACTTCAAAGCCTTCAGCTGCTTCAAAATCCTTTGGCAGAACGTACTCGGGTTTGATTTTCATCTTCACTGATTTCCCATGGAGATAGTATGCAATTGACACCAGCGTGGAGCAGACAATGTCCTTGGTGTTGCATTTGTATCGTTTGTACCTTTGGGAAAGTTTGCTGAGGCTAAGCCAGCTTACCAGTTCGCTTACTAGAGGGAGCGCCCTGACAAGCATGAGCTTTAAGAATGCTTTCACAGAAGCCCTCTTGCCAAGAAATGTTTTCACGGCTTCCTGCACAAGCTGCTTTTTGGCTTGGAACCTGAGCTTGGCTGCACGCAGCACTTTAACAGCTTTATACCTCTTCCGGCTCAGGCTAAGCATTGATATGCGGCAGCCTTTTAGCGGTGTTACTTCAAGTACCTTGCCTTTGCCTATGTAAAGCATGACGTGGTGCCATTTCTTTGTTCTTTGGAAAAAGCGGTCCATGGCATGCTTCAGCCCCTTCTCACAGATGAGGATTACATCGCCAGCAGCTAGCTTTTTGGGAAATGTCTTGACCATGGCTATATGCCAAATACGGTAAGATTTAAAAAATTATCGGCTAGCGCGTGAAGACCGCAACCCAATACGCCCTTACCGGCTTTAGGAGGTACACCCCAAAAACTAAGATTATGTAAAAAGCAAGCATTATCAGAAAGAGCGGCGCGTGGGAAAAATTCCCCGCTACAATACTCATAAGCAGGAGAACAAAAGACAACACCTGAACAGTTACGAGTTGCCTGAGAGTGTAATGCTTGAGCACTTTTCTCGCTTCCCAGCCTTTGACATCTTTTTCAACTATTCTTCTAACGCAGGCTGTCCCAAGTATCGTGAAAAAGTACCCTGACACCAAGGGCACCGGCACGTTTCCGTGATTAAACAGGATGAGAGCGAGCACCAGCCTGAGCGGGTGTGTCAGGGTGTTTCCCATAAGTTCCACGTAAGGGATATGCTTCAGCCAATATGTGTACAACACGTTCAGAATGACAAATGCAAGGTATACGTAACTGGCTTTTGGGCCGAAAAGCAAATATCCTGTGACAAGACCAATTAAGGTCATTGCGGTGGCAAAAATCCATGCAGCCGTAACTGTTATTTCACCTGAGGGCAGTGGCCGCTTGCTTTTTTTCGGGTGCATCCTGTCAGACTCGATGTCTGCAATGCTGTTCATGGTGTATAAGCCTCCGTAAAGGAAAACGTTGAAGGATAGGTAAAGGATGCCGAGCATCTTGGCGGTTTCTATTGACAAGCCTGAAAAGTATATTGCTACCACAATTATGACAAGGTATGTGGGGTGGCTATAAAACCGGATAAGAGCTAAGTAGCTTCGAAGCGACATTTTACAATCACAATCCTAACGACAGTGCACTTATAACAACCGCTATCGCAATTCCGCCAAACACATCTATGGCATCATGCTTTTTTAGGTAAATCCTTGAGTAGCCCACAAGCGCCACAGTTGCGGCTGCAGCCAGCCAGATCAGCCAGTACTGGTAAGCCAAGCCTAGTCCTATTGCAACAGCGGCAGTCCTTGCGCTGTGTATGCTTGGAAATCCCCCCGCTTCGTATTTTTCTAGGAGGTTTCTTCTGGGCATCTTTACCGGCCGGTCCTTGTGGTAAATGAACTTTATCATGGCGGTAAGCGCTTCTATTACAAGCAGCGCCAGACCAAGCTTGTTCGCCAAAGGCCATCCGGTTTTCCAAAGGAATATTACAACTACGGCGTATGCAGGAGGAAGCCCTAGCCACGAAACGAGTTTAAAAAGCGTGTTGGCATTTTCCATCTGAAGTTCGTGGCACAGCAATGTTTATATACGTTTCCATGACGTGTCAGCTGCGTGATGTTGCAGTGATGTGGCAAGATGGATATGCCCGTGGCAGGGATGGCGTTAAAATTTACTACAAGTTCCTGAGAAAAGGGTTGCCGTGGCTTGTTTTCCTGCACGGCGGCACAGGGTCCATGTCTGCCATGTTTCTGCAGGAGAGGTTTTTTTCAAAAAAAAGGTTTTCGCTCCTGTTCATTGACCTGCGAGGCCACGGTTATTCCAGCAGGGGCAGCGGAAGCGAATTCTTCAGGCTCGGCAACTTCGCTGCTGATGTTGAGGCCGTCCTGAAAAAACTAAGGATAAGCAAAGCTGTAATTATAGGGCATTGTTTCGGCAGTTTTGTAGCACAGCAATTCGCAAAGGATTTCCCGGAAAAGGTACAAAAGCTTATACTTATAAATTCTGCAACAAGGATTGTAAAGCTGGCATGGTTAAAGGCGATTCTTGACGGTTTCTTCAGGTTTGTGCGGCTGATACCTTACGGGGGCAGGAATGGGCATGGAGATTACAGCACGATAATAAACACATTCGACATAAGCCCTAAGCGCCTTCTCACTGATGTAAGATATTGCGGTGTTGAAACGTACAGCCATGTTATGCTTGAGTCGCTTAACTTTAGCTCTCCGTTGGAAGGCTTCAGCAAGCCAACCTTGCTGATACATGGCAAAAAAGACATTCTTGTTCTTGCAAAAAGGGGTGTTGAACTTAGCAGGATGCTCAGAAACGCCAGGCTTGTTCTACTAGACACAAACCATGTTTCTGTGCTGAACGATGCAGAGGGCGTTAACAAAGCCATCCTGAATTTCGTCAATACGTGAGCGTTGCAATAGCTTTAATAATCACAAAAACTGACTCTGGTCTCATGTTCCAGGACCGCCTCAACGCAGGCAAGCAGCTTGCCGGAAAGCTGGCTAAGTACAAAGGCAGCAAAAGCACTATAGTTCTCGGAATTCCCCGCGGCGGGGTAGAGGTTGCCTATGCGATTGCGAAGGAGCTGAAGACTAAGCTTGGCATAGCTGTTTCCAAGAAGCTGCCTTTCCCGGGCAATCCTGAGCTGGCTGTGGGCGCTGTTGCCTTTGGAGGTTTAGTCAGCATGGACGACAGCTTTGCATTGCAGCACGGCGTTGGCAAGGATTACGTGGAAGCTGAGAAGAAGAAATTAGCGGCAGAAATCAAAAGGCGCTATCTGGCTTACGGCGTTAAGTTTCCAGACGTCAAAGGCAAGACAGCTGTTGTTGTTGACGACGGAATGGCGACAGGGCACACTGTCCTGGCAGCAGTAAGGGCGGTAAGAAAGGGCAAACCAAAGAGAATCATCGTTGCAGTCCCTGTCTCTTCGCAGCAGGCGGCAGAGCTGCTAAGGGCAGAGGCTGACGAGATAATCTGCCTTGACACGCCAGAATGGTTCATGGCCGTTGGTGAGTTCTACAGGAGCTTCCCACAGCTAACAGACGAGGAAGTTATTAATTATTTGAAATCAGCAAAGGCAACCGCGTAAAAGCAGTACGAAGAAGCAACAGGCAGCAGCGATTTATTTTTTGGACTTTTTTGCCTTCGGCTTGACTTGCTTGGCTTCATTTGCGCTTTCCTGCTTTTCACTATTTCCACCAATAACCACAGCTTCTGCAGCAATTGCATTAGTTACTGTTTGCGTGCTAGTTTTTTGCGTGCTGTTTTTGTTGCTCTGAACCGGATTCGCCAGTTCTGCAGCGACCCTTTTGAACGTGTCAATCTGCTTTTCTGACAAGCTGCCGAACCGCAGGTAGTTTGACTTTATGCTCCTGAGAAACGATGATTCCTCGTACAGCTTCTGGTCAATGTCAAACATTTTCCTGAACTTCTCATCTGTTATTGGCTGGTTAATTTGCTTCATTGAGCATGAGGTGCAGATGGGAAATTGGTTCCGCGAGCTTATTAGTATATGGTTTTTCCTGCAGATTGCGCACAGCTGCTTGTATTTTGGTCTCCACGCCATTCTATTGCTGGTATGGCAACAGCTATATTAACTTAACCTAGCGGCTCGTTTTGATACAGCAAATTTTTTAAATCCGCAAGTCCCTGGCGCATTCAGGGGTGATGATTATGAAGAATATGACTGGTTTATTGGCTGCTGCATTGAGAAAGGCTGAAACGGTTCTGAAGCCGAGTCCTGTATATGCGCATTGCGACATTCCCTGTGGCATTTACGAGACGAATTCTATGACAACTGCAGCAGACACTGTCCTTAAGATGATGGAAAAGATTCTTGAGATTAAAGGAATGGAGCTCGTGGACAGGAACAATTTTGTAAGGATGGTTCACGTCAAGGAGGAGCATGCCCAGAAATGCAAGCAGGAAATCCTCATCCTGTGGACAGACTACTTCAAGGAGGAGCACCTTGCCAAGTTCCCCGACCTCCATACAAAGGTTTGGAAGGCAACAAAGCTTTGCTCGCAAGCCAAAAGGACGGTTGACTTAAAGGCTGCCCAGCAGCTGAAGGAAGCTGTTGCAGAAATTGCAAGGATTTTCGCTGAAACGAAGAAGTAGCTGCGGCTGCGACCAAGATGGTTTTTTCTTTTCTTCCCTTTAGCATTCATGTTGTCAAAGGCCACAGCATGCAGCCCAGCATAAAGGAAGGTGACGGGGTTGTTGTTTTTAATTGGGCTTACTTGTTCTCGCGGCCAAAGGCAGGGGACATTATTGTTTTTGATAGCAACAGCGAGAAGTATGTGAAGAGAGTGGCGGCAGTTGCCAAAAATAAGGAACTCGTTGTTGAAGGCGACAACAGGAATGACAGCAGGAAGCTGCCTCTAGTCAAGAAGAGCGCTGTAATTGGCAGGGTTGTTTTTAGCTATCATTGAATGTTAAATAAAAACAGCTGGCAAATGGATTGGGCTATTTTTAGCCACATCACTCAATCGAAAGGTTTATATATGAGTTGTCACTATCAAATAGTGATTAATTTGAGGAGTCACATGTCAAAGAGAGGAAAAGCGAAAAGAGAAGCTGCAAGAACCAAACACCACAGCAAGATAAGTTTGGCGAGACCAATTATTGCCGCTGCAGGAATTGTTGCTCTGAGTGTTGGGGTTATTGCGTATGCAATGACCAACGCATCACCTGTTAAGATTTACGAAACAGAATTAAGCCCAGTATCCTGCCAGCTTAAGCAACAGGGAAATTCCTCTCAACTTGTCACAGGCAATTCAAATGACAGCAACAATTATGACGAAGCTGATAGGGTTGTTAGGCTTACTGCAGGGACGTTGAAACCTTCTTCGGAAGGGTCTGCCAATTATACACTCGAGCAGTTAGGCACAGGCTATGACATTGGCAGTGGCATAGTCGTAACTGCCCGACACGTTGTTGAAGAAGATTCTGGCAAACTGCTGGCAATTGCTATCTTCAACCCTTCTGACAAAACCGGTACCTTGGGCTATGTTGTCGCAACACACAGCAAGTCTGACATTGCTTTGGTGAAGTATTCGGGCAAAAAGGATTTTTCAGGGGTTCTTATCGGTAAAGCAAGTGAAAACTCTGATTTAGATGCTTTGGTTATAGACGGAAAACCAGGGGTGACTTTTGATGGAAGTGAAGTAAAGCGCTTTGGTTTCACAAAAATGGATGAAGTAAGCCCTAATAGCGACTCACTCCTTTCCCATGCCGATTTTGGGAGACCTGGGATGAGTGGCGCCGCATTGCTTACAAAAGATGGAAGATACACAGGAACGCTGGTTCGTGATTATTCACGCATGAACGTAATATCTTATGGAATCGGATTTAATGAAACCGGCACTCCATTCGCACGACCTCCTGTAGAAAGCAAGAAGCAAGTTATTCAAAGCACAAGCGTTAGGCCGCTAGTTCAAATGCTAGAAAAATTGTGCGGGAAGTAGTCGATGAATTTCTTAGTTACAGCAGCCATATAAAAAGTGATAGCCCTGCCCAGACAGGCCATGTTTTTGTCAACAGCCAGTGCTGTCAAGCTACTTTAACTTCAAACTTGGACTCGTCCTCTCCTTTCAGGATCAGGCCGCCACCCTTCTGGATGCTGTAGAACTGGGCAAATTCCTTAGGTATCCTCACCATTAAGGTTTCTCCAAGCTTTCCCACCTTTACGGGAATTCCATGCCTTAGCTTGTTAAATACGAGCATTCTCTGGGCATCTTCAGGGTGCAGCACAGTCTCATTACATTTCGGGCATTTCCAAGCCCTGACAGACATTCCTTCAACTACCACTTTTGCCTTACTCATCCTGTAATTATCATTCTGGCAAAGATGCTCTGCTTCCCAGATGTCACGCTTCATTTTCATCACCCTTTTGCTTATGTTTTTTGGAGTAAGTGAACTTACCAACGTGAATCAGCCTCCAACCCATACTGCTGCCTCCCGCGCTCATTCCCCAAGCACTTCCTTAACCCATCTGTAAAATCTCTCAGCATCTCTCAAAGCATCGGAAGCATCGGATTTGCTCATAAGCCTTTCTTCATACTCTGCAGTGCTTTTAATCCGCAAAAGATTGCTTAATTGCTGGTTTTTCTTCCCAATCTCAGGAAGGTTAAGCTTAGTGAGTAGTTTGATAACACTCTCATGCCTGCTGCCGCTGTTACGAAGGCCGAGGTGCTTTACTGTAAGAGCATCGGCAGCGCTTATACCGCAATGAACAGCCGCGATAACCGCCATATTCCAGCTATCGCTGGCAAAAGCAGAATTCATGCCAGTATGGCACTCTCCCGCCTTCTTCAAAAAGTTCTTATAAAAGCTCGATGCCACGTTTACTGTATTAGCTTCCATAAATCCTCACCCTTAATCAATTTGTAACTTTCAAGAACACCCTTGACAAAAGGCGTATTCTTCTTGCGGACAAACTCATTTCTTGACATAATATAAGGCGCTATCACATTACCGTACCTTTTGACAAAAAACTGCTGTTTTT
>JACPIJ010000026.1 GCA_016188145.1 Candidatus Woesearchaeota archaeon | reverse complement strand
TTTTGATCAACCTTTTTCGCAAAAAGGTTGAGTGCGGGGAGGCGGATTCGAACCGCCGAAGGCACTAAGCCAGCAGGTCCTAAGCCTGCCCCGGTTGGCCGCTGCGGCATCCCCGCGATTTTTCCGTCGATAAATCTTATCCGGCCTTGCCGTGCTGCAATTCCGCAGCAGCAGCCTTTTCATGCGCCTTTGCCTTATCCCGGCTCGTGTTGGCTTATCCTATTATAAAAAAGTTGTCATTGCCCTGCCTTTTGCCGTGGCTTCCACTATCGGCAGAATTTACTAGGGTGTTGCAAACCTTCACAAATACCCATTCCTATATACTTTTTTGGTTATTTTTCGACGCAATTATATCCTGCAGTTCCGAAAACTTTATAAAGTAGCTATCTCCCTATAGCTGCTCAGTAGCTGGCTTGCCAGAGTAGCAGTATTGCAGGGTATGCAGTGCTGTTTCTCAGATTATATGGCTGTATGGCTGGTCTGCAACTAGAAGATAAGCAAAAGATAAGCAAACAAAGAAGGAAGCAAACAAGTCCAAAAAAAGGTGGGCAACAACAATTAATATATGTGCATGAAATATATGTGCATGAAAATTAAAAGCAGAATGGGCTGAAAGACGCCAGTCAAAGGCCAATCAAAAGCTTTATATATACCCTGCAGTTTTGGGCTTGTACGACGCAGCAAAAATCAGAAATGCTGCTCGTGAATCATGATAGGTAAAAAGAAGTTAACACGGAGGTGTTGAGAGTGAAGTTGCGCAAGACAATCAGTAAGATGTTAGCATTAGGCACAGGTGCAGTCATGGTTGGTGCCACTATTTTGAGCGCCACAGCAGCTGCTGACCTTAAGAGCTACCCGGACCCTTTCGTAAAGGACGGGAAGTTTAACGCAGTTCTCGTAGTTGGCGACAGCGCTGCGTCCTCTGACGTTATCGGCTCTGTAGACATTGCGACAAGCCTGCAGTTCGCCTCAAGGGTTAAGAAGACCTCGCAGTCAACCGGTGGCGGGCAGGTAAGCCTGTCTGGCGAGGCATGGAGAGTCCAGCAGGGTGCAAAGAAGCTTGAGTTCTCTGAAACACTGGATTCAGGCACATCAAGCCCAAGGCAGGAGGTTGTCAGGAACATAACAACCTTCATTGGCAAGGATGAGTTGCCAACGCTTCTGGCTAGCGGAACATTCTCAAACACGCAGGGCGACTATGACTACAGGCAGTATATGTATTTTGACACAAACCCGCCAACTGCAAACCCCGGCGCTTCAATGTCGGTAGTCTATGCAGAAGACCCTGACACAAGCGTTGCAGGCGACTACTTTTACATCAAAAACAGCGAATCGGTTGCCAGGTATGCGCTCGAGTTTACTGAGACAGCAAAGTCAGACGTAACTGACAGCTCAGGCAGTATTTTAGCAACAGGAACATTCCTGTGGAACTTTGAGGGCAAGAGCATCAAGATGCTCGGCAAGGACTGGGCAATCGTAAAGGCAAGGACAGACTACAACACAGCAAGGCAGAATGCCGAGGTTGACTTTACCTTCATGGCAGGCGCTGTGAGGGATGTCCTAAGCGAAGGAGACACAAAGACCTACACTATTGGCGGGAAGGACTACGAAGTAACTTTGGACTTCGTTGGCTCAACAACCACAAAGTTTACCGTCAACGGCGAGGTAACTGACTCGCTGCAGGAAGGCAACACCCAGACCCTTAAAGATGGCACGCAGGTTGGCGTGAGGGACATAGTTTCGCAGGAATTTGCCGGTGGTGTCAGGAAGACAGAATTCTACCTTGGAGCTGACAAGGTAAGGATAAGGGACACCAACACCCAGGCAGCAGGCGGTGAGCAGACCCTTGAGGTAGGCACAGAATCAATAACCGGCACAAAGGCGGTCGTAACAGGTACAAACGCTACCAGTTCGTTCACGTTGGCATCTATCCAGGTGAACATGACTGCTGACGAGGATGCTTATGTACCGGCAGGCAAGAAGCTCAGCAGCCAGTTGAGAAGGCCACAAGCCCTTCTGAACAGCTGGGATATTCAGTACGACGGCTTAGAGCCTGTGGCAACTGAAAAGATAAAGCTGTCGCCATCCGGCGCAACCCAGTACTACCTGGAGTTCCAGGACGGTGCTGGCAAGAACGTGAAGCTGCCGATTGCCTATACAGCAGGCACTACGCAATTAAAGGTGGGCGACAACGACGACGATACCGTTCTCCTTGAGAACCAGTCCATAACAAGGAACGACTACTTTGTCTTAACCGACAGCACGCAGCAGGTTGGTGCGCGCAAGACCTACGGTATGAGGTATGTAAGCGCGCTTGGCTCTGGAGAAACAAGCCCGAAGATAGAGCTTCAGGACCTGGGCGGCGGAAGCAGGGTAGATGTTGATTACAAGGCAGCGACTGGTGCCGAAGGCGGTGCCACGGAAGACGCAACCCTGAAGCTTGGTGGAGGAACCTACAAGATATGGAACACCTCGGTTGACACGAGCACAAACTTCAACCTGCAGATTGACTTGGACGGCGATGGCACACTGGAGTCAACAAACGGAACAAACAACATGGGCAACGTCATAAACATCACAACAAAGGGCGGCGCGCAGATAGTGTTGGCGTATCACCCGAGTAACGCCACCAACCTTACCCCTGGCGGCCGACTTACGGTAGACGAGTCCGTTGCAGGTGTTGCAGCAGGAAGCATTATCTTCTCAGTGCAAACACTTGACGCCGATGACTACGACAACATCGTCCCAAGCCCTGTTGAGTTCAACATCTCAGCTGCAAGCGCAAAGGTTGACATTGCCGAGCACACAGGCACTGTTAACCTGAGGTATACAACGCCGAGCGCAGACACAAACCTGAGGGACCTCTACACAAGCCTGGGCGCGTTTGTTCACTGGAAGACGGTCAGCAACGACCCGGACATCTTGGAGATAACCTACCCGCAGAACTCACAGGCACTGCCAATAGTGACTGTGATAGCTCCTGGAGCTGAGGTAACCAAGACTGCAGCCTCAGAGGCAGGGCAGGTTATTTACTACGAGACAACCCAAATCGAGGTTGGCTCAGCCAAGCTTGCTTCAGAGGTTGCTGACATAACAGCCCAGAACGCCATAGTTGTTGGCGGGCCATGTGCAAACGCTGCAGCTGCTAGCCTGATGGGCAACCCTGCAAACTGTGCAGAGGGCTTTACCGAGGGCAAGGCAATGGTTAAGCTGTACGAAAACGGCGGGAAGGTTGCACTGCTAGTTGCAGGCGCATCCGCAATGGACACCAGAAGGGCGGCCAGGGTAATTGCTGATTACGCGAAGTGGCAGGAGAAGGGCGTCCTGAAGGGAACAGAGGTTGAGGTAGCTGGAACAAGCTTCACTGACATAACGGTAGGCGCACCAGCACCTAAAGTAGTTGCCCCTGTAGTTGCCCCTGTAGTCGAACCCGCAGCAACGGTTCCAGCAGCCACATGAGCAGCTAAGTCAAAAAAAGCCTTAGCTTCTCTCTTTTTCTTTTCTTATTTTCATTTTCTTTTTTGATGAGGCAGAGCCATGGTTTTCCTGTTGCAGCAGCGATAAAATCAGTAATTACGATGATCAAGTCAAAACAGCCGCTGCCGAGGGTTGATAAGGGCGCAGCAGTGCCCTTATTGCTGCTGCTATTTATGCTGTTTTTACTCGCTTTTGCCATTAGAGCCATTTTTCCCGATACATCATATTTCTTCTGGGACGAAACAGTTTACATGATGCACGGCAGGCTTTTTGCCGGGCAAGAAGTTGGCTATTCTGAAACGTTCCTCAGGCCTCCGCTGCTGCCGTTGCTGCTTTCCCCATTCGCCAGGCTGGAATCCTATGAGCTGGCTTCAAGGCTTTTCCTTGCTTTGCTGAATTCGCTCATTGTTTTCCCGGTTTATTATCTCACTAAAGCAATTTTTAACCAGCGTTCGGCCATAGTTGCAGCCGTAGTAGTTGCTGTCCTGCCTGTGCACATCCTCAACAGCCGCTGGGTAATGACCGATGCCTTGGGCGCGCTGCTGGCTTTCTCTTCAATTACATCTTACTTAATTGGCTTTAAGACTGAAAAAAAGCTGATGCTGTATGCCGGGGGCGTATTAGCCGGGCTTGCTGTTCTGATGAAGTTCACGAACCTGCTGCTTCTGGTTTTGCTGCTGCCGCTGCTGCTTGCCAATGCCAGGAAGCGTTTAGCCAATGTTGCTGTCAGCGTGGCGCTATCCGCTATTGTTATTCTGCCTTACCTTGTTTTTAACGCTATGGGCTTCGGAAGCCCATTTTACACCTTCGGCAGGGCTTTTCACGTCGTTGCCGAGCAGGAAACCGCAGGCTTTGCAGGCTTAGGCTTTCTTTTCTACCTGCTGAAAGATGCCCTTGGCATCCCTCTCATGGTGTTTCTCTCTTTTGGGGTGGCATTCAGCGTTTTTTCACTGACAAAGCGGCTATCGCAATCGCAGTGGAAGCCGCGGAAAGGGAAGTGGGATAATTGGAATTATCAGCCCTACATGCTGTATTGCCTTTTTGTAACCTTGGCTTATTCCCTTTTTATAGTGGGCAGGGGCGTTTCAAAGCCCTTTGGCTTGGAGTGGGAGGCTGAACGGTTCATGCTTTTGTTCCTGCTCTTTGCAGTGCCATTTATTGGCCATGGCATCGTGCGGCTGCTGGCAATTTTCCGGCAAAGACTGCCCATCGCAGCAATCATAGTCGTTGCGATTACCCTTTCGCTTTACCCTCAGCTTTTCAGGGCTTACGCGCCTGCAGTTGTCCACGAGGACGGCCTGAGGCAGGCAACCAGGGACATGGGCATGTTCCTCCGAAACAGCAGCGTTAACGAGTTCAGCTGCGCTGGCAATTGCCCGCCGCTGGCGTATTACTCTGGAAAGGGGATGGGCGTTTATTACAGCGTTGCTGGTTTGGCAGCAGCAAACCGCAGTGCAGTAATTGTTTTCGACGACAGCATGACCTTCTTTCAAAAAGAAGGTCAATCAAGAAATGGCCAATCAAGAAACGGTCAATCAAGCCCAAATCGTGAGCACACGATTGGGCCCCGTCGCAACAGCGACGTGGGAAACGGCTATTCTGTTGTTAAGGAGTTCTGCAGCGGAAGCCACTGTGCATATCTTTTTGCGCTATCCCGGTAGAATGAAGGATGCGATAAACTTTTTATACGGCTAGGCAGAACCTCGTGGCATGAGGCCGCTTGGCGTTATCATTGCCGTTGCCGCATCTTTGGCTGCGGCATTTTTGCTCCTCCAGCCAATCCTCTCGAATATCGGCAACTGGGGGCTTTACGACTGGGATCAGCACCTCTTTTACCACGAATCGGCAAGAATCTCATTTCTTTCATTCAACCAATTCCCGTTGTGGACGCCGTACTATTGCGGAGGAAATGTTCTCTTTGCCAACCCCCAGTCCCCGTTTTTGTCGCCGTTTTTCGCATTCGTGCTGCTGTTTGGGGCTGTT
Organism: Candidatus Woesearchaeota archaeon; assembly: GCA_016188145.1. Lineage (GTDB taxonomy): Archaea > Nanobdellota > Nanobdellia > Woesearchaeales > UBA10216 > UBA10216. Next base: position 13,815 of record JACPIJ010000026.1, on the reverse strand, counting down.
GCAGGGCTGAAGCTTGAGGCACTCGTTTACCTCGCGTTTGGCTTGCTGGGAACCTTTCTGGCCGCCAAAAAATTCGGCTGCGGCAATGTTCCCTCAATTCTGGCCGCAACAGCGTTCATGTTCAGCAGCTGGTTTGCCGTAAGGGTGGTTGTTGGCCACACCACATTCTTCCCGTTTGCCCTGATGCCGTTTGCTTTCTTTTTCTATCTCAACTCTGTTTCGGCACAAGTAACAATTCAGCACAGGATACGCTGGATTATTGCCGCTGCTGTTGCCTTGTCAGTAATGTTCCTTTCAGGCGGAATTTACCCGTTTTATGCAGCAGTTACCATGCTGATTCTGTATTCCCTGCTTGATTCCGCGAGCTCGAAAAAAATAATTCCCATAGCTGCCGTTGCCGCAATGCTTGCAATTGCCCTGCTTTTGTCGTCTATAAAGATGCTGCCTATTATTGACTTTACTTCAGGCGTCACAGCAGAAAAAGACGTCCAGTTGACATCCGCAGGGATTGTTTTCAATTCCTTCCTGTCAAGGGAGCAGTCCATTCCCCAGAACGACCTTAAGACAGGCCGTGACTTGGTTCCTGAGGGTAGGCAGAAATACTATGACACCCTTGCCGGAAAGATTCCGTGGGGATGGCATGAATACTCTGCCTACATGGGAATAATCCCGCTGCTCTTGGCAGCCCTTGCAATTGCCAATTTCAGGAGAAACTGGAAGCTCATCGTTTCAGCACTGTTTTTCCTGCTGCTTGCCCTTGGAACTTACCTGCCCTTTGGCCCCTGGCAGCTGCTGAGGGAGCTCCCGTTCTTCAGCTCGCTGCACGGCCCGTCAAGGTTTGCAATTGTGTTCATTTTTTTCGTTGCCCTGCTGGCTGCGAAAGCGCTTTCTTCGCTTAAAATATCCGGCAACAGGAATATCCAAACAGCCGTCGCTGCCGCGTTGTGCATTATTGTGGCTGCCGACCTTCTGCTTGTTTCAAGGCCGCTGCTTTCCAATGCCTTCCCGCTGCAGCCGCTGGAGATTAAATCAACAAACCTGGGCAGCCCGGAGTTCATCCAGATGCTCTCATCAGCTCCTGAGCTTGCGCAGTACCCCAACCTGCTGCAGGGCATAGGAACTCTTAACTGCTACGAAAGGCTGCACCTTAAAATACGCCCATTGCCCCAGTTTGTCGACGGAGTTCCTTACCCCGTGTTTATCGGCAATGCCTACGTTGCCGAAACAAACGAATCATTGAATTTCACTTATTTTTCACCGCAAAAAATATCGCTGCAGCTGCCGCAGGCTAATTCGGTATCAACGCTGGTAATCAACCAGAATTATTACAAAGGCTGGAAAGTCAATATTGGTACTGGCAGCAGCGTAAAGGCTTCATCGCTTAACGGTCTCCTTGCCGTAAAGATAAGCCCATCTGACTCAGGCAACGAAATTACGTTTAGGTTCTCATCACCGCCTTTCATTTTCGGCAGCGTTGTTTCCATTTTATCTGTCATCGCAGCTGTTGCTGTGTTCTGGAAGCCTGACAAAACAGCTGCTGCTGTCAGGAAAGTTCAATCCCTGGTTTTCAGGCAGTCGTAAACCTCATAAGTCTGGATAAGGCCGCGCCACTCCAGCGGAAACTCCTTCGCCAGCCCGCAGCTTTCATTGACAAAGCCCATGAATTGCCGCTGGGTCGCGATTCCGAAATCAAATGTGCCTTTGGCTGCCTTAATCCGCCTCAGAATGACAAACTTCAATTCGCCTTTGTTAACCCCGCCTTGCAGCAGCTGAAGCGTCTGCCCCAAATCAGTCACGCCTGAGCTATACCTTAGTGCGTTATTGTCTATGTAATCCAGCGCAATTTCCCTCCCTGACAGCAGCGATACCAGTGGAACGGTTGAATCGTCACCAAATATGGTTTGGGCCGGTTGGCTGTTTGCCTTCACGTATTCCGAGACATCCTTTGCCTGCGGGAAATCCTGGAAGTCATAGCTTACAAATCCCCTAACAGCAGCAAAGCCGCTAAGCAGCAACAATAAGGCAACAGCAACAAACGCAGCTTCCTTCCTTAGCTTTGCTTTTTCAGTGAGAAACTCATGCAGTGACAAGATGCCGTAGCCGGCAACAACTGCCAGGAAGGGGAAGGCGTACAGGAGGTAGTAATTAAACGCTGTTTTCAGCAGGGGAAATGCTGCGATGTAGGCAGCAGCGACAACGGCCGACATGACCAGGAAGGCCTTTGTCCTGTTTCTGGAAACGAGGGCAATGGCGGCTGCAATGAAGAGAAAAGCGTTCGTTTTCATAATCCTGAAAAATACTGCTGCCTTGTCAGCGCTGACAGCAGGCTTATTCAGGTGGTAAATCAGCACCTGCTTCAAATACTCTCCCTTGGCAACAATCAGGAACAAGCCGTTGATTATGGCAAAAACCGCTGCGAAGCCAGCCAGCAGCTTAATCGCTGATTTTCTGTCCTTCTGAATGAAGACGGCAATGAAAAGAAGCAGCGGCATGATAATCACGCTAAGCAGCGCAGTCACTGATGCAAAACCAAGCAGAACGCCGCTTGTAGTGAAGTTCTTTCTCATGAAAAAGTAAAACCCTGCAGCAGCGAACGCAGTTGCAATTTCGGTGCCTGTTGGAAAGTTTGAGAACAGCAATGTGCCATACGAGAAAAGGAACAGCGCTGCTGCGGCAGCCGCTATCTTTGCGTTTAACTTGTCCTTCATTGCTGCAAAAACGAAAGCCGCAGCCGCAACAACAGCGACTGCCGAAATCATCTTCAGCAGCAGGAAATTAAACCCGAACAGCTTAAACACAACCGCATACAGGTAAACCTGCAGCGGTGGGTGCGCAAAGAAAAAGTCCCTGTAAGGAACCTGGCCTGAAGCGACAAGCTGCCCCATCTTGTAGTACGTGTTCTCGTCGCTGACAGCATAATCGGCGGCAGGTATCTTAATGGCGAGGAAAACAGCAGCCGCGGCTAGGAAAAGCAGCCACGATTTGTCAAACTTTGCATTTTGCATTTAAGTTCCCTTTAGCAGCTTCTCTATTTCCTCTATAAATGGTATGACTTCGTTTTGCAAGAATTCCTCAGCTTCCGTTTTATCTGTGTAATCGCTCAAGTTGTTCCTATAGTTAAATGCTATCCTGGCGTTGTATGCTCGCGACAGGGCTTTTGCCAAGTCTTCCCTGTTGAGCATTTTTGAGAAGAAAATCTGGGCGCACTTGTGGTCGGTAACCTTATAGCCCTTCTGCGCAATTAAGGAGTTTGCAGCATGTTCCATGGCAAAAAAGCCAAGCGTGAAAACGAGGTAAGGCGTTGCTCCGTCAACAATTTGTTTAGCCCCCTCAAGGAAATACTGCGCATTTGACAAAGAATTCTTGCTCGCGCTATTTCGTTCTAATTGCGTTAATATGGGATAAGCGCCAGCCTTCTGGATAACCTCCTTTTCCTTTAGGCATTCCTCCATGAATTTTGAGTTGTCTTCATCCATGAGTTTCGCCTATTAGTTTTTCCATGTCAAAATAAAGGGCTATACTGCTCCTATTCAGTTGGTCGATAAAGCTGGTTTTTCTTTTAAACTCCAGCTTATACTCTTTGGCCGTCATAAAAACCGGGTTTATTAATATTCCGGCTTTTTCTCCATATTTTTTGCAAATTTCAATTAGTGAGGCTTTATGTTCCTGAGTTTTCTCACGCAAAACTATGAGCAGGTCAACATCGCTTGTTAGCGCAGCAGTGCCTCTTGCGTGGCTTCCAAACAGATTTATCGTGACTATGTTTAAATCCTTGTCATTTCCAATAATTGTGGCTGTTAGTGATTCTAGCGTGTTCCATATTTTTAAAATTATAACATTCTTCCTTCCAAAAAGTTTCTCTTCTCCAAACAGGCTTACGAGTCCGCTGTAATATGGGTGATTAATGTTCATTCTGTAAGCTTTTAGTTTTCCTTTAGCTTTTATCTCTATGAGCACACTTGCCTTAACAAGCCTTCTGACTTCCTTGTGAATTATTCCCCTACTGAGGCTTGTCTCTTTTTCGAGTTCCTTCAGGGTAAATCCTGCAGCAACCTCTGTGAGTGTTCTTAGTATTTTAACTCTCGATGCGGTTCCAACTATGTTCTCCAAAAACATTCAAGTCACCTATAAAGTTCAATATTCTGAATATGAGCTCATAGCCTTATATTTAAATCTTTCTATATTCAATAAACTGAATATCGGTCTTTTACTTATAAATAAAATGGATTAATATTCAATAAAGTGAACGTATACTCTGTTCTGCTCACCAAGCCCTCTGCCCTTCAGCAGAAACAACACAAACCACGACTCCGAATTTTAAAATCAGTTTTCCACCGGTCAGAGACCGGAGGATTTTTAATTCGGCAGTTTCAACCCCTTAAACCTTAAAATTAAGCAATTGCGTATATAACCGGTTAGTTTCAATTTTTTCGGGGCAAAATACTAGAAGGGCAAGAATTAATTAACCACCATAAAGGGACAACAAAATAGAAAGATTTAAATACTCTTACAAATTTTGACTACACTATGTTAGATGGATCTAGGTTTAAAAGAGAACTTACAGAAATTATAAGGTTAAGTGAAGATTACTTAGACTTACCTGCTCCGAAGGAACATCTTCATCCAACTAAAGTACTTCGGGCTCAAGTTGACGCAAGAAATGAAGAAATTAAGGCTCAACAAGCCATAATTTATGGAGTAATTGGTTCGGCGGTTCAGGCAAGACTAGGTTTACTGAGATATGTATTTAGCCATGAATCAGAGGATTACCACCAAGCATCTTTAGGATTTGGAAGAGAAATGCTTGAACAGGCTGGATTATCAGAGAGACAAAGGATGATTTTAGAATATGAGCTTTCTTTCGTTGGGGTTAATCTTATCGCCAGACAAACATTCACCCCAACTGTTGAATTGTTTTTAACCGATAGAACTTATTGGGAAAAAGCCCGTAGAACTATCGGATATGAATTTGAAGGAGATGTTGGTTGGTATGAACACCTCATTGAAGACATGGTTAAATATGAACAACCAAGATGGTTGTATAGCAGAAATGGAAAATATTCTGAAGAAGCAGATTTGAGTAACCACATTTGGGGAGGGGAAGGAGCATATGAAGATTTACGAGAGGAATTGACAGAATTTCTTGATGGAAAGAAGAGAATTTTAGAAGTGGGATTCCTACATCAAAGAGTTCATGATGTAATTAAAGACATTGATCCCTCAATTGAGTATTGTGGGGTTGATATATCGTTACCGGCTGTACAAATTGCCAGACGTAAAGGTATATCTGCTTTTCAATCAAATGCATGGTATTCAATACCCTATCCCGATAATCATTTTGATGGAGTTATTTGTGTGACTACTAAAGCAGCTGGATTGCATCCAAATCTTGAAATGGAAAGAGTAGTAAAAGATCAATCAAATATCCTTAATTTTGATCTACAATAATCTTTTTAAAATCACTATTTAACAAACCCTTCTCTTCTACTATTTACCCTGCTAACGCAGAAAATCTATAATGCTCATTACATTCGCTAAAACGCACTACTAAACCGAAATTGCCTTAACGCACATCATCGCATAAAATCAGAATTTTATACGCAAAGCCTTACAGGAACTTTTTTTGAAAAAATCACCGTTCAATACAGTTTCACTAAAAAAGTATAGATGTTTATTATTAAAAAATAAACCTAAAAACAGCTGTACCACACGCTTCTTTTAGGTGCTACCAATTTCGGTCGCCAAAAACCTCCGCTCACCATCAAAGGTTCGCTACGTATAACAACGGTTAAGTCCAATTTTTGCCTTCGCCCTTTTTTTATTTTCAAAAAGTTTAGTGACGGGTGTCCTCGTGACTCCTTCGAAACCTTCGGTTTCTCGGTCGCTCCGAATATTCGCAAGGACTTAACACCGATAACAATCAATAGTTATTTTGACCTAAGAAATTCCATACCTTCTGTAGGCATATCTATCTTCGGCTACTCTTTTTAATTCTGTTGGTCTATTTTCTAGAAGCTCAGGGATAGTTAAACTCCCATGAGTAATAAGTCTATCCAGTCTTAATCTGGCAACTTGCAAATCATAAATAAGTGCAGGCTTTATCCCCTCTTCCTTCATTATCTGATATAAATCTCTAAAATGTTCGAATGACATATCTAAACGGAATCATTTAGTATTTATATTTTTATCTGTCAAAATAACTACTCTTAGTCACTTATGTTCCTCGTCGCTCACGCGAGAATATGACACCGATTAAGTCAATCAAGAAAAATCCTTTATGCAACTTTTCCGTAAAATATGTTGTGCTTGTCGCTCACTATTTTGATTTTTATCTTTTCACCGCTTCTGAGGTTCCTGTCGCAGTCAGGAAGCGTTATTATCCTCCCTTCAGCGGCGGCTATTAATTCTTTCGGATAGCGCCCTTCGCTTATTACAGTTGCCTTTACCGTCTGCCCTTTCCTGAACGGCTTTGGCAGCGGCCTTGTTTTTATTATTTTGTAGTCTGCTGCTGAAAAGACGAGCTTTGACCCGTATTTTTCCTCCAGGCTTTCCAGCTCAGAGTAAAACTTCGGCCACGGCATCTGCTGTGCATTCCCGGGATTCCTTCCCTTCCTGTAAAAAAGGTAATTCTGCATCGCTGTTGTTGCCCCTATTTCCTTTGCAAACGCCACGATTTTTTCCATCTCTGAATCATTGTAGTTACCGACAATAACAGGCGCCAGAGTTACTTTAATCGCTGTCTTAGCAGCGGCATAGGCGGCCATTCTTTTGACCTTTTCAACATCATAGGAGCCGTGCCCTTCCATTATTTTGGCTATTTTCGGGTCTATGGCATTCAGCGATATGTTGAGCATGGTCAACCCGGCAGCTGCCAGTTCGTCAATAAGCTTTTCAGTGAGCAGCGTCCCGTTTGTTATCAGCGTAATCGTTTTCACTGCCGCGATGGCTTTTAGGTCGCTTATGAGCTGCGGCAGCGGCTTGTAGAGCGTTGGCTCGCCTTGCGAATTTATTATGACGTGGCACAAATCGGGATGCGCCCGATTGTGCATTCGGCCTTTCGCCGAATTGCACTCGCAGCCCTTGAACTCTGCTAGTTTCTTGGCTTCGGCAGCGAGGTATTTCTCTTCAATTACCACTTCCGAAGTTTTCCTTGAAGCCAGCCCCTCGTCAACTGAGCAGAATATGCAGTTCATGTTGCAGCCTGTCAGGGGCCTGACCTCTATCATGTTGGTATTCCTGTCGATAATGCCGAAGCTTGTCGTGCCAATAAGAGGGATTCCTGAATATCGGTGAATGTAAAGCGTTTTCTTTCGCGTAATGCCGTTTGTCAGGTTATTAAGCCCTTCATTGAGCAACGCGTTAAAGCCATTCCTTGCTGCCGTTTCGTCAACGCCTTTAAACTCTATGCTGCTGCCTTTGCCTACGATCTCAAATTTCCCTATGCTTTCCAGTGCTGTACGTTCTACCTCAAACATGTAAGTGCCAAGGAATTCAACCACGACGTTGCCGTCCTCTTTCGGCTTGAACAACAGGTCTTGGAATGTGAGCAGTGCCATATGAGGCGGAATGTAAGAAAGAGTTATTAAGCTTTCTACCGAAGCTTTCTACGCCTGCGCTACTTCCTCAGCACGGCCTCTGGCTATGAGAACTTCAGCTATTTCCCTTGGGAGGTTGGCCATGTCCTCCCGGTCAAATGGGCCGTATACTTCCAGTTCACTGCCGACAAACCTTGGCACGGGGTGCAGGAACCTGACAAGCTTTGTTGTGATGGCGGAGGAGGCAGGAGATTCGTTTTCCCCCGTTGCAGCAGCGGTTTGATTATATACTTCTTCTATTCCGTTTTTGTCAATGAGGTTCGTGCCGCTTATTGCGCTTAGCGAAGTGGAAGTGATGACCCTTGATGCAGCCGCCAAAGTTTCAGCGCCTGTTTGTGTTTGGCGAGCCTGTTGGTATTGTCTCTCTGCTTTCTCTGCATTCGGCATTTTCGCCACAAGAAGGCTGTTAAGCACACCATCCCTGAAAGCGTCAAGCTGGCTTACCAGCCCTTCGAACAGGGCCTTCTCATCTGCAAGAAGCGCCGAGGTGTCTATTATGTCAACTCCAGCCCTTGACCGTGCAAGCGCCAGGCTGATTATCTTTTTCTCCCTTCTCTCGTAAAGCTCTTTGACAAGCCTGTTTATGTTCTGCAGCTGCCGGGCTGTCTTTTCCTTCTCCTCAGGCCCGAGAACAGCAAGCATTGACTTTTTTTCGATGAGGTAGCTCACAAGCTCGGAGAAGAAGTTCTCATTCAGGGCCTGCAGCTCATCCCTTCCTTTTTCCCTTACAACCATGTCAAAAAGCGCTTCATAGGTTACCGTTATCCTGCCGGGCTGATTCGGCTGGTCCTGCTTTTGCTGTGCTTCCATGCTATCCCAAACCCCCGATTAAAACTGACTAAAATATTAAAATCCGATTAAAGCCCGATTTTCCCAATAGCTTTCAACTGCTAACCAGAATATATAAATGTTTTTCTGGCATTGCAGTTATGCGTTGTGGTCAGAGATGAAAAATGGCTGCAGTGCTCGCCTTTCTTCCATAATCTTTTTAAACACGCCTCTTATCCTCCTTTTCGCTGTAAAAATGAAATTCCCGAAAACCGTGAACAGGTTCTGCCCTTTCTGCAGGAAGCACACCCAGCACAAGGTCTTCACTGCAAAGAAGAAGGCTCCGAGCCCATTGAAGTATGGCTCAAAGATTAGGGCCAGGAGGAGGGGCAGAGCAAGGGGCTCTGGAAACCTTGGCCGTTACTCCAAGCCTCCTGTTACGCAGTGGAAGATGACAGGCAAGAAGCAGACCAAGAAGACAGATCTGAGATACCAGTGCGCGGTTTGCAGCAAGACCCACACTCAAAAGAAAGGCATAAGGCTCAAGAAAGTGGAGTTTGAGTAAAGTTTTTTCTAATTTGCCGCTTAAGGATTTACAGAACTTCCGGAAGATTGTGCTAATAAGCCTTCTTTTGCTGAAAGTTTTGCGGCTGCCACCGAATCTTTTGCACAGTTACCGGAAATATTTTGAGAAATTATGGGCAAGGCATATTAATTCTAAAAGCGGAGGAGTTGCTTGAGCGTGCAGGAGGGTATGTAGCTCAATGGACAGAGCACCTGTTTCACTCACGGGAAGGTGCGGGTTCGAATTCAGCTCGAAAATCCCGCCGTGCCCACACTAACCTGCACGCTCATTCTACAAATGAAAAAGAAGAAAATCAGGCACGAAGCCTGAACAAAGCTCCTGTCTCACTCACGGGAATTTTACACGGATTCTCTTTCGGCCCTGAATACAGCTAGCCACACACTTTAGAAGCGGTTAGCGATGATGAAGTATTTAAAACTTTTGCTGAAAATGGGCGCTGTTAAAAGCCTCAATTTCAATTAAACGCCAAAGCTTCGATACCTTTTTAAACCGCCCTTGTTTTCTCGATTCACGTAATGCGAGGGTGATATTTAATGGTCAAAATCAAGGAGCCAAGCTCAAAGTTTGTGAAAGTCAGATGCCCTAAATGCAAGAATGAGCAGATAATATTCGGCAAGGTTTCGACTGAGGTAACTTGCCTCGTGTGCGGCAAGCCGCTTGCAGAGTCGACAGGCGGGAAGTCAAGGCTCAAGGCAAGGGTCCTGGAAGTGCTTGAGTAACACAGCTTCACATAATTTTTAGTGGGCTATTCAGTTTTTTTGCAATTGCGGCAGCTACAATATCGCTGCAATGGTTGTTAAGGGGTTAATAGGGTTCAAAGCTGTTGGATGGGTAAAAAGATGCTACTTAAAAGGCAGGGATTTCCTGTTGAGGATGAGCTTGTTTTCTGCACTGTAAACAGCGTCCAAAGCCACTCTGTTTTCGTTAAGCTTGAGGAGTACGGCATAGGCGGCATGATTCACATATCAGAGGTTGCTCCCGGCAGGATAAGGAACATCCGCGATTACGTTGTCGAGAACAAGCCTGTTGTCTGCAAGGTCATTGGTGTTAACAAGGACCGGGGCCACGTTGACCTCTCCCTGAGGAGAGTCACGGAGAGCCAGCGCAGGGCAAAGCTCAACGAAATAAAGCAGGAGCAGAAGGCTGAGAAGATTGTCGAGCTGGTTGCAAAGCAGCTCAGCATGCAACCCCCGCAGATTTATTCCCAGCTATCCGAGAAGATTTCTGACAGGTTTCATTCGTTGTTTGAGGCGTTCATAGCCCTGGCGAAGGGGGAAGTTTTGATAGCCGACCTGAAGCTTCCAAAGCAGGTGTCAGAAGCCATTAACGAGGCGGTAATGCAGAGAATCAAGCCGCCTGTGATTGAGCTTAAGGGCAAGCTGGCGCTGGCAAGCTATGATCCTGATGGCGTTTCAATCGTTAAAGAGGCGCTGAAACTTGCTGTTCAGGAAGGCGCGGCTGTTTCATACCTCGGCTCAGGCGCTTACCTGTTCCGTGTTGTGGCTGAAAATTACAAGTCCGGCGAGCAGGTCATGGCGAAGGCTTCCTCGGCTGCCATAAGCTTCATTGAGGGCAAAGGCGGGGAAGGAACGTTTGTTAAGGTGTAATATTATGAGGCACATAATGCGTTGTCAAAGCTGCAGCGTTTATACGCTTAAGGAAATCTGCAGCAAACCTTTTTGCGAAAAAGGTTTATCAAAAACAGTTATTCCAAAGCCCGCAAGGTACAGCCCTGAGGACAATTACGCCGCTTACAGGAGAAAGGCGAAGGAAGTGCAGCTGAAGGCGAAGGGGTGGCTATAAAAATGGATGAATGGGCGGTAAAGCTTCTGGCCAGGAGCGTCCCGAAGCTTAGCAAGCCCGTGCTTATCGCAGGTCTGCCGGGCATCGGGAATGTCGGCAAGGTAGCGGTTGACTTCATGGTTGAGGAGCTTGGGGCGGTAAAGCTTTATGAGTTCTTTTCCTTCAACCTTCCCCACTCTGTTTTCGTTACCGAGGAAAACCTGGTTGAGCTTCCCTCGATAAACCTGTATTTTAAGAAAGGCTCGGGCAGGAGGCCTGACCTTGTCTTCGTTGCAGGCGACGTGCAGCCAATCAACGAGCAGTCCTGCTATTCCTTTTCTGAGGCTGTGCTTGACCATTTTACAAAGCTGGGCGGCAGCACTGTAATCACTATTGGCGGCATAGGCCTGCCGGCTGTCCCTAAGAGGCCAAAGGTTTACTGCACCGGCACAACGAAGGAAGTTGTTGAAAGCTACAAGTCTGTTAGCATTGAGCCCAAGCTTTACGGCGTTGTTGGCCCGATAATAGGAGTTACTGGCGTTCTTCTTGGGCTCTCCAAGCGCAGGGGAATCCCCGCTGTTTCCCTCCTGGCGGAAACATTCTCCCATCCCATGTACCTTGGCATAAAGGGAGCCAGGGAAGTGGTTGCTGCGCTTAATGACAAGCTTTCTCTGGGTATAAACATCAGGGAGCTTGATGCAGAAATAAGGGAGATGGAGGCTGAAGCAGCAAACAGGGCTGGGCACGTTGACCTGCCAAAAGCCCTTCGCGGCATCGGCAAGGGCAGGACAGGCGAAGACATCAGCTACATTGGTTAAGTTACGGTTCTATCCTTTTTATCTCAAGATTGTCAAAATCCTTATCATAGCTTATGATTTCGTCACAGCTGTTGATAAGCGCAGTAGTATAGTGCACAAGGTCGCTTATTTTGAGCTTGTACTTCTTATTTCTTTTAATGGCTTCAAAGAACAGGTTTCTGTCAAAATCAAAAACTCTTAAGTTGCCTAATCCCAAAAGCGTTTTGGCAGCTTTCTCCGCATAAGCCTGTTTGCTGATGGTTGTTACCTTTGCGTACGCTTCTAGAAGGGCTACTGTGTCTGTGACCAAATCCTCCTTTTGCAGCACTTCCCGGCATTCGCCACTGTTTTCGTGCTCTGTAAAAGCGTAGACTATTACGTTGGCGTCAACAAAGCTAGTCATAAATTGCCTCTTCCATTTCATCTAGCTGCTCAGGCGTAAGCCTGTGCTTATACTTCCTTGCTTCTTTAAACAATTTTAATAACTCGTTGCGGCTAGTCATGCCCAAAGGCTTAATCACTATCTCTTTTTCCCTCCCTTCAACGTCTATAGTAGTTCCTATATCAAGCCCGAATTCGTGCCTTATCTTTGCAGGTATAGTTACCTGATATCCCTTGCTTATCTTTGTTAGCATGAATTAATTAGTTCATTAGCAACTATTTAAACATTTCGGTTAAGTACAGTATATGATAAAAAAACTTATAAACACTGCCGCTTCAGATTTCTACCATGTCCTTCCGTATAAAAAAGGTGCTTGCTAGGGAGATTCTTGACAGCAGAGGGAACCCCACTGTCGAGTGCGATGTTTTTCTGCAGGGCGGGGTTATGGGCAGGGCTGCTGTTCCTTCTGGCGCCTCAACAGGAAAGCACGAGGCTCACGAGCTCAGGGATGGAGGCAGGAGGTTTCACGGCTTAGGAGTTCTGGCGGCTGTAGACAACATTAATTCAATAATTTCAAAGAAAGTAATCGGCTTTGACTGCAGAAAACAGCAGCAGTTAGATGACTTCCTGATTAAGCTTGACGGCTCTGAGAGCAAGTCCCTGCTGGGCTCAAATTCTATACTGGCCGTGAGCCTTGCAACAGCGAGGGCAGCGGCAATGGCTTCAAGGCAGCCGCTTTACGGGCATTTGGCAACTTCTGTAATTGCTGCTGCAACTACTGCAAATGAAAAACGTAGCAACAGCAACAATCGCAGCAGCAAAAATAATGGCTTTATTTTGCCTGTTCCTTTCTGCAACGTAATCAACGGCGGGAAGCACGCTGGCAGCAGCCTGAAAATCCAGGAGTTCATGGTCGTGCCTGCAGGATTTGATTCATTCAAGGAAGCCATAACGGCAGTTTCTGAGGTTTACCATGGGCTTAAATCATTGCTGCAGAGAAAGTTTGGAAAGCCTTCTGTCAATGTTGGCGATGAAGGCGGCTTTGCGCCGCAGCTTTCGTCTGCAGAAGCAGCCCTGACCCTGCTTGAGTCCGCAGTCGCAACAACAGGCTACTCCGGAAAAATAAGGTTTGCAATTGATGCCGCGGCATCGGAGTTTTACAGCAGCAGGGAGAGGAGATACGAGGCTGAAACCGGCCGTTTTTTAACAGCTGCGGAGATGATAGATTATTACGTTAAAATCGCAAAAGATTTTCCTATTGTGTCTGTGGAGGACCCTTTCGAGCAGGAATCTTTCTCGGCGTTTGCAGAGTTGACAAAGAGGCTTGCGATGATGAACGTCCAGACAGTTGGCGATGACCTGCTTGTTACCAATATTCACAGGATAAGGGAAGCAGTCAGGCGCAACTCGTGCAACTGCCTCCTGCTCAAGGTTAACCAGATAGGGACTTTGACCGAGGCCATTGCAGCTGCTAACCTGGCGATGGATGAGGGCTGGCGGGTTATGGTCAGCCACAGGTCTGGTGAAACAGAGGATACTTTCATATCCGACCTTGCGGTTGCTTTGGGCTGCGGCCAGATAAAGGCTGGAGCGCCAGCGCGGACTGAGAGAACTGCCAAGTATAACCGCCTTATCAGGATTGAAGAAGAATTGGCAGCGGCAGGGAAAAAGCATTCGTACGGTGTTATGTAAATGGCTGGCAGCACTAACCAAACTAAGCTTATTTTCGTCGTTATGGACGGCCTGGCTGACAGGCCAATAGCCGAATTTGGCGGCAAAACCACTCTGGAGGCAGCATACACGCCTGCGCTTGACAGCCTCGCAGCCAAAGGAAGCGGGGGCATGCTTAGAGTCATTGAAGGCGTTGCGCCTGAATCAGATGCTGCTGTCTTGGCGCTTCTTGGG
>JACPIJ010000017.1 GCA_016188145.1 Candidatus Woesearchaeota archaeon | reverse complement strand
TTGCCAAGCTGGTCACAAAAGAGCTTAAAAGGCACAACACGCATGCCGCCTTCATGTACGAAACTCATAGAGATTTATCTTAATCTCTTTTTGTTAATCACTTTTTGATCAACCTTTCCACATCGCCAATGTGATGGGACCAATCGCAACAGCGATTTGGTTTTGTAAAAAGGTTGCATGTACGGGACGCACAGGGACTTGGCTTAGCTAATCTTCTGGGTTTAGGACGGTTAGGCCTTCTGCTTTTGCAGCAGTGTTGAGGTTTTTATCGGAAGACATAAACGCATCAATTTTATCCTTATTAACAAGTGCGGTGTAAAGATGAATGGCGTCATTTACAGGTAAGTGGTGCTTAACTATGTAGTCAACAATGGAAGTAATATTAACTGACGTTACATCCTCAAGAAGAAGTGAATTATGCTCTACCAACACTTTAACATCCTTTGAAAATTCACTAAGCGCTTCATCAAATCGCTCCGCTGTCAACAGCTTCTTCCTGACCCACTTATCAAGGGCAGAGATCACCTCGCCAACCATTATTACAGAGGAAACCAAGGTATTGCTGCCTTTCTGGGCTTCACCGATTATTTCTCTTACCTTACCCACTCCCTTTTCTGCAGCTTCATCAGAGTAGCATTTAACAAAGGCAGAAGAATCGATATACCTCATTAAGTTTCAGCTCTCATCTCAACTATGGTCTGAGATAAAGTTTTGCCAGACTTTTTAGTGGCTTCGCCTATGGCTTTCCGTACCCGTTCAATGCTGCTGCCCTTGACACCGTATTTCATGGCAAACTGCCTGATTGCGTCCATTGCAGCTTCTGACATTAATTTATGCTGCCCATTATCCAGAAGCACTTGCCTAAGCTGCTTTGTTTCCTTTGCCGCACCAGTCGTTAAAGCCGCCATATTACCACCTGACAGCTTAGTGCCATTATTTGTATTTAAAGCTTTGGTTGTTGTCCGAGACGCGCAGGGACCTGGCTTAGAAAGATCGGTAGTTATACGCAGTCATTGCCACCATTACCGCAATCACTTCGTCCACGGCATCCTCAGCCTTAGCTTGAGTTTTTTCTTCTCGTTCTCCTTTTCTTCTGTAACTCCTGTGCTCAGCTCTTTCATCCTTTTGAACGTAAGCTCTTCAACAAAGGCAACAATCTTGTCCCTTTTCTCCCCTTCTATCTTAAGCCCTCTCAGCAATTCGTCAAGCTTGCGGTTCTTGCCCGAATCAGCCACTTTTTTCTTCCTTTTCGCCATGGCAGCAATACTGGCGGTTGCAGTAGTTAAAGTTTTCGCTGGATGCCTGCTGCCTAAAGCGAAGGTTTAAATATCTGCTGCACTATTATACCACGCATTGATTGAAAATGGCTGTGCTTGACCAGAAGGTTGTGATGTGGATAGTGGCTGCAGTTGTTGCCTTCATCATTTACAGGATTCTTTTCTCTGCAAAGGAGCCTTCCCTGACAAGATACGAGCGTGAGATGGAGGAAATCCTCACCTCAGACAAGTACAAGGTTAAGGGAAGGTTCGAGGAATAAAACGAATAAAATAAAAAAATAAAAACAGCGTTTTCTATTCAGTTTCTGTTGCCACTACTGCTGCTGGACTTGTCGTGGCAGGTTCTGCTCAACCTTTCCTGTGGTTAGGTCCTTGTAGGGGCTTCCGGCAATAGCGCTCATTGTCCTGAAGACCAATGCGCCGTCCTTTTCTGTTGTGCCAACGGTAGGCCAGATGCCAAGAAGCTGCTCGTAGGGTGAAACGTCGCCCGTTACCAGTATGGTTGGCACGGCTGTTATTTTGTATCGGGAGATTAGCTCTTTGCCCTCTGCGCTTGCAGCGTCCGTCACTTTTATTGTGACGGGGTTTACCTGGAATCTCCTCACTATCGGAATGTGCATCGTAATGTCATAGCAGCCAGTGCAGCTGCTGTCATTGAGCAATATGAGCTGCGTAATTCCTGTGATTTTTCCTGTCGAAACGTTCAGGTATGGCGGGTTTGCGCCAAGCGCTATGAACCCGTCCTTCTTGACAGAGCCGATTTGTGCCAGCGGGGCAGCAACTGGGTATTCGTTGACGTCGCTTGAGATGAGAATGCCCGGCAATCGCGCCATTTCATAATATGTAACAAGCTTTTTGCCTTCCTCGCTGTCCTTGTCAACAGCCTTGAAATCCGCTACCTTGATTTGCGCCCTTAGCTGCTGCACAACACCCATCAGGTCAGGGCATTCCTTGCAGCTGGAAACGTTCACATATGTCAGGCTCACGAGCCCCCTTATTTTTCCTGTAGGGAGCACGTAAGGCTGCGGGGTCTGCGATATAAGGGCATCATTGACTTTTGTGAAACCCGTGATGGTTACCTTGTCAATCTCGCCTGTTATGATTACTGCAGGCAGGCGTGCAATGTCATATTTGCCTATTAGCTCTTGTGATTCGGCATCATTGACTTTTAAGACTGTTGACCTCGTTACGTTTGCCCTTGCTTTTTCCGCGTCGCTTATCAAGGTGTCTACTGGCGTACATTGCTCGCAGTCAACTGAGGATTCCACGCTAATCGCCGTCAGCTGTACTGCCGGCAGCCTGTTAAGTTCCTGTGCCTCAGCTGCCATGGCATCAAGTTTTTGTGAGACAGTAAATGCCTGGAACGACTGAAAAACAACAATCACAAGCAGGGCAACAGCTGCAATTGCCGACAGGTTTAAGCCCTTGATTTCCGGCAGCGTTATCCTGATTTCTTTCTGCTCCTTGTTCTGCTCCTTGTGCTTACCAGCATCGGTTTCGTGCTGCGGTTTACCTGCGTGGTGCTTTGCATGATGCTCTTTTTCCTGCTCGGATTCTGTCATTTAGGAACCTCTTTGCTTTCGGTTCAGCATCCGCCAACCATTTGCGGCAGGTCTGCTATGCTGCTGGCTGCGCCTGTGCTGCCAGAGCCAGAACTTGCCACAGCACTTCCGCCGTCTCCGCTGCCAACAGAAACAGCTCCCTTGGAGCCGGACGATACAGAAAGCGTTCCTGACTCGACCTTTTCTTTTAGGGAATTCAGCTGGAATGCCTGCACCGCAGAAACCAGGACTAAGGCAATCAGCACTGCCGGCAAAATCTTGCTTGCTTCAACCATTCAAACGCACCTCGTTGCTTGTTTAATCCGTTTTTGCTAATTATCAGCATCCCCCGACCATTGACGGGAGATCTCCTATTGATGTTGTATCGCCTTTTGATATCTTCTTGAGCAAATCCCTGTCGTTAAGCACTGCTGGCGTGAGCTCAAGGCCATTCTCCAGGGCTGCAACGGCCTTTTCGACCATGTTCTTCGGGTAGTATAATGCCTTCCACTTTGTCAGCTCAAGCAGTATCTCATCATCAGTCCACTCATCAGGATGGTTTTTGACAAGGTATTTTGACAGCCCCTTGAACGATGCAGCGTGCGAGCAGCCGCAAAGGTCTCTTCCTGAGCTGTCTATGACAGAAGGCGCGCCGCAGCAGAACTCGCAGCTGATTTTTGTTCCAACGTTAATGAACCTTGCCTTTTCCGCTTCTGTCAGGGTGTTGGTTGGCACCTGCCTGTCAAGCTTTGCGAGGATGCTCAGGCTGTTCACAGGGTCGTCAAAGCTGACTCCTAGCTCTGCGCCGTATAGTGGCGTGCCGGTTGGCACAACTGCCTTTATGGCGTCCTGCACGACATCGCCAGACAGCTTGACGTTTAATTTGGTTCCTTTTGAGGACCCTCCGCTGCCTCCTGTCAGGTCGGAAATTGCCATTATCTGCCACTGGTTTATAATCAGGACAACTGCCGCTACGGCAACAAGGATAAGCAGTTTTGTGCTTCTGTCTTTTTGGAGAGCCATTTTGTTTTACAATTATTGTAAGGGACACATATTTAAATCTTTTGTTGTAAAGCTTTACAATATTAGAAAACTATTTATACTTGCTAAAGCACCGGTTCTGGCATGAAGCGCATGTTCAGTTCAGTGCTAAGCCCTCTTGAAAATGATGTGCTTGTTGTGCTTTGGCCTGACAAGGCATTGCGGGTCAGGGAGATTTACCAAAAGCTGAAGAAAGGCAGGAAGGTTGCCCTGACAAGCGTAGCTGTGATTCTTGACAGGCTCTTCGAAAAAGGCGTGGTCGACAGGAGGATTGAAACTGGAAGGGGAGGGCTGCGCTATGTCTACTTCCCGAAGAAGGACAGGAAGCAGTTTGAGCTGTCTGTTGTTGATGAGACTGTTAACAGGCTGATTGACAAATTTGGCAGCGTCGCCATAAGCTATTTTAACGAGCGTTTTGTAAAAGGGAAAAAATAAGGCCGGAAAATGGCAAAAATTAAAAGGGGTGCCGTGTTTTTTGCTAAAAGAGGTAACTTAAATGTGTACTGAATGCACCTTGGCATTTTTCATGAGCCCTCTGAAATCGGGCATAGTCATCCTGTCGTTCGCGATAGCGATTGCCGCGCTTGTTATGCTGAGGAGGCTCAAGACAGCTGACACGAAGAAGCGCCTTACGCTTTTGTACATCCACGTTTTTGCCTTCGTGTTCCCGTTCCTGTTCTTTGTCTTTTTCAGGGGGTGCCAGAGCTACTTTTCCGGCTGTGATCAGGCAAAGGCGATAGCTACCATGCTGGGTCTTACTGCCGCAATTGCCACCGTGATAGCCTTGGCTGTAGCGCCTGTTATTTTTGTCAAGAGGCAGTCCAGAAAGGCAACAGCTCTCCACGGCGGTTATTTGAACAGCTTTGCAGCTAAACACTCTCAGCATCTCGGAGTAAAGCAGCCGAAAATATACGTTCTCAACACCGCAAACCCCGTTGCCTTTTCCTTTTCGATGTTCACGCCGAGAATTTTCCTTTCCGCAGGCTTGTTCGATATCCTCGGCAAAAAGGAGATTGAGGCAATACTCCTTCACGAGCTTGCCCACATAAAAAACAGGGCTTCGCTGCTCAGGATGTCCGCTCATGTTGCGAGGATGCTATCGCCATTGTCCGCGCTTGCGAACTTTCTCGGCAGCAGCACCGTAAGCCGGGAGGAAGAGGCTGCCGATGGCTATGCCGCACTGGTTCAGGGGACTTCTGGGCATCTGGCCTCTGCAAAGGAAAAGATTATCAGCTACAACAGGGAAAGGCCGGGGTAGCTGCCTTGAATTGTTTTGATATGGGTTGAGGTTGGTACAGGTTTTAACCATGGAAAAGCATCTCTGCAGTGGCTGCAATAGGGAATTTCAAACTGAGGAAAGCCTCAGCCAGCACAGGCAGGCAAAGCACACACAGCAACCGAGTGTGGCTGCTGCTAGGGCTAAAGGCAAAGTGCCGAAAAAAATAGTTGTCGCTGTAGTGATTCTACTCGTTGTTGTTGGCGGCTATTTTGTTTTTGCCGGCAAAGGCGGCAGCGAAGATAAGCCGCTAATAGATGGCAGCGGCAATGGCGGTTCTGATGGCTTTGACGAAAAGGCCTTTGCTGCGAAAATCCCGAAAGGAGCCATCCACTGGCACCCTCACGTTACGATACTGATAAAGGGAAAACCTGTAACCATCCCTGCGAATTTGGGGCTTGGCTCTGTTCATAAGCCTGTGCACACGCATGAAACTGACAATATCCTGCACTGGGAGGTTCAGGCTCCTACGGTTAAGAACATGCAGCTCGGCTACTTCTTCAACGATGTCTGGAAGAAAAAGCTCAGCAGCGAATGCGTTCTTGACTACTGCAACGGCCCTGATGGCACGGTGAAGATGTATGTTAACGACGTTGAGAACACCGAGTTTGGCCATTACATGCCCCGTGACGGCGATGAGGTAAAAATCGTGTTTGAGTAAAAAATGGCAGCAGCCTTGCGCATCATTGCACCACTGTTATTTTTCTTGCTACTTGCTACCACCCATGCTGCTGCACAAAATGCTGAAGACAGTGGCATTGAGAAGCAGCTGAACATCCTGCAGAAGCTTCAGGACTACAACGTAGCCACAGCTGAGTCAACGCTTAGGAACGTTACTTTCCTAATTGCCTTCCTGGGCGGCATCTTAAGCTTCCTTGCGCCGTGCACAGTTGCCCTGCTTCCGGCATTTCTCGCTTACACCGCAAAGAGCCGCAGGAACATCACCCTCACAACTCTGGAGTTTTTCAGCGGGTTTTCGCTGGCGTTTATTGCCCTGGGCATCGCATTAACAGCTCTTGGCAGGGTTTCATTTGTAACGTTCCAGCAGGACATAGCAGTGCTGGTTCAGGCAGCAGGAATCGTTCTGATAGTCCTGGGCATAATGATGTTTTTTGGCAAGGGATTCTCGTTTATTCGGCTCAGTGGCAGGCTGCCGAAGGATGCCCCGGGCACTTTCATATTCGGAGCGTTGTTCGCGATTGGCTGGTCTGCCTGCATAGGCCCTGTGATAGCGGGAATATTCACAATGGCCACTGTTTTCAACAACTACGCCTACACAGCCCTGTTGCTGTTTTTTTACGCGCTTGGCCTGGCAATCCCCCTCTTCGCGGTATCGTTCGCGTATGACAGGTTTAACCTTGCCGAGAGCAGGCTTATCAAAGGATTTGCAATAACCCTGAAAGCCGGTAAAAATGAACTGCTGCTGACAAGCACAAACATCATCTCAGGGCTGCTCCTGATTTTTCTGGGGACGCTCTTCATAATAAGCAGGGGCACAACAGTAATAACAGCCGCGGATTTGCTTGGAATCATAGCCCTCCTTGCGGTTGTATTTGCAGCGGCAGCGTTGATTCACAAGTTTATCGTTGCCAGAATAATCAGTAACGCCAATGCAAAAAAACTTGCTGCCGTTGTGGAAATAGTTGCAGCGATCGCTGCTTTTGCCTTTATCACGAGCAGGTACAACGTGCATACAGTCGGCCTTACCGAGAGGCTGAGCGATGCTGTGCTCGAGAACACGGCAAAGTTTAACTTCGTGGCTGCCGCAATTTTAATTCTGTTCATTGCGGCGCTTGCTTATTTCATCAAAAGGCAGCTTAAAGGTGGGAAGAAATGAAAGTGAAGGTAAAGGAGGATTATTTAGTATATGGAACTTTAGCTATAGTCCTAGTCACTCTGATTTTTAGCCTTTCCTCGTTTGTCGATTTTCAAAAAGAAGCTGGTGGCGAAGCAACAAGCAAGCCAAGTGAGGTTGACACGAATAAAATGGGCAGCCGTTTAAGCCGTATGTCCTTAACAGGCTTTGACATTGAGTTGGCAAAGGAATTCATGGATAAGGACAACGATGGCAAATGCGACGTATGCGGCATGCCTGTTGAGATGTGCATCAGTTCAGGGCAGCTTCAGTGCAACATGGACCCTAAATCAACCATTGGCGTGTTGGGTTCGCAGCATATTCACGCAGATTGGAAAGTGTACGTTGATGGCGTGGCTTTTGACTTTGAGCCTTTTGCAATGGACATGTCAAAGATAGACTCTAACACTACTAGCAGCTTTATACATGTTGATAAAGGCGCACAGCCCCCTGAAAAGACAAGCGATGTCATTCACATGCACGCTACTGGCGTGCCTTTGTGGCTGTTTTTCAGGAGCATAGGGAGTGATTTCAATGAGACCTGCCTCAAGCTCCCAAATAATCAACAGTTTTGCAATTCGGGAAGCAAAAAGCTTAGGCTTTACGTCAACGGCGTGCAAAATAACGGCTTTGGAGATTATGTTTTTAACGACTTGGATAAAATATTAATCAGCTATGGAAGCACAGCCACCAATATTCAGACTGAGCTTGGTTCCACAACAGATTTTGCAAATGGTCATTGAGGGAACTTTGCCCGATTAGCGGGGAGTTCGGTGCTAAACAATCGCAAAAGGAACAAAGAAACCGAAGAAATCGGCAGCTGCTGCAGGTTTGAAGGAAAAAATCCTGAGCGCAACCAGCAGCGCAAGCGGCCTTATGGGCGTGTTCAGCTCGTGGACAGTCTGCCATAACGTATGCACTGCAGCTATTGCCCTGCTTGCCATAATCGGAATAACAGTTGTTGGCATGCCCCTGCTTTTCCTTCAGAAGGTGGCAGTTCCGTTCTGGACAGCAGCTGTCATTATTTTCGCTGTTCTGCTTTTTCTGAAACTGCGGAAAATGGGCTGCCTTTCAGGCAAGGCGTTGACGCTAAACGCAGGGCTGATAGTTGCCGGCACTCCTTTTCAGGCTGCGCAGCAGTTTTCAAAGCTGCTTTGGATAGTTGGCGGCGTTTTGACCTTGACAGCGATACTTCTGTTCCTTCGCGATAAATTTAGCAGAAAGTGAATTCTCATTTATGCTTAAAGCGTAGCAGCAGCTTATACCATACTGGCTTACACATATATCTAAATTGAGATATAACGAAAACTTTATATAGTAGAACCTTTACACAACTTGAAAAGCTTAAGGGGAATAAAGGATTTAACAGTCTGGAGGGGGAAAAATGGCAATTTCAAAATGGGTTTCTGTCATGGTTATTGTCTTGCTTGTTTTAGGCATTGGCACGCCTTTGATGAAGCTATACTTCGGCAATAAGGGCAGCTCTACGCCGCCCTTATCAACCCTCAACGGCGGCAGCAGTGACAACAATAATGGCAACATGAATGATGCTACGGGTGCGGTGACTGCAAGCCTTGACTTGCCGGCTTTTGCCACGAGAAACGCCAAGACAATGAAGGCTTACCAGATTGCCGTAGCCAGGAAAGATGAGTTTAAGTTCCTCACGTGCCATTGCGGCTGCGGGATGCATGCCATGAGCCACAGGGGCAAAACAATACCAAAGATGAACAACCTGTATGACTGCTTTGTCCAGACAGACGGCGACTGGGAGGACCACGCTGCCATGGACTGCCCGTACTGCGTTGACCTAGCTGTCATGGCTGATGACATGCTGAACAAGGGCTACACGCTCAGGCAGGTCAGGGACCTGATTGACACAAAGTACAACAGCATTGCACCTGCTATGAGGGGCATGGACATGAACCCTCCGATGCCAGAGTAGGAAATGCTGAGGTAGGAAAGGTACGTAAGATGAGCCGTTACAGCCTGTTGAAGCTTTTTACTGCTGCAGCAGCAGGTGCCACTGCATTTGCACAGCCGGTTTTGGCGCACTGCCCTCTGTGCGCTGCAGCAACCGCCGGAGGTGTTGCGGCAACGAGATTTCTTGGCGTTGATGACTCTGTTACAGGGACTTTCATTGGCGGGTTTGTCGTTTCAACAGGGCTCTGGTTCAACAACTGGCTGAAGAAAAAGAAGAATGGCGGGGAATTCCTGCCCTTCCAGGCGGCAATAGTGGTACTCCTGTCTGTTGCCCTTACCCTTCTGACATTTTACATGGCAAAGCTTATCGGCTCGCCCAACCCTGCTTACATGATTTTCGGCGTTGACAAACTGATGGTAGGCATGCTTGCGGGCACAGTTGTAAGTGTTGGCGCGTTTGCCCTGCACAAGTGGATAAGGAAGGTTCGCGGTGGGAAGAGCCTTATGCCGTTCCAAGGCATAATAGTAACGCTCCTTTGCCTGGCAGCAACCGGCGCGGTATTTTATTTTGTGACAAAATGAAAGACGTTGAAAACTTCATTATGCAGGTTGAAGAGGTTAAGGCTAGGAACAAGCTGGACCTGTCCTTGGGCGAGGACCTTAGCATAGGCATAATGAACCTCATCAGCCTGGAAGAGCACTTCCTGTTCAGCTTTGTGAAAACAGGCAGGGAAGGCTACCTCTCCATGCTTGAGCAGACAAGGGAGCTTAGGAAGAGGCTGCTGAAGAAGATAGTAAAGGAAAACAAGGGCGAGGACTGGTGCATCAGCAAGCACCTCCTGGCAGCAACCATGAGGTTGACCGAAGTTGGGACAAAATACCTCCATGACGGGAAGAAGCAGGAAGCTGAAGGCATGTTTGTTGAGGCATTCAACCTCTACAGCATGTTCTGGGCAGTAAACGGCACTGTTGCAGCCGGGAAGGTTAATCCGGCTGAGGCAAAGGGGAAGCCGAAGCTTTCCATGCTGTCCGAAATTTTTAAAAAGATGATTGACTGCTGCAAGGAATAACAAGGTAAAATGAGGTAGGCTGTAGTGATTTGGCAAACGCTTTTGGGAATGGCAGCCGCTTATGTCGCCTGGCTGGTAATCGCTGTCCCTGTCAAAAAGCTGCTGAAGCTTGACATCTGCGCCATTTGCGCAGCTGTTTCGTCAACGTGGCTGGTGCTGCTTGCCCTCTACTATGCAGGCTACAAGATTGACCCGCTGCTGCCTGCTATCCTGATGGGGCAGAGCGTAACAGGGCTCATGTACATGTACGAGCGCCGCGTCAGGAAGGCAAAGTTTCGCTGGCCGCTTGCCTTCAGGATATTTTTCCCGGTAGCGGGAACCCTGATT
>JACPIJ010000019.1 GCA_016188145.1 Candidatus Woesearchaeota archaeon | reverse complement strand
TCTGACGAGTCATCATTCGTTACAGGAACGACGATTGTTGCTGACGGCGGCTGGACTGTGCAGTGAGCCTGCCGGTTTTTAGCCGTTTGCAGCGTCAGCGAATCCCTTCACTTCTTTGTACGCCTTTTACCTTGTCAAATGCGGTGTCACGTTTCACATTGTCGTGTCTATTTCATTCAGAAAGTTTTTGCCAAAGTCAACCCTTGGGCGGTTGAGAAATCTCTGGAAAAGTTCTTTTGTGTTGTCCTTTCTGCCCTCTTTTAAAAACTCCTTTGCCGTTCTTATTTTTATGTCTCTGAATTCCTTCAGTTTTAGTAAATCAGGGTCTCCTGTAACTATGTAATCAACCTTTCCTGCAACGCCGCACTCCAGAATCATATTGTCATCCGGGTCTTCCTTAATTACATTAATTTTTTCTTTGGGATTGACTAGCGTTGCTACTGATAGAATCAAGGCTTTAAACCTCTCTTTCTGCTCTTCTGTAAAGCTAAATTTTGGATATTCAAGAACGCGTTCAAGTTCATCAAACTGTTTATCAGAAATGACAAGTTCAAATTTTCCCTCAACTGCCATTGCAAGCACTTGCTTTGGCTTCCCTTTCCATCCAAAAGCAGAAATAAGTATGTTGGTGTCTAGTGTTGCCTTTGCCTTGCCCATTTGATGGCCTCTCCAACGTCCTTTTCTTTCACTTTTCTGGCTTTGAACTGTTCGGCTATCTCTCTTGATAAAGACTCGAATTCTGCCTTTACAGTAGGTATGGCTACCTTCTTGAACAGCACTCCGCCTCTTACGCCAAAAGCCACGAACCTGTCGGTTGGCTTGAATTTCTCACTAAGCCTTATCTCCTTAGGCACTACAAGCTGTCCCTTTGGCGACATTTTAACCAGTTCTTCCTCCATTTCACATCACCAGTTTAACAGTTAAACTATTTAACTATTTAAACTTAACTGGTGAATACGCATATTTGCTACTCGTTATCATAATTTTAAGAGTGGCAACAACTTCTCGAAACTACCTACGTTAAGTTCAATAATTTTTAGTGGGTAGCGACTGATAGGGGGCATTTTACTAGAACGGAACGAACGTGTGGGAGAGTTCCTTTATTTCTTGCTTTTATCTTCTAACTTTTTCTTTTTTTCCGGTTCTGAAAGATAGTTTTCGCCTGATGTAACAGGACGGCCTAATTCTTGCTCTGTTTCTTTTCTTGCATTTCCTGCCACTCTTCCGCCTCTTTTAGCAGCATCTTCAACTTCTATAAATCCCTGCTTATCCTCTTTTCTCGTGATTTCTGTAGATACTCTTTCTCCGAGCATATTGAAGATAAGCTCCAAATCGTTCATATGGTCTCGCAGGTTTTCCCTTTTTAGCCCCTTAAATCTTTTGTATTCCTCCGGAGTCATGCCAAAGGTGGCTTTTGATATTTCTGCTGTGAGAATGGCATAATCTCTTTCTTCCAACACTCCTCTCTTTTTCCACTCATCTGTAAGTTCATCTCTTATGGCGATTCCCCTTACTCTCTTTTCAATCCAATCGTCAGAATAGCCTTTTTGTTTGTAAATTTCTTTCATTCGCCTTTGGGCTAATTCTGGGTTCTCAATTTCCTGCACCCGTTCATACCCCACCTGTGCAAGCCACTGCTTGAACGGTTCTGCCTTTGGTGAAGGTACAGATTGGATGAGCCTGAACGCCCCCTTAGTTGAAACGCAGCTCATTTTTTGCTGCCCTCCGGGCGTGTTTATTGGAAGGGGGGTGGCAATTTGCCCCCACCCTTGTGCGAACCCCTCATCTCTCCTGCGCATATCTTTTAGATAGCCTGAGGGGTCTGTAGAGTCTGTCAGGGCTGAGATTATGTCTGCTGCCACAAACCACCACTCATCATTGAACCATGTCCTCCTGATATTCTTGCCCTGAAAAGCTATCAGTGCCTTTTTTTGGTCCATGGCGCTTGCACTGCAGTTTCTGCTTATAAAGCTTGCCCGCACTTGTCCAGTGTCCAGTGCTGCCAAAAATCCGTAAATCCTTCGGCAACAGCCGCAAACCTTTCACACTTTTACTCATGGAGCGGTCAAAAACGCTCAGAGAAGCCACTGGACACAATTCCGCTATGCGGAATGTGCAATCGGCCACTGCCGATTTGCACGTCACGGCAGCATAGGCAGCCTATGCCCCAAATTCCCAGAATTTAGCCGTTCCAGCCTTTCAAACATTCAAAAACAGGATTTACGGGTTGAACGGTTAGTTGCAATTTTTAACACGCCAAAAAGCTTTTTATACACAATGTATATCTCCTTAACATATGAACATCAAACAATTAAATTTAATAACAAAACAAGTAGAAATCATTCTTGATGAATCTAAAAACCTCAGAGGCAAGAATTTAAAATTATATAAAGAAAACCATGTAGAATATTTATATTATCTAAGAACAATTGATGAATTAATAAAACAACTCAATCGTATTACTCCTAAGATTAATGAATTATTTAAAAAAGAAGAAATTGATTATGAGATTCCAGAATTTAACTTATTTGAGGCCACCATTGAGAAAATAAGAGAAGAAAGCATTCTTTTTGATGCAGAACCGAAATTGTTAAAATTAATTTTTGCCTCAAGTAATATATTGTCTTTTATTAGACAAGATATTGTTTTACCTGAGAATGCTCAAAACAAACTTGATTCACTCACAGATGAGATTTCTAGTTTAAAAGAAAAACTACCAGAAGAAGTTTATTCGAACCTTATTGATGCAAAGGAAACTTTTGAAAAAAGTTGTTTTCTAGGTTCCAGTCTAATTTCTGGAAAATTGATTAGATCTTGTCTCGATAAGATGCCCGGAAATGACATTAACGAAAAAATTGAGTCATTGAAAAATTGTAATCTGGTTAGAGATAAGGAAGGTGCTCCTTCTTTGATAAAAGCAAGCCTTTATGGCAGAAATCTTGCATCTCATGATCTTTCAATTATGCCCACCGCGTCAGAAACCATTTCATTTCTTGTAGAGGCTGTCAAGATAGCAAAGATGACTACAGAATATCTTGATTACACCTCTTCTAAAGATATTAAAAACTAAGAGGGTGTTAAAAACTTCTCCCTTTGGTCGACCCAGTTGCACTCTCACTTCGTTCGGGCACATAACACCGCTCAGTCTCAACCGCTACCAGTCAGTCCTAGCTACCCCTGTAGCTCCTCGCGCAGTTCGTGCAGCAGAAGTAAAGCAGTTTGCCCCTGATGCGCTTCTCATAGCCGCCCTTGTAGACCTCGCAGTTGCAGTGCGCGCAGGTTTTGACTGCTGACATTATTGCCAGGTCAATTACCGATGCGAGGCGCGCGGTTATGCGGCGCATGAACTCCTTCCCGGCAGCTGTCAGGGAGTATTCCTTCTTGTCCCTCTTGTCTGTTTTTGAATGGTCGATGTATCCCTTCCTTTTGAGGATTCCAAGAAAAGGGTAAACCTGGCTGGCGCTTATTCTCGTGCCAAGGTTGTGCTGGAGCGCCTTTATTATCTCATAGCCGTGGATTTTGCGCTTGCTCAGCAGCAGCAGCGCGTTGAGCTTCACCAGGTTGTTTATTTTTATGTCAGGAGCAGCCATTGCTGCACTACTGTAATCAAAACATTTATATACTTTATCCTTTTAGATATATCTAAAATTAGATATATTGAGCCGTGAGGTGATAAATGTGAAGCCTTTAACAACAGCATTGGCAGCAGGAATCACAACAGCCATGGTATATGCAGTGTGCGTTGTCTTGTGGGCGGGGTTCCCATCCGGAATGATGGGGTATGCCGGCTCAATGATGCACGGTGTTAACCGCTCCATTTTTGCAGTTCAGCCATTTGCTCCCCTGACGCTGCTGCTTGGCGCAGCATACTCGTTCATCACGGCATTCCTGATAGGCGGCTTGTTTGCAATTGTCTACAACTGGGTTGAGAAGAATCTGAAAGAGAAAGTGAGGTAGTACAATCAAATGAAGCAAAATCTTGGCAAGCTGGACAGAATCTTGAGGTTCGCGCTGGCATTTTGGTGGCTTGGGCCTTGGGCTCCGCAGTACAGCATAGTGTCGGTAAACTTGGTTATAACAGCTATAGGCTGGATTGCGCTGCTTGAAAGCTTTTATGGATGGTGCTGGCTTCACGATATGTTGGTGAGTGGCATGTGCGGTGGAAGCGGTTGCTGTGGTGAAGAAAAGCCGAAGAAGGGCAAGAAGAAGCAGTAAGAAGAGCAAGGATAAGCTGGGAATGGAAGATGGCAAAAGGCATTACGCTGGTGATACCGCAGCGCACGATTGTGTATGCTGGTGTCGCTCTGGTTGTTGTTGTAATACTTATTCTGAACGTTTACGCTTTCTTCATATCAGGCAAGGGAAGCAGCAGCGCGAAAGGCATTGAAAAAACTGCTGAAAACTTTGCAAGTGCAAAGGCTGCTGAGAACCCTTCTGACATATGTGCAACGCCTCCGGGCTACACCGATGAGCAGTGGAGGGAGCACATGGGCCACCATCCTGACTTGTACAAAGAGTGCCTGTAACTAACCAATAAATTTAAAAGAGGGGGCAGGCAAAAACTTCTGTTATGAAGGCAGCAGCCATTAATCCTCTCGAATCCGCGCAGAAGCAGCTTAGAGTTGCTGCCCGGCTCCTTGGGCTTGACAATAAGACACTGAACGTCCTCTCGCAGCCAAAGAGGGAGCTTAACGATGACATTCCTGTGAGGATGGACGATGGCAGCACGCAGAACTTTAATTCTCTCCGGGTTCAGCATAATGATGCGCTAGGGCCGTTCAAGGGCGGCATCAGGTTTGGGCCTGGGGTTTCCCTGGAGGAGGTAAAGGCCCTTGCCATGTGGATGACGTGGAAGACGGCCCTTGTCGGGATTCCGTTTGGGGGAGCCAAGGGCGGCATAATATGCGACCCTAAAAGGTTTTCAAAGAGGGAGCTGGAAGCCTTGAGCAGGGGCTATGTGCAGCAGTTCGTTGAATATATTGGCCCTGACAAGGATATTCCTGCTCCGGACATGTACACCAACGCCCAGATAATGGCCTGGATGCTTGACGAGTATGAGAAGCTTACAGGCCACCATGCGCCAGCTGCCTTTACAGGCAAGCCTGTTGAGCTTGGCGGAATCGGTGCAAGGGAATCAGCTACTGGTTACGGCGGGGCAGTGGTTGTGCAGCAGGTTGCAAAGCTCCTGAAGATGAAGCCCAAGTCAACAACTGTTGCGATTCAGGGCTTCGGCAATGTTGGCCACAACGTTGCAGAGTTCCTGTTTGATGCGGGCTACAAGATAGTCGCGCTCAGTGACTCGCAGGGCGCAATTTACAACAGGAAGGGCCTCAACCCTGCTGCTGCCATGACCTGCAAGGTTGAGAAGGGCAGGATAGCTGAGTGCTATTTTGCAGGCTCGGTTGTCAACGGCAGCAAGTCCGGCGTGATAACTAATGATGAGCTTCTGGAGTTGGACGTCGACATCCTTATACCTGCGGCTTTGGAGAACCAGATAACCTCCAAAAATGCTGGCAAAGTAAAGGCGAAGGTAGTGGCTGAGCTCGCGAACGGCCCGACAACGCCTGAAGCTGACAGGATACTGTTTGAGAAAAAGGCTGTCGTGGTGCCTGACACGCTTACCAATTCTGGGGGGGTTATAGGAAGCTATTTTGAGTGGGTGCAGAACAGCTACGGCTACTACTGGGCAGACGATGAGGTTCGCGAAAAGCTTTCAAGGATACTTGTGGATGCGTTTGAAAAGGTTGTGCAAAAGTCAAGGGAGCACAAGGTGGACATGAGGACAGGCGCTTACCTGCTTGCGGTTGGCAAGGTGGCCAGGTCGATAGAGCTCAGAGGGGGTATTTAGCTCATGGTGATTATGGTAGAAGGTGTTGGCGGGCTTGGCCAGCTTGTAATGATACTGCTCAGCGTTTTTCTTGTGAGCCTGGTGTCCTTTGTTGGCATCCTGACGCTCCTGATAAGGCAGAATGTCATGAACAACGTACTGTTTGCCCTGACGGCCTTTGCCGCTGGCACGCTTCTCGGCGCTGCATTGCTTGACCTGGCGCCTGAAGCGCTTGAGTCAGGCGAGGCTATCGGCATCAGCCAGCTGGCTGTTTTTGTTTATGTACTGGTAGGCATCCTTGTCTTTTACTCCATAGAGCGGTTCATCTCCTGGCACCACCACCATCACCGTGAGCTTAAGGGCGAATCGCATAAGGAAGTGCACGCCTTCACCTACTTGAATCTCATAGGAGATGCCGTGCACAACTTTCTTGACGGCACAATTATAGCAGCGAGCTTCCTGACGAACATCCCGCTTGGCATTTCAGCAACAGTGGCAATTGCCCTTCACGAGAACCCCCAGGAGATTGGCGACTTTGCCCTGCTGATTTACGGCGGCCTTTCAAAAGCCAGGGCCCTGCTTTACAATTTCCTTTCCGCGCTTACCGCTGTCGCAGGCGGGCTTGCCGGCTACTTTTTCCTGAACAAATTGGCACACCCCACGCTTTTCCTTCTGGCGTTCGCAGCAGGCGGATTCCTTTACATTGCAAGCGCAGACCTTATACCGGAGCTTCACAAGGAAACCGGCATTTGGAAGTCAGTAACACAGTTTTTCTGCATGGTTGCAGGCATTGTGCTGATATTCGGGATAACCAGCTTCCTTGAGTAGGAAAAGTTTAAAAATCCCGGCCATGACTAAATCACCGCAATGGTGCTGTATGGGCTGTTTTTTTGGGTGATATTCTTCTTCCTGTTCATTTCGTACCTGTACATCAAGTTCCTTAGGAATGAGATTGACCACATGCATTACGCGTTTGCAAACACGATATCTGTAACCTTTCTCATTGCCGGAGTCATTATTTTTTGAAGTAATGTTCGGGCTATGGCTGAAACGCGGGGCCCAAAACGGCATAGTTGAAAATCTCTGAAATTGCAGCTGTTATGTTGTGCATTACTGCTCTGCAGTAAACCTCAGCCTGCTGTGTGCGGGCTGAACGGCAGCTCACTGAGCTGCCGAACTTGCGTTTAAGTGCTGAGAACACGCTTTCCACAATGCTCCTTCGATTGTACGTGCGCTTGTTGAATATCCTACGCATTTTCTGACGATAAAAACCTCTGAAAGCACCTTTCCTGACAGGAATGACTGTTGTCATTCCAAGCTTGAAAGCAAGCTCGTGAAGCCACTCGGCATCGTAAGCCTTATCGCCCAAAAGCTTGCCCACGTTCGGGGCAAGCTTGAGAAGCTGCCTTACGTCTCGGATGTCATGTGCTGGCTTAGCTCTGAATCTTAATGCCAGCACCTTTTTCCGACGAGTGTCAGCAAGTATGCTTAGCTTTGCAAACCTCTTAACAGGGTAAAGCTTATCAATGCGCTTCAGGTAGTAATGGCTCGGGCTTGTTCTGCTCAAGCCGGTACCGTCAACCGCAGCCAGCAGTGCTGGCTGCACAGTGGCAGCGAGCAAGCGCTGCCACAGCCAAGATGGCAGTCTTTTAGCCATCTTGGCAAGTGCCGAATAAGTTGGTACCTTAAATCCTAATGTGCTAAGAAGCCTGCTCACCCGACGGTAACTCAACCTGCACTCCTGCCTGACCAGCAATGCTAGTGCGTGATGCCAAAAGTCGTACTTCTTAGGCCCAAACCTGTGCAGCCACCTTGGAAGGCCTGCTTTCCTTAACAAACACTTAACTTTTTTAACCAGCTTTACTTCTTTTTCCACGGGAAAACACCTCAGATGTTTTCCCCAACTCAGTCCAGCCTTACGGCTGGCTGAGTTGTTAAATCTTTAGATTTTCAACAGAGCCGCCCAAAACGCAAGATTTAAATATGCCACAGCTGTTCAATATATCTAAATTTAGATATATTGCGGTTG
>JACPIJ010000016.1 GCA_016188145.1 Candidatus Woesearchaeota archaeon | reverse complement strand
TAAACAATCTTCCAATCCGTTTTTGGATAAACCCTTTTCCTAAAAGGGTTTAGTGGGCCCATAGCTTAGCCTGGTAGAGCGGTTCGCTCTTAACGAACAGGTCCTGGGTTCAAATCCCAGTGGGCCCGCTCATTTTTTCTTGATGGGAAATATTTATATAACAAACACCAGCAGCAACATTGAAAATATGAAACAGCAAAGTAAAGATAACCGCGGCAGTGGCAGCGAAAAAGAAGAATTTGACTTGTTCTGGGCGGACCAGCTCGCAAAAAAGATTATAGGTCGCGAGAGGTACAGGTACCTTGACAGGCATATAGAAAAGCCAAACGAGTTTGTGGTAAAGACTTCTGCATCAATTTCAGGCGTGCTGCATATTGGCAGGCTTAGCGATACAGTGAGGGGAGCAAGCGTTTACAGGGCATTGCTTGATGCGGGTGAAAAAGCCAGGTTCATCTGGGTTGCCGAGGATATGGACCCGCTCAGGAAGGTTCCGGCTGGCGTGCCTGAAAGCTATGAGAAGCAGATCGGCACATCAGTTTCAACGCTTCCTGACCCTGAAGGATGCCACAAGTCTTATGCCGAGCACCACACTGACGAATACTTCAAAGTCCTTAACGAGTTTGTCTTTGAGGATATGGAGCGTTTTTCCATGCAGGAAGAGTATGCGAAAGGCAATTTCAGGCCGTACATAAAAAAGCTGATTGAAAACGCGGCAAGGGTCATTGAAATCCAGAACAAGTACCGCACCAACCCGCTGAAGAAGGATTGGATGCCCTGGAATCCGTTGTGCAGCAACTGCGGCAAGGTAATAACAACCAGAGTGACTTCAGTTGATGAGAAAACCGGTATTGTGCTATATGCTTGCAAGGATTATCTTTTTGAGACAACCATTGCGAAAGGCTGCGGCCATAAGGGCGAAGCCGATCCCCTGAAAGATATGGGAAAGTTAGCATGGAAGAGTGAATGGGCTGCACAGTGGGCCAGGTGGAAAGTTGCAACAGAAGGGGCAGGCAAGGAATACCAGGTTCCTAACAGCGCTTTCTGGATTAATGCTGAAATTTGCGAACAGGTCCTTGATTTTCCCAGCCCTGAGCCGATATTTTACGAGCACCTGACCATTGAAGGTGTGAAAATGTCAGCATCGCTTGGGAACGTTGTTTACCCGAGGCAGTGGCTTGAAGTGGCCAGCCCGCAGCTGCTGAGGTTTTTTTACAATAAGCGCTTAATGACTGAAAGGAGCTTTTCGTGGAAAGACTTGCCGCTGCTGTATGACGAATACGACAAGGCTGCTGCGATTTACTTTGACAAGGCAGTTGTTGAAAACGAGAAGGAACGGGCTCACATAAAGCGGCTTTACGGGATTTCAGGCAGCAACAATAAAAAAGGGTTAGACATGCCTCTAAATTTGAGTTTCAGCCACGCCGCGATGGTTTCCCAGGTTTTCAGCGGTGAGAAGGACATAATCAGCAGCCTTGAAAAAACAGGCCATTACGGCAAAGAGGAACACAAGCAGATTATGGAGCGCATCAGGCTTGCAAGGGCGTGGATTACAATGTATGCGCCTGAAGAGTCAAAGTATGTGCTGCAGCAAGGGATTGCCGAAGAAGTGAAATCAAAATTGTCGCAGACGCAGATAAAAGCATTGAAAACGCTGGCAGACAAGCTGAAGTCAAAAAAATGGGATGAAAAGGAACTGTACAACGAATGCTACAACATCGCGAAGGAGTCAGGGTTGCAGCCTCCTGAATTCTTCAAGGCAGCTTACCTAGTTTTGCTGAACAAGGAGCGGGGCCCGAAGCTGGCACCGTTCCTGCTGGCGCTTGGAGGGAAAGCCGTAAGAATTTTGGAACAGGTATAAGGTTCTTCGTATAATTTTCAGTATAACCAAAAATTATATAAATAAGCTCATCTAAATGCTTTTTATGGAAGCTGAAACAGTAGTAAGGAAATGGGGAAATTCTCTCGGCATAGTCCTGCCGAGGGAGCTTGTTGCGATGCAGAACATAAAGGAGGGTGATGTTTTATCCCTTCCCATTGTTATAAAGAAAGCAGATCTCTCAAAGGTTTTTGGCAGCATAAAAACCGGCATGAGTGGCCAGAAATTCAAGGATATGGCAAGGGAAGGATGGGGTAAGGATTGACAGAATACTTCTTCGACACTTATGCACTTCAGGAAATTGAGGAAGGCAGCGAAAGCTACCGTAACTTTTCAGCCGATGTAGGCATTGTTACCACGAAGCTGAACCTCATGGAGCTTTATCATAATTACTATAAACTGAAGGGCTTAAAATATGCGGAGATGGCATTCGAACATTTCAAGGATTTTTGTATAGGCATTAGTGATGAAAGTTTGAAGGAAGCTGCGGCGATGAGGGCTGAACTAAAGGCAAAGTCGAGAAGCTCCAATTTGTCGTATGTCGACTGCATCGGTTATGTGCTGGCCAAAAAGCTTAAGGTAAAGTTTTTGACAGGCGACAGGGAGTTTGAAAGGCTGGATAATGTCGAGTTTGTGAAATAGTTTGAACTGTTCTACTCCAGCCTTTGCCCGCTCCAGAGAGTCCAGCTTTCAGGGTCAGGCGCTGTCTCGCCGTAGAGGAAGTATGGAGGAGCGGTTCTGCCGAAGTAGCTTCTTTCCACATCAACCCAGCTGTCCCTTTTCCCAAATGAGGTGCCGTAGATTGACGAGCCGAAAACCCTCCAGCCTCCAAGCAATGCCCTGTAGTCCTGGTGGGCTGGCTCTACTATCACGTCAATCTCTCCCTTGTCAACCTTGTCCCTTATGAGCGAGATGAATTCCTTTATTGGCGCGATGCCCTGCCCCGGTATGACGTGCTCGTCCTCCCAGCCGAAATTGTCTGAGATGTGGGCATGGCCCATGATGCCCTGCTCCTTCCACATCTTTGCCTTTTCCAGGTACCACTGCTTGAACTCTTCATCAGAGCCCTTGAAGTATTTCTTCCATATGAAAGCGTGGCCTGTGTCCCAGGTTGCTTTGATGTGGTCCTTAGCTATCTTATCAGCTTCTTCCACGCCGATATCACCATACTTGCCGCGGTTTCTTTCATCAGTGAGCTCTTTTATCATGGCTTTTCTGGCTTCAAGCACTATTTCCTTAATCTCGTCAGGGTGGCCTCCATAAACCTCGGGGAAGTAGTTCTCGATGGCAACAAACAGCGGCCTTTCCATCTTCTCTGCCCCGACTACTTCCTTGCGGAGGTGGTTTTCCTTGTCCCACGTGTAAATGGCTGCCCTGGCGACTGTGTCTGCGGTTTTGCCAAGGGCGTATTCTTTTATTGGCTTAAGGTTCTGCAGCGTCTCGCGCTGCTGTGCCACTTGCGCGTCTGCTGATGACGATGATTGATGCATCTGCCTGAGCTGATTCTGGAGGCTATGGACCTCGTGCTCAAGGTATTCCACAGGATTAATGACCTCAGGCGGGATGAAGACATCGGAGGTTGTTCTCATGCCGCGGATTTGCTGCCGTATTTTCCACTTTTCGCTTGGAGGCAGCGACTCATCGAGCTTCTTGTAGAATTCATATGCCGCTTGCGCTTTCTTGAGGTCGTCTTCGTAGTCCTTGTAGAGGCGGCCGTAGAACAGTGAGCTGCCGCGCAACTGCGCTATTTGGTTTTCGGCCTGGATTTGGTAGAAGAGCTTTTCAGGCGTGGCATCTGCAATGCGTTCAGCCCGCTGCTCAGGTGTGAGCTTCGGATCATGCTCTGCATCTTGCCGAAACCGTTCAGCCCGTCGCTCAATTTCTTTCCAAGTAACGGACACAGGGGTAAACGTTGGAACGCCTTTTTCGTTGTACACAACCTCTGGCACGCGCTCAAACAGAAGGTTGGAATCGCGCGTGGTTTTCGGAATTTTTTCTCCGGTTATGCTCAGCCAAGAGTTCTCAGGGTCATCCGGGTGGTTGCGGTATTTTGGCTCATAGAAAATCTCGTTTTTTCTCACCGGCACCATCTGCCCGCTTCTTTGATCAACAAGGTGAAACACTGCCCTATTCTCCTCTTCAGGATACGCTGAAAATCCTTCTTTTCCCCACACAGGCAATATGGCCCTCGGAAACTCGTTGGCATGCACAACAATGGCTCCTCCCTTGGAAACGTCGGCTGCAAAGTCAACAGCCCTTTCTATCTCATGCAAAGCCTGTTCCCTAACGTGTTCGTCAAAGCCCTGCTGCCCCATGCCCGCAAGGCTTCCCGCTGCGGTTGTTGCGTGGGTTGTTATCTGGACCTTGTTTACCTTGGCAAGCTCGCGGATATCAATGCGCTCCTCCTTACCGTACATTTCTGGAGTTGTGTTGCCTCCCTGAAAGCTGCCTTTTCCTCTGCCAAAAAATCCGAGTTCGACTTTGCTCGCACCCTGGAATATCCTTGCCTTGACCTGCTGCAGCTGGTCCTGTCCCGGATGGGCAGAAACGCCGATGTCCTTTGGGCTTATCCCGATTTCGGGAATGTCTGAAGGGCTCTCGCCAGGCAATCCTTGTCCTTCCTGCAGTGGCATGTAGTAGCCCCTGTCCATCGCGGTGTAGTAGCTTTGGTTGAAAATCATTTTATCACCGTTTTTTGGTTGAGCCGCAAGTCGCTTTTCAGCGACTGCGCCCAGTCGAGCTTTGCTCGACTTGGGTTTTTATGAGCTGCAGCGAATAAAAAGGTCATGCGGGACCTCCGGCTTTGCGCCTGTAAAAATCTGATTGCTCCTTTTTCTCTTCCTGCTCTCTTTTTGCCATTTCGTAGCCGCCGGTTACCTGCTGGTGCGTGCCGAAGTATTTTTGCTGCGCGTCTCCTGCCTCTGCGCCTGTTACTGCCCTATCCTTGTAAATTTCCGTAATCTTCTCGAGTTCGCTGCTGCTAGGCGGCGTGCCTCCAGTTACTGCCTGTTGCGACTTTGAAAGGTACTCTCCAAACGCCGGGCGTTGCTGTTCTGTGCCGATGGCGTATTCGGGTTTTTGAAGCCCCTGCATTTGCTGCGTTTTTGATAAACCTTTTTCGGCAAAAAGGTTTTGCTGCTCCCTTGCTTCTTCTGTGGCAACTTCTTCAAGGCTTTTCTGCTGCTGTTGTGATGATGGTGCTGTTGCAGTAGCAGCAGTTATTGCCGTGGTTGCTGCTGTTCCCTCTGCCGCTAATAAGTGGTGGGTCGCAACAAGCTCTTTTTCTTCTGAAGTCGCAAGGGCTGACGACAGGTCTGTTGCCTTTGCCTGCGGTATTGGTATCCTCTTCTTCTCCTCTGCATCAGCTATTTCGCGAACAGTTTCCTTGATAAGCTCCTCTGCCTGCTCAATCTCCTTCTTGCGTTCCTCTTCAAGCTCCTTGAGGCGCTTAATCCTTTCCTGCGGGCTAAGCCTCTTCAGCTCATCAACAGATTCTGGCATTACGGTTGATTTAAGTATGCTGAAGCGAATATAAAACTTATGCAATAAGGGCAGCTCTACGCCGCCCTTATCAACCCTCAACGGCAATCTACACGCCCCTATCAACCCTCATTACCAAGTCAGCATGCCGTGCATCTTTTTGTAGTTGTGGTAGGTACCGTAAATTGCCGACTTAAGCTCACTTTTCGCGGCATCAATCTCAAGCACAAGCTTAACATCGCTCTTGCCGTGAGTAAGCTGCTTTTTCAGGCTCTGCTTTCCGGCAGGCCGTATGCCTCCTCCAAAGGATGTTACGATGTCCTTGACACCGCTGAACACCCCAATAAATGGCTCTAGCGGGCTGTTTGACAGCTTAGCCTTCCTCTCTTTTTCTTCCTCGGCTTTCTTGGCCTCGTCCTCAGGAAAGGTTTCACCTGCCTCTCTCAGGTATTGCCTAAGCTCATCGCCCAGGGCGTCCATTGAAGCCTTTATGTCATCGTTAATAATGCTGAGCATCTTGAGGTCTTCCTCCTCTTTCATCCTGATGTAGTTCTTTATCTGCTCATCGCTCCACACATACCCTCTCAGTGTCATGTCAAACTTGCCTGTGTGAGCAGGCCCTCGCTGGTAGCCCTCCTGGACGTAGGTAAGTGATGGTGCTGTCCTGTAGAAAATGTTGAGCAGCACGCAGGGGTGGAACTTGTTGCCTGGCCTGTGCTTGTAAGACAACACTTCTATTTCAATGAGGGAGCCTTCGAAGGCAGTAATGAGCTCGTATGCCTTGTCCTTCTCAATCAGTTTCTCCGCCATCTGCAGCTTCATTATGTTCCTCAGGTAGGGCTTTATCCAGCCCATGTAGAGCTTTATGGTGTCGTAATGCTGCCTCAGGTATTTTATTGTGAACTTCCTCCTCGCGTCAAGCTCCTTAAAAGTGCGGAGCTTCCACATGTAATATTGGGTCAGTTTCCTCTTGACAACCTCCTTGACTTTTTCGTTGAAGCCTTCCATCTTGTTTACTGACTGGTCAACGTCTTCAACCACTCTCTTGACGAAAGCATCATACTCCTCTGGCTTTACCTTATGGCCTCCGGCATCGTTAGCCCTTATCCTGAAAAACAGGTCAGGCAGGACAGAAAAACCGACAGTCTGGGCAAGGCCGTAAACAGAAGCGGCGTTTTTCGTGCCGCCTTCAACCATGTCAACCCAGACGCCTTTCAGCGTGATTTCAGAACCAACAGTCTCTTCCTCACCCTTTCGCTCAAACGTGTGCCTGTAATAGCCAAGGCGCTCATCAATTACCCTAAGCTCCCTCACTATTTGGAACAGGGCCTTTAGCATCTCGCTTATTCCCCTCAGGTATCCCGAGGCTTTTTCCTGCTGCAGGCCAAGGCGCTGCTCAGATACCCCGAAGAAGGCTGACTGCTCGGAAGCGGCATGGATGTCTGTTATCTTGACAAACTTGTTGAAGCTTGCTCCCAGCTTAAGCTGGTCAATGGTCCAGAAGTAAGCCTCTTCAATGTAAGCGTTGATTGCCTCAACCACGATGTTATACCTGAAGCTGGACTTGGGATAGCCTGTTTTTTCAGGTACGCCGCTGACAAGCTCGGCGGATTCCTCTTCGCCAAAATTAAACTTCTTTAACAGCGCCTCGTCTGCCATCTTTCCTCTTTTGAAATCACTCTTGGAACATTATGTTTCTGCAGTCGCCCGTAGTCGCCTAACTGCAGTCATCTAACTAATTTACCAGTATACTAAAGAATAAACTGATATATAAATGTTTTACTTTTGGATACTATCGGTAGATTTTCCTGAATTCCAAAACAGTGCGGGCCTTGCCGCCTACCTCCGGAATTATTTCAAAGTGCTTCTTGTTCTGGGTCAGCAGGAAATCTGATTTTGTAACTGTAAATGTTGCGGCTATTGCGACGTCTTTGAAATCTATGGGGCTGCCATTCCTCAATAAAAATGCCGCAAACTGTGCTGTTTTGTCTGCTACTTCGGCGTCTAATGGCACGGGCGAAAATTGGGCTAAAACAGCCTTCGCATCCAAAAGGCTTTCCCGCTTGCCCATGTAGTATACGCCAGTGAGAACCTCTGAAATTGTAACTGCGCTTACGATAAGCTCTTCGTTGTTTGCGAGCATGCTCTTTACTAATTCAAGTGCCTCTTCGTTTTTCCTTTCAACATCTATCAATACTGTTGAATCAAGCACTATCCTCAACGTTTAATCACCGCTTCTTAATTTCAGATTATGCCGAGGCGCTTTAGCCGCTCCCTGTCGTCTGTGCGCGTTTTTTTGAGAATTTCTTCAAAATTGTCAGGCAGGAACCTCCCAACTCTGTCGAAAACAGAGGGGTCCCTCTTTGCTACAACGATTGTGCTGCCAACTACGTTGAGAACTACCCTGTCGCCTTCCCTTATGCCTGCCTTTTCCCTGATTTCCTTTGTCAGGGTTATCTGGCTTCCCCGCGTCACTACAGTCGTTTCACTCATAATATTACTAAAAATCTTAGTATTTATAAATTTTACTAAAATTTTAAGTAAATTATGCTAAAAATTTAACGCTTTCTATCCACGCCCAGGAATCAACCAAAACGGTCAATTTCCTCCCTCTTGAATTCTGGCAGGTTCCTGAATCGCCCAAACATTGATTTTCTTGGCGTTTTTCTTTTCCACAGTTGCTTCAAAACCTCAGGAATCTTCTCAACCAAATCAGTGGCGGTGAACCCCCAGCCGTACTTCCGCAGCAGCAAATCCCCGGCCTTGCCGTTCACGTAAGCTGCCGCAGCTGCCGCTTTGAACGAATCCTTTTCCTGAGCCAATAATCCCGCAGCCAAACCAGCCAGGACATCTCCGGTTCCTCCAACCGTCATGCCAGCGTTGCCGGTCCTGTTGTATGCAACCTTGTTTTTTGATATTACCGCATCGATGTGCCGCCCTTTTCCGTCGCTGTATCCCTTCACAAGCAGGATGTTGCTGCCAATGATGCCACGAACCCGCCTTAGTTCACCACTGCAGTTGCTGTTTCGCAGCAGCAAGTCATACTCCGCATGGTGTGGGGTGAACATCGCGTTCTGTACATCCTGAATCCTCACGGCAGCAATTGCATCGGCATCTATCACTTTTGGGCCTTTTATCTTCGTGCAGACTGCTGCAGCGAATTTAAGTGTCTCAGAACTTTTTCCAATGCCGTTGCCAATCAGCGTTACGTCAAACTTTTTGCTCATCCCTGTAATTTCCTTGATTGCGGCTGTTGTGAAAAAATCTCCCTTGAACTTTTTCGTAATGAAATCCGGGGAAAGGCAATTAATGGCCCAGGCAACCTTTTCAGGGGCTGCAACAACAACGGCATCAGCCCCAGAACGGAAAGCAGCCCTGCCGGCAAGGTAAGCAGCTCCAACGTAGTCAATGGAGCCTGCAACAACCAAAACGCGGCCGTTATCGCCCTTGTGGCTATCCGGCTTTCGCTTTTTTAGCTTGGCATCTGCTGCTGTAATGAAATGCATAGGAACCTCGTTAACTCCTTATAATTCTGATTACAGCTTCTTCAACCTCCGTGATTTTTTTTCGCTTAAGCGAACCAGCCTTGTACAGGATTATTGACTCGTCTGCTGTAAACAGCCTGTTTGGCCTTATCATGCTTGGCACATTAAGCCGCCCTTTTTCAAAATCTGCACCGGCAAGGGTTATCGTATAGCCGTCGAATCTTGCTTTGCTGGTTATCTGGCAAAGAATAACATCATTGCCTGCCAGAACAGTGATTACAAGCGCAGGCCTTTTCTTTGAAGCGCTCAAGTCAGAAAAAGGGAACGGCACAACAACTACGTCGCCCTTCACAAGCCTTTCCACGCTTCATCTTCCTCTTCTGTGTTCCAGTCCTTTGCAAGCACTTTTTCGCTTGCGAGGGCAGTTAGTGCGGTTTTGGTGATTTGCTTCATCGGCTTCAGTTCGATCCTGTCCTTAAACGCCAGTATTGCCACTTTTGAGCCCTCACGGAACCCTTCAAGCTTCCTTATGCTTTTGGGAATTGCAATCTGCCCTTTT
This sequence comes from Candidatus Woesearchaeota archaeon, assembly GCA_016188145.1. Taxonomy (GTDB): domain Archaea; phylum Nanobdellota; class Nanobdellia; order Woesearchaeales; family UBA10216; genus UBA10216. The sequence goes on along the minus strand of JACPIJ010000016.1, from coordinate 13,094 downwards.
TCCGTTATCTTCGCACTCTTTATCTCCAGCAACTCCATTTTAACGCCTCCATCCTTTAATCATCCAGATTCTTATCAGATTCTTATTTATAAGAAATGTAAGAATATAAAAACTTTTGGTTGGCGCAAGTGCGGTGCAGAAGTTGACGCTGGCGAAAACCTGCGCAAAACCGCAAGTTTTATATACATGCATGCATACAGCTATGACTAGGGTTATTTCGCTTTCCGACGATGCTTACGGCAGGTTGAAGGCTGCGAAGAAAGAAGGGGAATCTTTTTCTGACGTGGTTAACAAGATAGCCTCAACAACCAAAAGGGACATAATGGACTCTTGGGGAAAATGGACGGGAGGCAGAGAAGAACTTGACCGAATTGAAAAGATGATTTACGATGATAGGAGGAAATTTAAGCTAAGGACGGTAAAGTTCTGATGTATTGCCTTGATACAAATCTTGTCATAGACATTTTTAGAGGCAAGGATCCACGCCTGAAGTCTAAAATAGAGTACGTTAAAAGCCTTGGGACAGGATTCGCTATAACAACTATAACACTTTGCGAGCTTTACAAGGGCGCGTTTTTGTCTTCTAATAAGGAACAAAGCATTGCACAAGTGAATGCGTTTCTTGAAAGTGTAAGTCTTTACACGCAGGATAAGTTAAGCTGCTCATTATTTGGACAAGACTTTGCTCTGCTGAAAGATAAGGGAATGCAGACTGAAGAAGCAAACCTCATGATTGCCAGCATCAGCAAGGCAAACAATTGCATGCTGGTAACGAGAAATGTTAAAGACTTCAGGAACATTCCAAACATTGTGGTTGATACTTGGTAATGCCAAAACCCGAAGGGCTGCGAAACATTTAAAAACATAAGTTGTGAAGAAGCAAGGAAAGTGCGTTTAAGAGGTGTGTGAACTGTGTTTTCCGTAGCTGAAGGTGCAATGAAGGCGCTTTTTGGGAAGAAAGGCCAAGGCATGATGATGGGAGGCCCCAGGAAGCCCATAAGCCTGCTTCTCGGCGTTGTTTTCCTGGCTTTTGGGCTTATCCCACTGCTCAACCAGTTCAAGGTTATCGGCTTTACCATACCCGCGCTGCCGAGCCTAGTGCTTTATGTGTTAAGCATAATCGGCGCAGTAATCCTGCTCTGGGATGCCATCTCTGAGGGCATGAGCATGGGAATGGGCATGAGCCAAATGCTCAGGCCGGCAACTTTCGTAATGGCCATCGTCCTCCTTGCCATAGGACTGATTCCGCTGCTGAACAGCATAAATGTTATCGGCTTCGGCCTCCCGGCCCTTGCAGCAACTATTGTTAACGTGCTTTACGTCGTAACCGGTGCGCTGCTGCTCTATGGCGGAACGCAGGGGTTTTAAGTTTCAACTTCGGCAATGCCTTCATTACATTTAAACTGCAAAAAAAAATTGGTGCGCAAAAAAATGAATTTTAACAGGCTCAACAAAAAACAGTTGTTGTTGTTGCTGGTTTTCTCGCTGGTTTTAGTGCAGGTTGCCAGTGCTGCAAACATCTTTGAGCAGGCATTTGAGCCTTTTAAAGGCCTTAGCCCTGACTTTTACGATAATAACTGGTGGTGGCTTGACCTGCTTGCGTATGCGTTCTTTTTCATCAGCATAGGCCAGTTCGCTCTGAAAGGCAAAATGGGCGATGAGAAAGGCAGGCTGGGCATTGTCGTAGGGTCTATCCTGGCAGGCTCACTAATCGTTTATGAGCTACGAACAGGAGCTAGGCTCGCCAACCTGGCGCCTCTTGCATTGTTCCTGTTGAGCTTTGTGCTGGGAGCCCTGGTCTACAACTTCGCCAAAGGCATGGGCGCTGACAAGGTGCCTGCATTTTCCTTCGGCTTCCTTACAACTTACACTTTCATATCCATGCACGGCAGTGAAGTGATGAAATCGCTGGAAGTTATGGCGCAGAATAATTCTGGCGCTTCGCTGCTGCTGAGCGTTTTTAAGATAGGGCTTCCGATAGCAGCGATAGGCCTGATTTATAGCATAGTCAAAGGCATAAAGCATATGTTCAGCGGCGGGTTCATGGGCAACATGAAGGGCGAGCAGGACTTACTCGAGAAAGGGAAGGAAACAGCTGCTGAGCAGTTTCACAAAAAGTTCGGGAGGGTCGAAGAGGCAGAAGCAGGCCAGATAGCCAATGTTGAGCAGTACGAAACAAGGCTTGACGAGTTCGCAAAGCGCCTTGGTAAGGGTGAGATTAAGGATGAGCAGCAGTTCAGGGACGAGCTTCAAAAGGCTATCAAGCTTGCAGAGGAAGCTGAAAAGGTTGAGATGGAGCTCGAAACCATCATGCAACAGGTCCAGGCCGGGCAATACAGCGAGAAAACCAGGGGGCAGGTTGATGATTTGAGGAAAAAATATTCTGAACATGTTAATAGTGTTTTCAAGCGCGTTCAGGCTGCTGACAGGTTTGCCAGAGATGAGCGCCAGCAGCTGCTTACAGAGATAAAAGATACGCTAGCAGCTTTGCAGACAAATAATAGGGTCGAAAAAATTGGGGGCGATTTAACCTTTCTTTTGAGTAACGATATTAACAGATTTATTAATGACCATAAAGCTGGTCTTAACGCTCAGGCTGAAAGTGACATTAGAGAACTAAAGAAAGTTGCAGAGGAGTTCAAACAGCTTGAGAGTGACAAAAAGGCTATGTTACTATCTGTTGAGCAGCAGCTAAAGGCGTTGGAAGGCGCTACCAATACAGAGATAAACGACTTGGGCAATATAATGGCAGAGATGAGGTCACTTGCCAAAATGGGCCAGCTGAGAAGGCCGCAGCTGAATTCTATCGTGCAGCAGCTTAACTCATTGCTGCAAATGGGCAGTGCAAAGCAGCACGGCATACCGCCAGTCCAAGACCTACTCAAAAGAATTAGAAACGTAGACGACAGAATAAAAAAAGCAGCAATTATGTATAAAAGGCTTGAAAATGTTTTAATGAATCTAACAGTGAAAAAACGAGGCCTTGGATCGAGGCTGACGCAAACAAGTGCTGACTTAAGAAAAAATCTTCGAATATGACGGGATTTGGTTTCGCTGCAAACTAAGCACTAAGCAAAAGATTACGCTAACCTGCTATGGGCTTCTCCAAGCCACGACAATGTTTCTTTCCTAGGCTCTATGGCTAAAGAGCGCTGTAACAACTCGATTGCAGAGTCCACGTGCTTAGGAACTGTGCAGAGGTAAGCAACTGCAAGCACGTAAAGCTGCGAAGCCTTTTGCCCGTTTGAAATGTTAGCTGCCTCTATACTGTCCGCTGTCAACATGCTTCTAGCACTTGATAAGTCATCGTGAGGCACAATCAAGCCCTCAACGCTTCTGCGCGTTTGTGCTGCCTTTTGCCCGTAAAGCCTTGCCAATGCAGCGTTTGCTTCTTGGTCAACAGGCATGTCTTCAAGTACAGCATTATAAGCATCAATAGCCCCGTCTAACTCGTGAAGGCCTTCACGTGCCTTTGCTATGCCAAGCTTCACAGCAGGGTCATTATAACCTAGATGAACCGCTGTTAAAAGTTCTCCCAGAGCTTCACGGTCTTTTCCGCCATCAAGCAAAAGCCATCCGGACTCTCTCATCACATAACCCCACCCTTCCCCTCCTCTGAGAAGGTTGTGGATGAAAAAGTAATCCCTTACGTTCCTTTCTATACCAGTAACAGACACTGACCGCCTAAATGGTCCTAAGCCACGAGTTGTTGTTGCTAGCTGCAAAGCCTCATCAAGGTATTGCACAACCAAGTCAGCAGCCGACTCGCCCTGGCCAGCCAGCTGCATAGCCTCGTGCCTGAGCCTGGTGTTGTCTGCGCGAACAGCAGCGTAATTTATAGAAACATCAACCGCTCCAACTCTTCGCAGCCCATTGAGGTGCTGCTGGATTTGGCCGTAAGCTGTCTGGTCTGCAGGGCCTGTCATGACCTGCTCTATCAGCCCAAGGAAGTGCCCAATCTGCTGCCTTCTATGCTGAGCAGGCTGCATAGCAGCATTAAACTGTGCCTGCGCCGCTTGGTTCGCCTGCTGCATTACAGCTGCCGTGTTGGGATGGAAAGGCCCGCGGGCTTCTGCTATGATTATTTCAAGCCCCCTGTCGGAGACTTCAGCGGTCAGGGTATTCTGGTAATGGTTCTGCCCGTCAAGAACGTTCAGCACTCTGGCAGCAACCAGATTGCTCCCTACAATGTGTTCTCCAACGCTCATTTTTTAATGCACCTTTAATTAAAAAATAAAAAAATGCTCAGCGTATGGCATACTGAGCGAGTACGACTGCAGCTGCTGTCTGGGCAAGCAGCTGATACTGAACTGGCTGCGTTCTCTGCGCCATAAACTGGTTAGTTGCCAGACGCTGTTGCAGGTCAGCGAACAGAAACTGGTGTGCCTGCTGCGCCTGGGCGCCCACCGCTGCCTGTGGCCTCATTAACTCAATGAGGTTTGTAAAAAGCCTAAGCGTATTATACAGCTCATTCGGCCTGAGCGTTGTTCTCATGTTGCCTGTAGCGTTAAGCGTGCCAACAAGCTGCTGCACTGTCTGCATAGCCTGCTGGGCGCCCATCTGCCTAAGCCCTGCTTCGTCAGCAATTCTTGTCAGCGCATCTGCAATACTGCCTCTGGGCTGAATAACGAGCGTGTCAAGGCTCTGCGTTGCCGTATTTTCAGCATTTTGCGACGCAGTATTCCACGCAGCAGGGCTGAAAGCGCTTCTTGCCTCAGGCACAATTATCGTTTGCTGGGGGTGATAGACCTCGCTGTTTTGTTCTGTAACTACACTGCCGTTAGTTGGCTGGTAGTTCGCTGGTTGTGGTAAGGTTACATTCCAATAAGGCGCGTTCGCAACATTGGTAACGTTCTGGCCGTTGGCCGCAACGTGATCCACAGCCATAAGAATTCCTTCAACCATTGCCTGTATGCCTTGCTCAACAGTAGGGCCCTGTGGTGCCTGCTGCCTTCCGCCAAACCAATTCATTACCATTTTCGTCTCACCCTCGCCAATGTTTTTATTGCTTTTATTACTATTCAATAGTTGAAACTAAGAAACCAGCACCAGTATTTAAATCTTTCTATTTATGACTACTGTTGAGTAGTTTCAAATGTTGTGTTACTGGGAAAACGCCTTGTCCAGTTGGGGCTTGGGCAAAAACCGCATCAGTACGCCTTCCCAAACCAGCTCGTAACGCCTTCTTTGCCGCACACAAAGCAGCCCACTCATAGTTGTATAAGAGAGGAATGCCTCGCAATTACTACTTTACAGATTTTAATGCGGTTTTCAGGCTGCCAGCCAAGTCCTCCGCAGTTGTAGAGGATTTTACGCCCCTTCTTACGAGTTCATCCATCAGTTCTCCAACGCTTAATCCTGCAACCTCGGCAGCCTCGCTTGTTGACGCCTTGCCTTCGCTAAACAGCTCAACTGCCGTTTTCAATTTAACCTCGGCAAAGCCTTTCTCCAGCGCTTCCCTTATTATAGCCGACTTGTCAACCATTTCAAGCTTAGCCAGTTTTTCAGCTTCTTCCATAAACTTTTTTTGCAGCCTTATTGAAACGTTCTTCATCATTTTACTGCCTCCTTGTAGCTTTTAATTACATCTTTGGAATACCAGCCGTATTCTTCCAAGCTTTCAATAGCTTCTATGGCCCTTTCCTTGCTTACAACGCCTCTCCTGTACAATGCCACAACTACGTCCAAGGATGTGATGAAATTGAGCTTCAAGGCCTTTGCTGCAGCCAGACATTTCTTATCATCAGTCAAAACCGTTTTGCTACCAGCAAGCGAAACAGCCAAAACCTCAAGCTCACCACCCCTGATGTTGAATAGTTTCTCTATTTTTGCTTTAGTTTCTTTATCAGCCAAGCTTATACTGAGCGTCTTTTCAGCCGCAAGCCTTTCTACCAAAAAGGCATCAAGCCTGCCTTTATCCTTCCCTTTGGCAACTTCGTCATATACCTTTGGCGGCATTACAACATTATTTCTGACTACAAACATTTCCAACAGGCCAACCTTTGCCAGGAGTATCAGCGAAGTGGCATCGCTCACAAACGTCATACAAAAATCATAAATGTATTACGTATTATTTAAACCTTTCGGTAAAGAAGCCATAAACTAAGAAAAAGAGTCAGTAAGCCTTCCCAAAATACGTTACAGTTCCTTCTTTTCCACAAACAACACAGCTGCTTTTTCTTTCTTTCCTCGCACTTTGCACTGCCGCAGAAAAATCCTTTGGCAAGCTTTTTGTTTTTGGCGGCTGCAGCGATTCCGCTCACGTTTTTGACAGCGACAACGTTGCTTTCCAGCTGCCGCTTGGATTTTTGGTAGAGGGAGCGCTGTATTTCGTCAAGCGCCTTCTTAACAGCTACTGCTGTTGTTGCCAGCTTCGCGCTTTCTTTAGTCCTAATGTCCCTTCTGAACAGCACTGCCTGCTTCTGCTTCAGGTCTCTTGGACCTACCTCTATCCTGACAGGCACTCCTTTCAGTTCCCACTCGTTGAATTTCCACCCTGCGGTGTAAGTATCGCGGTCGTCCAGCTCGGCAGCGATGTTTTCTTTCTCCAGCTCTTCTTTAATCTTCGCCGCTGCAGCGAGGACTTCTTTTTTGGAGTCTTCAAAAATAATTGGAACAATCACTACCTGAATCGGGGCTATTTTTGGCGGCAGCACCAGGCCGTAATCGTCTCCGTGCGTCATGACTAAAAGCCCAATCATCCTAGTGGTTATTGCCCACGTGTTCTGCCACGCATAGTCGTGCCTGCCGTCCTTGTTCAGGAATTTTATCTCAAACGCCTTTGCAAAGTTCTGGCCGTCAAAGTGCGCATCAGGGCCCTGCGCTGCCTTGCCATTCGGCAGGAAATATTCAATGCTGTAGCTCGCTGCCGCCCCTGCAAACTTTTCTGCCTCGCTCTTCCTTCCAGGCAATCCTGCAAGTGCGAGGCAGTTCTCTGTTATTTCCTTCCACAATGCCATTATGTCCTGTATCTCCTGTTCGGCTTCCTCTTTCGTGGCAAAGGCTGTATGTCCCTCGCACCACAAAAACTCTCTTGTCCTTATGAATGGCGTTGGGTGCCTGAATTCCCACCTTACAACGTTGTTCCACTGGTTCAGCTTTAGCGGCAAATCGCGCCAGCTCCTCACCCACTTTGAAACAGAGTCGTACATGATTGTTTCGGAAGTCGGCCTGACAGCGAGCCGCTCGTCAAGTTTAGTATCGCTTGCATGCGTAACCCATGCCACTTCGGGAGCAAAGCCCTTGACGTGCTGCTCCTCTTTTTTGAGAAGGCTCTCAGGTATGAATAGTGGGAAGTAACAGTTCTGGACTCCCATTTTCTTGAGCCTGCTGTCAACTTCCTTGACCAGCTTTTCCCATATTGCGTAGCCATAAGGCCTGAGCACTAGGCAGCCTGACACCTTTGTGTAGTCTGCCAGCTCTGCCTTGGCAACTGCCTGCGTATACCACTCTGAGAAATCTTCGGATTTCTTTACAGTAATACCAAGCGTCTTTTTTTCTGCATTGCCTGTTTTGTCTTCGGCTGCAGCTGCTTTCTTGTTTTTAGCGTTGACCATTGTTACCGCTACTGAATCAGCCGCGGGGCGTATTTAAATATTTGGGTTGCAAGGCGTTTTCCGCAGTAGTCGCAATAACAAAAAAGTTTATATTGGATTATGATACCTTAACTCTTTTTATAATGGTAAAATCATGGCTGGTTTCGCTTTACAAGCGCGTTTTGAGGCGCAAGCGCCTGGTAATCTTCTCATTTGCTTTTATTCTCCTGTTAATGCTGTTTACGGCACAGGTCAAGACCTTTATCATAATAACAGTTCTTGGCCTGGCAGCCACCTTTTCAACATTCTACAAGAGGGTATTCCAGGCCCCTCCTGCCTTTGAGCTGATAACGCTTACTGTGGTTGCCGTTAGCATCTTTTACGGCCCCGGAGTTGGAGCTTTGTACGCGCTTGTAGTAAGCATAACATCCGAAATCGCCGCACAGGCATTGGACCCCTTCAGCATAACATACATCCCTCCAAGGATTGCCACAGCCTTTGTCGCGCCATGGCTTTATGGCAATGGGGCAGGGCCGGTCAGCAGCCTACCATTGCTTGGCCTGCTGATGAGCTTACTTTACAACGCACTGCAGCAGCCGGTTTACTACTACCTGACAGACGTTGAAAAGCGCATCAAATCGTTCTACTTCGGCAGCCTGAACATTCCCCTGAACTTCCTGATATTCAAGTTCCTGGGAGAGCCGTTGTTTACAATTCTTGGGAAGCTGGTTTAAATTCTTTATATTTTAGATAGGATAGGTTTATATCCTGTTGCCGCTCTTTACAGCCGAAAAGCCAGATTGGGCAGATTGAAGGGGGAACTTGGGAATAGCCTTGCATCTTCAAAAATGGAAAAGCCTGCCGAGTCCAGGCAAGTTAGCTCATAGCCTTTCATTTTTGTTTGAAAAGAAGAACAGGCCTCTGGTTTTGGGCTTTATAGCAGGCCTGCTGCTGCTGTTCTTTTTTGGGCACTACGTGAAAGACATTATTATTCTTGCCCTGCTCGCAGCAATAGGGATATTGTCAACCATCTACAAGAGGTACATGAGAGTTCCCCCAGCTGTCGAGCTGGTAACTTTCAGCACAGTGATGGCAGGCCTTGCCTATGGGCCTGTGGCAGGGGCAGTATTTGGCGCGGTCGTGACGCTCATTGCAGAGGTGTTTAATTCAGGCATTGACGCATTCATAGTCGGCTACATACCGGCGAGAGCCATTGTGGGATTCACCTCAGCTTTTTTCCCAACTAGTGACATAGTCACATTGGGGCTGCTGATGAGCCTGCTTTATAATGCCGTTGCCCAGCCCCTTTACGCGCTCCAGAGCGATGCCGAACTGAGGTTCAAGCTCATCGCGTTTGTGCTCATTAACGTTCCGTTCAATTTCATCATCTTCTCACTGCTTGGGGAGCTTGTGAAGGGAATTGTTGTGTAATCTGCCGCTTCTTTTTTTCATAAAATAGCTTTAAATAGTAGCCAGAATTAGTCATTAACTTAGCTTGTGGGCCTGTAGCACAATCCGGACAGTGCGATCGGCTTCGGACAAACTTTTATTCGCCTGCGGGCAAACAAAAGTTTGATCAAAAACGATGTAGAAACCGATTGATCTGGGTTCAAATCCCGGCGGGCTCACTTTGACCTTTTTGCGAAACCAAGTCGAGGTGCGCTCGACTGGTCCCATCGCCATAGGCGATGTGGAAAGGTCAATCAAAAAACAACGAAGGTCAGAGCATGGACTCAAGGAGAAAAAACGACGTTGCGTCATGGGCGCACTCCAAAATCCCCGGCTTTGAAAACTTCACTGCCTTTGTCAGATTTCTCATTGAGAAAAGGCTCATAATACTTTTCGCACTCGCAGCCATTGTGCTTCTTTTCTTTTTCTGGAACTACCTAAAAGTGCTCGTTGTTATGGCGATGTTCATAGCCATTGGTGCAATGTCTATGCTCTACAACAGGTGGATAAAAGTTTCCCTTGGTGTTGAGTTCATAATGCTTGGCCTTGTGCTTACCTCAATAGCCTTCGGCAGGCTTCCGGGCCTTGCCGTAGGAATGGTTGGGCTTTTCCTCGCAGAGGTACTCTCTGAAAGGTTTACATATTCAACATTTGTTTCCTTCATAGGAATAGCCGTGGTTGCTTTGACAGCTCAGAACATATTTAACCAGACAAACAGCATAACCGCAACCGGCATAATCATGACAGTAATTTATGATGCCGTCATAGCTCCAGGCTACCTTCTGCTCGGCAGCAATGCAGGCAGGACAGCGCTGTTCGTGGTTACGCACATCATATTCAACGTCTGGGTATTCTCGTTTATAGCGCCAATCTTGCTTAGAATTCTAACTTAAAGAAGGGAAAAATTTTTAACCGCTGCAAAAGATTGGCATCTGTATGGGCTACAAGCAGGTTATCCTGGTCAGGGCAGACCTTAAGCTGCCGAAGGGAAAGCTTTCGGTTCAGGTCGCGCACGCTTCGCTTGAAGCAGCGCTGAAGTCGTCCAGAAACGTTGTTGATGAGTGGCGCTCCGGTGGGGGCAAGAAGGTTGTGCTTAAAGTTGTTGACTTGGATGAGCTGAAGAAGTACGAGGCGCTTGCAAGAAGTGAGAGGCTTGTTTCAACTCTTATAACCGATGCCGGCCACACAACCCTGGAGCCGGGCACAGTGACCTGCCTGGGCGTTGGCCCAGACAAGGAAGAAAAAATAGACAGAGTAACCGGCAAGCTTAAGATTTTATGAAGACTTTACCTCTTCTTTAACCTGTTGAGCAGCAACTGCGGTTGTGGCTGCTTCTGTGGTTGCAACTGCGGCAGTGGCATCCTGCTCCTTTACTTCCTGCGCTTTAACATCCCGTTCCTTCATTTCGGCTTTGATGCCATCAACCTTCTTCTGCAAGGCTTCGCAGTCTGTCTTTATCTGCGCATACTTGGCTTCCATGCTGGAATTCAGCTGGTTGTGGCTCTTGTCCCATTCAAGCGTCATTATCCTCTTCCTGAGGTCTGAAAGCTTCTCCTTCATCTCTTCAAAAGGCATCTTCTCTTCCTGCACTTCCTGCATTTTCATTTCCATCTCAATCACCGTTTCCGTAACTTTCTCATATCTCCCGTATGGCTAAATCTAACCCTCTTTATAATGTAGAACTGCTGCAGAACAAAGCGCTGCAGGACTAAACAAACAAAAACCAGATGCGAAAAGGGCAACTTCGGCCGTTTAAATACTTTGCTGTTTATTGTTCACTCGCCGTAATCGTTGAGGTTTATCTGGCCCTTCCTCTTGCCCTCTTTAACAGCCTCAACCTTTTCTCCAAGCTGCTGCTTTATGTCAAGTGCCAGCTTTCCGCTGCCGAGTATTTGAGTCAGGGTACTTACATCAGCGGTTTTAACATCGGCAAGATTTTTTATTCTGCTGCCAAACAGTTTTCGCGCCCTTACCCTTCCTATGCCCCTCAACTGAAGCAGCGGCAGCAGTTCCTCTTTGACACCGTATTGGACCCGGAACCTTAACTTGGCTATGTGCCTCAATAGCTGTTGGAGTTGCATTAATTTTGCAATTTCTGCGGCAGAATAGAGCAGCCAGTCGGCGTTGCCGAGCTTTGAGTGCACCTCGCCTGGCCTTATCCCGTACTTCTCAAGCAGGTATTCCTCGTCCTTTTCCTCAATCCACTCCTGGAAAAACATTGACGTCTTTACAGACGCAAGGAAGTCATCATAACCCTCCTCAAACATCGATGGCTCATCAACAAGCAGGGTTTCAGCATATTCTGCAAGTGCCTGCTGCATTTCCTCAGCTTCCCTTACTTTGACGCGAAGCAATGGCCGCATCTCGAGCGTTGAAGATACCAGCTGCAGCAGCGGGAAAGGATTAAGCCCCTCTTTCGGCAACGGCCTCTTTGCAAGCCCCAGCATTATCTCATGCGCTGTAAGCGGGTCTATGTAAAGCTGGGCGACCCTTTCCCGAAGCAGCGTTGGCTTTACAGCTTCGCTTTTCATTTCAGCTGCAGACGTGAATCCGTTGCCGCTTCCGAGGGTTGATAAGGGCGCATCAGTGCCCTTATTGCCGTTGCCGCTGCTCCTTACGAATTCCCATTCCTCAAGCAACAAAAGCATCTTCTCGATTGTTTTCGCAAGCTGCCTGAAATCCTTGAACTGGTGCGCCCAGAATGTTTTCGCAAAGAATTGCATGATTTCTTTCCTGTTTCCGACAAACCTTGTCGCAACGAGCGAAAGCAGATAAGTACGAAGCACCGGCTCAACAGCGAGCTTTGAAAAAATCGGCTCAGGCTCGCCATGAATGTAGCGCTCGGTAACCTCTTCTTCTAATGATTCAGAATCAGCCAGGATTATTGCCTGGCCCTCGCTGTCAAAGCTTGGCCTTCCTGCCCTCCCGCACATCTGGAGGTATTCAAGCACAGGTATCCAGTTCGAGCCGCCATAGCCGTAGCCGCTTCTCTCAGAAAAGCGCTTAAGGTCGCGAATTATCGCACGGTATGCTGGCAAATCCACTCCGGCTGCAAGCGTCGGAGTGCAGCATATTATCTTTATGGTCCCGTTACGGAAATTTTCTTCTATCAGCTGCCGCTGCTTCGCTACCAATCCGCTATGGTGGAACGCTGCTCCTCCCTTAATGCACCTCGCCAGCCTCTCGCACTGCTTTGTCGGCCTTGAAAGGGCATGGAGCGCATCCTCTGATGCAGCAACGAGCTTTTCGCTGCTTACGCTGCTTAATTTCAGGTGGTGAGCTATCTCTTCAGCTGCCTTTTCGGCAGACTGCCTTGTGCCCACAAACACCAAAGCCTGTTTTCCAATTTTGACAGTATCAAGGGCTATGTTAGTTACAGGGCTTGAGGTTAACTCATTAACTGCGAGCTTTCCTTTCTTCTCTGCAGAATCCATGGGCAAGAAGATAGCAGTTGTGTTTTTAATTGTTGCGGGAAAAGATATTTAAGCCACAGCTGCAAAAACGAGTAGCTAATGAAACTGCACAAGCTTTTCCCAAAAATCAAGCCTTACCGCCACGGCTACATTGACGTTGGAGACGGCCACAAGCTGTACTATGAACTGTGCGGCAACCCTAAGGGAAAGCCTGTTTTGTATGTGCACGGCGGGCCAGGAGCAGGCTGCGACGTGAACAGCAGGAGGTTCTTCAACCCAAAGGTCTGGAACATCATCCTCTTCGACCAGAGAGGCGCCAACAGGAGCAAGCCGTTCGCGTCCCTAAAGGCCAACACAACGTGGAAATTGGTCAGTGATATTAGGCAGCTGGTGAAATTTCTCAGCATAAAGAAGGTTTTTCTGTTCGGAGGCAGCTGGGGCTCAACGCTTTCCCTTGTTTACGCAATCAAATACCCTGAAACAGTTGCAGGAATGCTGCTGCGCGGGATTTTTCTCGGCAGAAGAAAGGGCCGTACAAAAAGCCGTGTAGTCATAGTAGAATATCCACAAAAAGGGCGTAAAACTTTTGGTTTCTTGACCAATTCTTTTGTGGCGAGAGACGGCAAAAGCTACGATGCCGTGCTGATTCCAACGGTTCCCAATCCGACCAATGGTTTTTTGGCTATTTTCACCGAGG